>NZ_JALNPN010000050.1:0-1040 GCF_024520835.1 Pantoea sp. Fr+CA_20
CGAGAAAAACGCTAGACTATGAATCACCCGCAGAGCGGTTTAGCCAGTGTGTTGCATCCATCGGTTGAACTCACAGCACTAAGCGGACATCTAAATGACATTTTTAACTCTAACTTGCGATTGTGAATTCTGTAAAAAGCGAGAAAAAAACTTTGCTGGCGGTAAAGTGTTATTATGGCTACTTCTGTGATAATCACTACAACATCGGAGAAAAAATTGCCTGCCAGCGAGAGTTTCTTGTGCAGGATCCGGATGGTTATCTTCTGCGTTTCAGCCAGTACATTGAGTAGCGCTTCTGCCGCGATTTTGCCATTCGCTCGTATTTAATAAAAGCCAGTCGTTACTTGATTTCTCAGTCCTTCAACCACCGTTTCAGGCAAAGTTATGACTGCCTTCACGCTAGTTTTGATCCGTTCGATGATTGCTGTTCGAGGTCCATTCTGCCAAGCCTCACTCCCGTAAAATGCTTCCTGCGATGCCTCCATATGCTCAATGTCATCAAATGCCCGAATCAGGTAGTACGAATCCTCGTCATGCAGTGAGCAACCGAATACAACGACATCGATACCCGCCTCATGATGCAGAGGAACACTTATGTCTACCATGACTTGATGAAACTTCTGACCGGTACCGGGTTTTAGGGTGTACTGCAATATCTCAACAATTCTCATAAGTTTCACTCCATTGCTATACACTCTGGCTTGCTCTCCGCAGATTAGTACATTCTTGGGTCAGCAACGTTCGCTTCTGGCACAAAGCAGATATCATCGCAGAGAATCTCTTACAGGGTTGAAAAAAGACCCTCGCTTTCACCATGATTTTGCCTGTCTGTATATCGGGCTTAACCTCTTTGCCACAGTTAAGTCCTCAATAAGATGAAATACTTACAACGTTTTTGGACGACATTTTGTGGATGAAAGTGGGGGAATGGGTGGCTAGCGTTTCGCATTGATCTGGCTGAATTGACCTGCCCCCAGTATTAGATACAACCATCAGTTAGTAATGTCGGTTTGTTTACCTTCACATTTTCCATTCCGCCA
>NZ_JALNPN010000051.1:0-637 GCF_024520835.1 Pantoea sp. Fr+CA_20
TTCATGACTGGGGTGAAGTCGTAACAAGGTAACCGTAGGGGAACCTGCGGTTGGATCACCTCCTTACCTGAAGATACTTTCCCGCGAAGTGCTCACACAGATTGTCTGATAGAAAAGTAATGAGCAAGACGGCTGCGAAGTCGAGACACGTCTGTGTCCCCTTCGTCTAGCGGTTAGGACTCCGCCCTTTCACGGCGGCAACAGGGGTTCGAATCCCCTAGGGGACGCCACTTGCTTGGTGACAGGTGAAAGGTGTTGCCCACATATCTTAAAGATGACTTACGAGTCGTGTTTAAGATATTGCTCTTTAACAATCCGGAACAAGCTGAAAATTTGAAACGACACATGCTCGCATTCTTCCGTAATAAAGAATGATGACGTGTGTTCGAGTCTCTCAAAAGCTTACAGCTTACAAGCTAACTGTTATGCAGTAGCGCGCGAGCAGTGAAGAAAGCAAGGCGCGTCGGCGCACAGCCAGCGGAGCGTACTGAAGTACGTGAGCATGGCGAGCACCGCGCAACGACGCATTCTTTACGCGCAGCCGTTACGGTATTACAGATAAACGCCTGTGGGTTGTGAGGTTAAGCGACTAAGCGTACACGGTGGATGCCCTGGCAGTCAGAGGCGATGAAGGGCG
>NZ_JALNPN010000052.1:0-521 GCF_024520835.1 Pantoea sp. Fr+CA_20
GCGAAGCGCAGACCTTCGTCCATTGCGATTGGGTGAATCAGGGTAACAACCATTTTGATGTTGTCGCCCGGCATGACCATCTCAACGCCTTCTGGCAGCTCTACTGAACCGGTCACGTCTGTGGTACGGAAGTAGAACTGTGGACGGTAGCCCTTGAAGAACGGAGTATGGCGGCCACCTTCGTCTTTAGACAGAACGTAGACTTCTGACTCAAACTTGGTGTGTGGCTTGATTGAGCCCGGCTTAGCCAGTACCTGACCACGCTGGATGTCTTCACGCTTGATACCGCGCAGCAGAACACCACAGTTTTCGCCTGCCTGACCCTGGTCCAGCAGTTTGCGGAACATTTCAACGCCGGTACAGGTTGATTTCGCTGTATCTTTGATACCCACGATTTCAACTTCGTCGCCGACTTTAACGATGCCGCGCTCTACACGACCGGTCACAACGGTACCACGACCAGAGATTGAGAATACGTCTTCGATTGGCAGCAGGAATGGCATATCGATTGCACGTACCGG
>NZ_JALNPN010000053.1:0-512 GCF_024520835.1 Pantoea sp. Fr+CA_20
GGGCGATTGTGGATCACAGAAATAAATCTGAATGTCTGTCGCTACAGTAAATCGGGTGTGGCTGGTCATTTCAGCCCCCCGATCCCATGTTAGTGTTTTATAAAGCTCAGCAGGTAATTCCCGGGCTTGTCTGATGAGTGCAGATATAACCGTTATGGTCTTGTTGTCTCTGATTTTGGCCAGCATAACAAAGCGGGAATGGCGTTCTACGAGAGTGACGATATAGGAGTTTTTCGAGCCCTGGATCAGATCACCTTCCCAGTGACCCGGTATGGCTCTGTCTGCGACTTCAGGTGGCCTTTCGCTTATCGGTATCGCATCCGGGATTGATCCTAACCCTTTCCCTTTAAGCGATGATGTTCTGGATCTACGAACCACTCTTCCGCTTCTGAGGCATTGCTGCAGCTCTTTTTTTAATGCCCCCCGGGTTTGTATAAAAAGCGTTTTATAAATCGTTTCGTGTGACACATACATTTCCTGATTATCCGGATAACAGCGCTTCAGCCAACCGG
>NZ_JALNPN010000054.1:0-506 GCF_024520835.1 Pantoea sp. Fr+CA_20
TCCGGGATGTAGTTATCCAGGTGACCAGCCAGCTCAACGATTTTCTCTTCCCACTCTGGGTTGCCTTCCAGCGCTTTCAGAGCTGAACCGCGAACGATTGGAGTATCGTCGCCCGGGAAGTCGTACTGTGACAGCAGGTCACGGACTTCCATCTCAACCAGTTCCAGCAGCTCTTCGTCATCAACCATGTCACACTTGTTCAGGAACACGATGATGTAAGGAACGCCTACCTGACGACCCAGCAGGATGTGCTCACGGGTCTGCGGCATTGGGCCGTCAGTCGCAGCAACAACCAGGATCGCGCCGTCCATCTGCGCAGCACCGGTGATCATGTTTTTCACATAGTCGGCGTGGCCTGGGCAGTCAACGTGCGCATAGTGGCGAGACGGGGTTTCATACTCAACGTGTGCAGTGTTGATGGTGATACCACGTGCTTTTTCTTCCGGGGTGCTGTCGATCTGGTCGAACGCACGCGCCTGGCCACCGTTGGTTTTAGCCAGAACGGT
>NZ_JALNPN010000055.1:0-419 GCF_024520835.1 Pantoea sp. Fr+CA_20
ATAAATCCGTTCTGCGTCGGCTTGCCGGGCTGGATAAGTCGCAGCTCCACTCCATGCTCAAAGGCCCACTGATCGAGCGCGCGGCAGGTAAACTCCGGGCCCTGATCGGTTCTTATCGTAGCCGGATAGCCGCGAAACAGCGCAATGCTGTCCAGAATACGCGTGACCTGCACGCCTGAAATCCCGAAGGCAACAGTGACCGTCAGGCATTCCTTTGTGAAGTCATCGACGCAGGTAAGGCACTTGATCCTGCGACCAGTAGCCAGCGCATCCATGACGAAATCCATCGACCAGGTCATGTTGGGCGCCGCCGGGCGGAGCAGCGGCAGACGTTCTGTTGCAAGCCCTTTACGACGACGTCTGCGTTTAACGCCCAGCCCGTTCAGATGATAAAGGCGGTACACGCGCTTGTGATTAAC
>NZ_JALNPN010000056.1:0-411 GCF_024520835.1 Pantoea sp. Fr+CA_20
TGAGACAGGTGCTGCATGGCTGTCGTCAGCTCGTGTTGTGAAATGTTGGGTTAAGTCCCGCAACGAGCGCAACCCTTATCCTTTGTTGCCAGCGATTCGGTCGGGAACTCAAAGGAGACTGCCGGTGATAAACCGGAGGAAGGTGGGGATGACGTCAAGTCATCATGGCCCTTACGAGTAGGGCTACACACGTGCTACAATGGCGCATACAAAGAGAAGCGACCTCGCGAGAGCAAGCGGACCTCATAAAGTGCGTCGTAGTCCGGATCGGAGTCTGCAACTCGACTCCGTGAAGTCGGAATCGCTAGTAATCGTGGATCAGAATGCCACGGTGAATACGTTCCCGGGCCTTGTACACACCGCCCGTCACACCATGGGAGTGGGTTGCAAAAGAAGTAGGTAGCTTAACCT
>NZ_JALNPN010000057.1:0-376 GCF_024520835.1 Pantoea sp. Fr+CA_20
TTTCAAATTTTCAGCTTGTTCCGGATTGTTAAAGAGCAATATCTTAAACACGACTCGTAAGTCATCTTTAAGATATGGGGGCAACACCTTTCACCTGTCACCAAGCAAGTGGCGTCCCCTAGGGGATTCGAACCCCTGTTACCGCCGTGAAAGGGCGGTGTCCTGGGCCTCTAGACGAAGGGGACGTGAAATACTTGTGCAACAGACACGGGTAATTTCACGTGAAGGTGAGATTATATAATCAGGCGACAATAGTTATTGTTACCGCACCCCAACGCGTAGACGCTTTGCTCATTACTTTTCTATCAGACAATCTGTGTGAGCACTACGCGGGAAGGTATCTTCAGGTAAGGAGGTGATCCAACCGCAGGTTCCC
>NZ_JALNPN010000058.1:0-371 GCF_024520835.1 Pantoea sp. Fr+CA_20
CCTTCACTCTCAGAATTACCCTTTCTCCAGCTCGCTGCAAATTCAGACGGCGTCTGATAATTCAGCGTGGAGTGCGGGCGACATTCGTTATAATCCTGACGCCATTCGCTGATGGTTTTCCTGGCATGACTGACGTCGCTGAACCAGTGTTCATTCAGGCATTCATCGCGAAAGCGTCCGTTAAAACTCTCAATAAATCCGTTCTGCGTCGGCTTGCCGGGCTGGATAAGTCGCAGCTCCACTCCATGCTCAAAGGCCCACTGATCGAGTTCACGGGCAGAAACTCCGGCTTCAGCCTCGCGGAGAATACTGATGATCTGTTCGTCGGAAAAACGCTTCTTCATGGGGATGTCCTCATGTGGCTTATGAAG
>NZ_JALNPN010000059.1:0-367 GCF_024520835.1 Pantoea sp. Fr+CA_20
CCCTGCGCCAGTGCAGCCTTTATGTCACCGCCCGCCAGCGCCTGCAGGGCGTTGACTACCGCGTTGACCCCGGTGCGCACGCTTCCGCCCATGTCCGCGCCCTGACGGACAATCGCCTGGTCATAGGCCATCTGCCATGCCTTGCTGACCACCGCCTGCCTGCTGTTGTCGACTTTTGGATCATTCTCATGCGCCTCATCCAGTAGTGTTCTGGCCTGCGCTTCGAGAGCCGTACGCATATCGGTATCCGCCAGGCTGGCCGTGGCGGCACGCGTGGCGCGGGCGGTTTCATAGGTGTTGTAAACGTCAAGCGCCTGGGTGGCAACCTCGTTGACCAGCTGCGCCTGCTGCAGGCGACGCTGCTCTT
>NZ_JALNPN010000005.1:0-301184 GCF_024520835.1 Pantoea sp. Fr+CA_20
GTGGTGGGTGATGACGGGTTCGAACCGCCGACCCCCTCCTTGTAAGGGAGATGCTCTACCAACTGAGCTAATCACCCCCGCTGTGTGGAGTCGCATTATAGGGATAGTTGATTTTGAGTCAACGCTTTTTAAAACATAATTGTGCGTTCGGTTTAATTTTAAACATCCCGTAGCGATTTTATCCAATGTGCTGGTTTTCTTAGCAGAAATATAGGGTTTGCTGGCGCTCAGCTGCCTTGCATGCATTGAGGATTCATCATCAGATGCTAGAATATGCGCACTCTTTTCGCGTCTAACCTGTTTTTTGTCATCCAGACAACGAACCTGCGCATTTAAGGCAATACTGAATGAAAATCAAAACTCGCTTCGCGCCAAGCCCCACCGGCTTCTTACATGTAGGTGGCGCGCGTACCGCCCTCTACTCATGGCTCTTTGCCCGTCATCATCAGGGCGAGTTTGTGCTGCGCATTGAAGATACCGATCTTGAGCGTTCAACACCGGAAGCCATTGAAGCCATTATGGATGGGATGAACTGGCTGAGCCTGGATTGGGATGAAGGTCCTTATTACCAGACTAAACGTTTCGATCGCTATAACGCCGTTATTGATGAAATGCAGGAAGCGGGTACGGCTTATAAATGTTACTGCTCCAGAGAGCGTCTGGAAGCGCTGCGTGAAACGCAAATGGCTAACGGTGAAAAACCGCGTTACGACGGCCGTTGCCGCGACAGCCATGAACATCATGCCGATGATGAACCGCATGTGGTGCGCTTCCGTAATCCACAAGAGGGATCGGTTATTTTTGATGACCAGATTCGTGGCCCGATTGAGTTCAGCAATCAGGAGCTTGACGATCTGATAATCCGTCGCACCGATGGCTCACCGACGTATAACTTCTGCGTCGTGGTCGACGACTGGGATATGGGCATTACCCATGTTGTGCGTGGTGAAGATCACATCAACAACACCCCGCGCCAGATCAATATTCTCAAGGCTATCGGTGCACAGGTACCGGTTTATGCCCACGTTTCTATGATCCTGGGCGACGACGGTAAAAAACTGTCTAAGCGACATGGTGCGGTAGGCGTCATGCAATACCGTGATGACGGCTATCTGCCAGAAGCCTTGCTTAACTATTTAGTACGTCTGGGCTGGTCTCATGGCGATCAGGAAATCTTCTCTGTCAAAGAAATGACAGAGCTGTTTAGCCTGGACGCGGTCAGTAAGTCCGCCAGCGCCTTTAATACCGAAAAGCTGCAGTGGTTAAATCATCACTACATCAACGCGCTGCCGCCAGAATATGTGGCAACACATCTGCAATGGCACATCGAACAGCAGAATATTGATACCCGCACTGGCCCGGAGCTGGCGAAGCTGGTGACCTTGCTCGGTGAGCGCTGTAAGACGCTGAAAGAGATGGCGGCGTCATGCCACTATTTTTATCAGGACTTTTCAGAATTCGATGCCGATGCCGCGAAAAAGCATCTGCGTCCGGTTGCACGTCAACCACTGGAAGTGGTTCGCGATAAGCTGGCTGCATTGACTGACTGGAATGCCGAAACCGTGCATCAGGCGATTCAGCAGAGCGCGGATGAGCTGGGCGTAGGCATGGGTAAAGTGGGAATGCCACTGCGCGTTGCCGTGACCGGCGCAGGTCAGTCCCCAGGACTGGATGTCACGGTGGAAGCGATTGGTCGCACCCGCAGTGTCGCGCGTATTGAAAAAGCGCTGGCCTTTATTGCCGAGCGCGAAGCACAGAACTAATAAAAAAAACCGGAAGCATTACGCTTCCGGTTTCTTACTCTTCACTAATCCCCAGACGGCCGAGTACACCTTTAATCCCTTCCCGCAGAATCAACGCCGTAAGCTGATCTTGTTCATTCTGACTCATTTGCTGGACAGAGCTTATCAATAACGCAGGTAAAGAATTCGCTGGAGGCGTGTAATTTGCCGTGGGTTCATTAAGATTGCGCGTCGACTGAATGAAACTTTTCACGCGTTCATCAATATGAATCAGTCTTGCTTTTCCGCCCTGAACACCCGGCTTTGGCGTGGTCGTCCAGTTCTCGCGTTTGATCCATTTGTTCACCGTCTGCCGACTGTAGCCCGTTTCGATTGCCAGTTCTTCCGGAGTTAGCCATTCCTTTTTCACGATGCTGTCCCTGTTAAATACATTAGCCATACATATTACAGCAAATCGTAACGCGTGAAAGTAACTGGAAACGAAATTGCCTTTTGTCTCTCAACAAAAGGCAAAGAAAGTTTATTGCGCGGTGCGTGGCTGCTCGGCAGCGGGGCGGAAAGCGAGGAAGTAAGCCAGACCAACGAAGACGGCACCGCCAACGGCGTTACCTAAGAATACCGCCACGAAGTTGGGGAAATATTCAGCCCAGCTCATCTGTCCGGCGAAAATCGCAGCAGGGATGATGAACATATTCGCGACAACGTGCTGGAAGCCGATGGCGACGAACGCCATAACCGGGAACCACATAGCGAAAATTTTGCCTACCACATCTTTACTGGCGAATGCCAGCCACACGGCAAGACATACCAGCCAGTTACAGCCGATGCCAGAGATAAAGGCGTGCAGAAAATCGGCATGCACTTTTGCGTTAGCAATAGCCAATGTCTTTTTCAGGTAGTCGCCTTCGGTCATGGCCAGCATATGCCCAAAGAACCAGGCGATAGCGATGCTGCCAAGGAAGTTCGCAATGGTTACCCAGAACCAGTTACGTAATACGCTGTAGCCACTTACGCGGCGTGCAAACCAGGCAACAGGCAACGTCATCATATTGCCGGTTAACAGCTCGCCACCGGCCAGAATGGTCAGGATTAAACCGACCGGGAACACCGCAGCACCTAAAAAGCCGCCAAATGAACCCCAGTCCGCTGGGAGTGAGTTGATAACGTGGACATCCAACAAGAAGCCTGTAGCGATGAAGGCACCTGCCATGAAGCCAAGAATAATTAAGGAACTAATGGAGGCATGGCTTTTTGCCACGCCAGCCTGAATCGCCAGTTGGGCGATCTCTTTGGGTGTATGCAGCGACATATATTCTCTATTGATTTTAGTATTGGAGCGAAAACGCCTGGTTGAAGAACGGTGCGCTGGAGAAAACCATGCAGCCGTATTACATAGCGGGCTAAGTTTTACACGACATTACAGGGAAGACAAGATAATTCCTATAACATATTTAACCGCGTATTAACCTAGCAGCCGATAAAAAATTACTCATCAAACCCAGGCTCCTTTCATGATGTTAACAAGGGCAAGAGAGAAACAAACGCCCGTCATCACGCTGAGTTTGCCGTCTTTTTCAGCGATCAAACACAGAATGTGATTTTGCCGTTGACACTCCATGGGGGGTTTCATATTATGCCGTCCGTCGCTTAACACGACGGTTTTTTCGGTACGGGGCTATAGCTCAGCTGGGAGAGCGCTTGCATGGCATGCAAGAGGTCAGCGGTTCGATCCCGCTTAGCTCCACCAAACTTCTTCCCAAAAGTTTGGCACTGAAAAAACGATTTCCAGATGTGGGGGTATAGCTCAGCTGGGAGAGCGCTTGCATGGCATGCAAGAGGTCAGCGGTTCGATCCCGCTTATCTCCACCAAATCTCTGGCTTTTCAGCCATTATCATTTTGTTCCTAGCGCTTGCTTATAAGCGCATCTGTTATACATATCCCGCTTATCGCCTCCTGACATCTTTCAACTGCACTGCGTTGCGTTCTCACTCCACTTACGCCTGGATTCCGCCCCCGTTCAACCTAATCGCTGCAACAGCCATCGACTGAAATCATTAAGGCGTGAAGTAAATTCCGCAACAGTTGCCTGTGGCGTCTTGCTCTCTGCTAAAAAGAAGGCGATCGCGTCTTCACGTTCCGGATGACGCGCAACGAATCGCACAACATGATCCTCCAGGCTGCGTGGCCAGTCGATATCGTTATCTGTGCGTAACATATTGGTTGAGCGAATCAGTTTTCTGGCCACCGCACGCTGGTATTGCTGCTGCTCACGAGCCTGGCTGGTGCGGGATAATAACGTGGCATAGCCACTCAATACCGCTGCGACATCACCGTTTATTGCCCGTGCCAACGCGCGGGACGGGCGGAAACGTTCAAAGTACACAGAGAGATCCTGGCCATAGAGACAGCGGCAGTGGTGCTTTAACCAGTAGCCCCAGGAAAGGCGGTTTTCCGGCGCGAGTGCCTCATTGACCGTGCCGATATCAAAATCGACTTTACTCACCACAGGATGCTCTTCCGCCAGCGCCTGTTTTAACGCTGACAGTCTGGCTTGCTGCTCTTGCCGGAGTGGATGGCTGAAGAGTAAACACAGATCTAAATCCGATCTGCACTTGACGGCGTTTCCGCACGCCACGCTACCGTAAAGATAAATGCTGTGCAGGCCATCCCGATAGTCAGCGCTCAGACGGGCCACAGCTGCGTTGACGACAGCCTGAAACGCCGGCTGAACGTCAGCTGTCGGCAGCGTGGGAATATAGCCGTCGGGGTCCAGACTCATCATGGCTCCTGTCAAACAAACATAACCGGTTGAAAGAGGGGATTCGCTCTGGATTATAATCGGGGCGCGCTCCCACTAGTCGGGCAGTATTGATGAGGGTGGTAAGCGTGATCAAGCATTGTGTCTGAACACAAGCCAGCAAGCAGGCGGGATAAAGATAAAAAAGGCGAGTCATTTGACTCGCCTTAATGTTTTGCAGAGCGCTAACTCAGAATGCCAGTACCAGGCCTGCAATCGCCGCAGACAGCACGCTGACCAGGGTTGAGCCGTACAGCAGTTTCAAACCAAAGCGTGAAACCACGTTACCTTGCTCTTCGTTCAGGCCCTTAATCGCACCGGCAACGATACCGATAGACGAGAAGTTAGCGAACGAGACCAGGAACACCGACAGGATGCCTTCTGCATTGGGTGACAGCTGACCGGCAACTTTCTGCAGATCCATCATAGCCACAAACTCATTGGAAACCAGTTTCGTTGCCATGATGCTGCCAACCTGCAGCGCTTCGCCAGACGGCACGCCCATTACCCAGGCAAACGGATAGAAGACATAACCCAGCACGCCCTGGAAGGTGACACCGAAAATGAAGTCAAACAGCGCGTTCAGGCCGGAAATCAGTGCGATAAAACCAATCAGCATGGCCGCAACGATAATGGCGACGCGGAAACCAGCAAGAATGTATTCGCCCAGCATCTCAAAGAAGCTCTGACCCTGATGCAGGTCCTGCAACTGCAGATCTTCTTCGCTGTCTACGCGGTAAGGGTTAATGAGCGACAGCACAATAAAGGTACTGAACATATTCAGCACCAGCGCCGCGACCACATACTTAGGCTGCAGCATGGTCATGTAAGCACCCACGATAGACATAGAAACCGTCGACATCGCGGTTGCCGCCATGGTGTACATACGACGTTGTGACATCTTGCCCAGGATATCTTTGTACGCGATAAAGTTCTCAGACTGTCCCAAAATCAGAGAGCTTACGGCGTTAAACGATTCCAGTTTGCCCATTCCGTTAATCTTGGACAACACAGTACCGATACCGCGAATCACCCATGGCAGGATGCGGAAGTGCTGGAGAATACCGATCAGCGCCGAGATGAACACAATGGGGCACAGCACGTTCAGGAAGAAGAAGGCGAGGCCTTTATCATTCATGTTGCCGAAGACGAAATTAGTGCCCTGAGCCGCATATTTCAGAAGATGATCGAAGAAACCGGCAAATCCTTTGACGAAGCCCAGACCGGCTTCCGAGTTCAGGAAGAACCATGCCAGAATGATTTCGATGACCAGAAGCTGTACGATGTAGCGAATTCGAATACTTTTTCTGTCGTGGCTGACCAGCAAGGCCAGCACACCGACAACCACTAGTGCTAAAAGAAACTGCAAAATATGGGACATGATTGCTCCAAATTTGAGGAGGATTGTATTTTGCTGCGTATTCTATGTAACGGCTTACCGAAAAACGAGATCTCTACCACAATATAAGTATTCAATATCGCCAAATTTCTCAGAAAACTCTCACCGATCACGCCCTGTAACCAAATTGTTCACATCATATTCACTTAAATCTATTGTCTGTAATTTACACAACACGTAGAGTGACGGAATTGCGCCTTAAGTTGTAGGGTTTTTACATACCCAGGGTATAGCAAAGGCTATACTTCATAGCACTATCTATTACAGCGATTACCAAAACCAAATTTCACTTGCGCCTGCGTCGCCTTAAGCTGCACAGGTATAACAAAGACAGGGTAGCCACTATGTTTGAAAGCCGTGCCGCCGAGCGCGCCGCTCGCGGAGCCAGAAAAGTCAAACTCGCCCTGTTGGGGCCTGCTTTTATCGCCGCTATCGGCTATATCGATCCGGGTAACTTTGCGACCAATATTCAGGCCGGTGCCGCTTACGGTTATCAACTGCTGTGGGTGGTGGTATGGGCCAACATCATGGCCATGCTTATTCAGTTAATGTCAGCAAAGCTGGGCATCGCAACGGGTAAAAACCTGGCTGAACATATCCGCGATCGTTTTCCCCGTCCGGCGGTATGGTTCTATTGGGTGCAGGCAGAAATCATTGCCATGGCGACCGATCTGGCAGAGTTCATCGGTGCAGCCCTGGGATTCAAACTGCTATTGGGGATATCTCTGATGCAGGGCGCCGTGCTGACCGGCGTGGCCACCGTGCTAATTTTGATGCTGCAAAATCGTGGGCAAAAACCGCTGGAGCTGGTGATTGGCGGGCTACTGCTGTTTGTGGCGGCGGCTTACATTGTGGAGCTGTTTTTCTCACAGCCAAAAGTGAGTGAACTGGTTAAAGGCATGGCGCTGCCGTCACTGCCCAATACCGACGCGGTCTTTCTTGCCGCCGGCGTACTGGGAGCCACCATTATGCCGCACGTGATTTATCTGCATTCCGCCTTAACCCAGGGGAAAAGCGATGACAGTCAGGCTCAGCGCTATTCCTCGACCAAACTGGATGTCGCCATTGCCATGACCATTGCGGGGTTTGTCAACCTGGCGATGATGGCCACGGCCGCTGCCGCCTTCCATTTTAGCGGCCATAGTGGGATTGCCGAACTCGATCAGGCTTACACCACGCTACAGCCTCTGCTGGGGCACGCTGCCGCAACGGTATTTGGCCTAAGCCTGGTCGCGGCGGGGCTGTCTTCAACCGTGGTCGGCACCCTGGCCGGTCAGGTGGTTATGCAAGGGTTTATTAAATTCTATATTCCACTGTGGGTGCGACGTGCAGTGACCATGGTGCCCTCGTTTCTCGTAATCTGGGCGGGCTGGGACCCGACGCGCGTGTTAGTCATGAGTCAGGTGCTGCTCAGCTTCGGTATCGCACTGGCACTCATTCCGCTGCTGGCGTTTACCGGCAACCGTGAGCTGATGGGCGATGCGTTGGTCAATTCACGGCTGATGCAAAATACGGGGCGCGTCATCGTGGTGCTGGTGGTGAGTCTTAACGCTTATCTGTTAATCGGTCAGGCAATGGGAATGTAACGCGCCTGCCTGATAAACGGTCAGGCAGGCGTCTGTTTTCGGTGTGAATGATATTGTCTTGGGGTTTATCCGCATTGGTTTATATTTTCTTCTGTCTCAATGACTCAGGAGCAGAATGATGCGGAAGCCGGATTATCCTTCAGAAGACCACGCAAAATGGGCCGCGGTCGACGACTATTTTTCTCAGTTACTCCTCCCTACCAATCGCCTTGCTCAAGCCGCGCTGGTTGCCAACAGTCAGGCGGGGCTGCCTGCCCACGACGTTTCTGCCCTGCAAGGCAACATGCTTGCACTGTTTATCAAAATGCTAAACGCAGCACGCGTACTGGAAATCGGCACGCTTGGGGGTTACAGCACCATCCTGATGGCGCAGGCGCTGGGCGAAGAAGGGAAAATCACCACCCTTGAAGCCGACGCCCATCATGCGCAGGTTGCCAGTGATAACATCCGCAATGCCGGGTTGTCTGGACGCGTCGATCTGCGCATCGGTGCGGCGCTGGATGTACTGCCTCACCTGCAGGGACCCTTTGATCTCATCTTTATCGACGCGGATAAGAAAAATAATCCCGCTTACCTGAATTGGGCATTAGCCCTGGCTCGTCCTGGCAGCGTGATTATCGCCGACAACGTTGTGCGCGGCGGGGCGGTAACCGATGCCGATTCCGCAGACATCAACGTGCAGGGGGTACGTGCGTTTTTCGAGCTGCTTTCCAGCGATGCCCGTCTGGAGGCCACAGCCATTCAAACCGTAGGTGAAAAGGGCTGGGATGGGTTTGTTATGGCAAGAGTGAAACACCTCTAACTCTAGCGCTATCGCCTCAGGTGATCTGCCGATGCGCGGGCCGACCGACGCGCTTTAGCGATAGCGTTCCGGATAACGGTGGTACGCGCGGCGTTCGTGGTGCCAGTGGCGTCGTTCATGCTCCCAACGACGTTGTCGGTCGCGCGCGTGCCACTGGCGTTCGCGTTCCCACTGCTGATGACGTCGCCACGCTTCGTGTCGCCACCAGCGACGCTCTTTATACGCATAGCGATCGTTAAACCAGCGCGGCTCGCGCCAGCGGTTGCCGTCCCAGTAGTAGCCGCGGCGGTCGCGATCGCCCAGATGAAGCGATACGCCCGGCGCAAGATTAATTGATGACCCTGAGGCCTGAGCGGTGTGCATTGCCAGCGGCGTTAACATGGCTACAAAGGCAGCCAGTAAAATTCCACGTATCATGATTTTCTCCTGACGGCAGCGTGTCTCCGCTGCTGGTTCGCTATTCTGTCGATATTGCGTCTGAGAAACCTGTGGAAACCGTCTGAAAAACCGCAAAAAATCAGGGTTTAAGAGTATTCTGGGACGGCCGCCCGGCGAAGCAGGCGGCGCATGTTACTGCAGGGCAGACTCAATGGCGGCAAGCTCGTCATCCGTGAGAGGAGCCTGATTCAGCATCTGTACTGCATCATCGATTTGTGCCGTTTTACTGGCCCCAATCAATACTGATGTAATGCGTGGATCACGTAACACCCAGGTTAACGCCATTTGCGCCAGCTTCTGGCCGCGCTGTTGAGCAATGGCGTTTAGCTTGCGGACTTTTTCCATTTTTTCATCAGTAAGCTGATTTTCGTTGAGGAACTTGCTGCCGCTGGCAACGCGTGAATCCTGCGGAATACCCTGTAGATAGCGATCGGTCAGGACTCCGCCTGCCAGGGGTGAGAACGCGATACAACCTGCACCATGTTCATCCAGTGTCTGAAGTAATCCCTGCTCTGGCGTGCGTTCAAATAACGAATAGCGAGGCTGATGGATCAGGCAAGGCGTACCCAGATCGCGCAGAATCGCCATCGCTTCAGCCGCCCGTTGCGCGGGATAGTTTGAAATCGCGGCATACAGCGCCTTTCCCTGGCGTACGACATGATCCAGCGCGCGCATGGTTTCTTCCAGCGGCGTCTCCGGATCGGGACGGTGGTGATAAAAGATATCAACGTATTCCAGTCCCGTTCGTCGCAGACTCTGATCGAGGCTGGCCACCAGATATTTGCGCGAACCCCAGTCACCATACGGGCCTTCCCACATGGTGTAACCGGCTTTCGTCGAAATAAGCAATTCGTCGCGGTGTGCCTGAAAATCTTCACGCATGATACGACCAAAGTTCGTTTCAGCTGAGCCAGGAGGCGGGCCGTAGTTATTCGCCAGATCGAAATGCGTGATACCGCAGTCGAAAGCGTGGCGCAATAGCTGGCGACTGACATCCAACTGTGTGCTGTCACCAAAGTTATGCCACAGGCCCAGTGAAATCGCAGGAAGTTTCAGGCCACTACGGCCACTGCGACGCCACTGCATATGCTGATATCGGTCCGGATGAGGGAAAGCTGTCATATAAGGGTCCTGAGTGAAAACGAATAAATGTGCCAAAACCGGAGGAGTGTATACGCTTACACTCAGTATTAATCCGCGTGAAGTCGCATATTTACGGAATAATACACGGTCGTAACGCGGGCTTGCCATGCAATAGATTGGCTAAATCTGCAGCCGTTCTCGCCAAATTTACGCCATGTCAGATACTTATCAGAACAATCCCCTAAAAGGAACGCGCTATGTCCGATTTTACGGTTGGTGACTATCTGTTGGCTCGCTTGCAGGAGTGCAGTGTCAGGCATTTATTTGGTGTGCCGGGCGACTACAATCTGCAGTTTCTCGACCGTGTTATTGCCCATCCGGACATTAGCTGGGTGGGATGCGCTAACGAACTGAATGCGGCCTATGCAGCCGATGGCTATGCGCGTTGCTCCGGCGTAGCGGCGTTGCTGACCACGTTTGGCGTGGGTGAACTCAGCGCGATTAACGGTCTGGCGGGCAGCTTTGCCGAGTATGTGCCCGTTATCCACATTGTGGGCGCGCCTTCGAGTCAGGCGATGCAGCAGGGGGATTGTGTGCATCACACGCTGGGAGACGGCGACTTTGGTCACTTCATCCGCATGGCGCAGGAGGTGAGCGCTGCCACGGCACAGCTTACGGCCGACAATGCCACGGCTGAAATTGACCGGGTCATCCTGGCCGCGCTTCAGCAGCACCGTCCTGGCTATTTAATGCTGCCGGTGGATGTGGCCCAGCGGCAAACCTCAGCGCCTGAGCAGCCGCTAATGCGCCCTACCGCTTCACCTCATGAGGTGCGCATCGCGTTTCAGCAGGCGGCAGAGCGGTTGCTGGCACCTGCGAAGCGTGTATCGCTGCTCGCCGATTTTCTGGCGCAGCGCTGGCAGCAGCAACCGGCACTGGCAGCCTTGCGGGCGGGACGCGCGTTTCCCTGTGCCACCTTGTTGATGGGCAAAGGTGTGCTGGATGAACAGCAACCGGGTTTTGTCGGCACCTATGCGGGAGAAGGCAGTGAAGGTGACGTGCGCCAGCAAATTGAAAACGCGGACGTGACGATTTGCGCTGGCGTACGCTTTACCGACACGATTACGGCCGGTTTTACCCAACAATTCAGCCCGGCCCGGCTTATTGATATCCAGCCGCACAGCGCCAGCGTGGGCGGGCAAACGTTCGCGCCCCTGACGATGGCGGATGCGCTAAGCGCGTTACTGCCTGTATTTGAACGTCATGGTGCAGCCTGGCAGGCCGCCTGTCCGCCGTCGCCCCCAGAGCCGGTTCCGGATGCAGCCATCATCAGCCAGTCTGCTTTTTGGCAGGTGATGCAGGCGTTCCTGCAGCCGGGTGATATTATTCTGGCCGATCAGGGGACAGCGGCTTTTGGTGCCGCGTCGCTGCGGTTGCCCGTCGGTGCGCAGCTTTTGGTACAGCCGCTCTGGGGCTCTATCGGCTATACTTTACCCGCCGCGTTCGGTGCGCAAACTGCCCAGCCTGCTCAGCGCGTTATCCTGATTATTGGCGACGGTTCGGCCCAGTTGACCATTCAGGAGTTAGGTTCCATGCTGCGGGATCAACAGCATCCCATTATTTTTCTCCTCAATAATGAAGGCTATACTGTAGAGCGGGCGATTCATGGTGCCGCTCAACGTTATAATGATATCGCGCAATGGAACTGGACAGCGCTGCCGCAGGCAATGAGTTTGCAATGCCAGGCGCAGAGCTGGCGCATCAGTGAAACCGTGCAGTTGCAGGCACTGATGACGCTACTTAAACAACAGCACAGGCTGTCGTTTATTGAAGTGGTGATGCAAAAAGATGACCTGCCGCCGTTACTGCGTAAAGTCTCAGCCTGCCTGAGCCAGCGCAACGGCGGTTGAGATTCGGAAAGTTGCCTCTGTGCACGCCAGACTAACGCGGTTAGGCTGTTGCACACACGAGTCAGACGCTCACCCATAGCTTCGGTGAGCGTTGTTGTTTTATCGGCAGGATTTTATAGTGTCCTCCAACTCTTTAAGACCCCCAAGCGGAGCACCAGAAGAATGACAACTTATGCCTTGGTCGGCGATGTCGGCGGCACCAACGCCCGCCTCGCTTTGTGTGAGGTGGAAAGCGGCAGCATCTCCCAGGCCAAAACATTCGCAACATCAGACTACGACAGCCTCGAAGCCGTCATCCGCCACTATCTTGATGAACAAAAGCAGGATATCAAAGACGGTTGTATCGCCATTGCCTGCCCGATTACCGATGACTGGGTTGAAATGACCAACCATGACTGGGCTTTTTCCACCAAAAAGCTCAAAGAGAACATCGGTTTTGAACACCTGGAAATTATTAACGACTTCACCGCGGTGTCCATGGCCATTCCCATGCTGGGCGCAGAACATGTAATCCAGTTTGGTGGCAAAGAGCCGGTTAAAGACAAGCCAGTGGCCATTTACGGCGCGGGAACTGGACTGGGCGTCAGTCATCTGGTGCATGTTGATAAGCGCTGGGTCAGCCTGCCTGGTGAGGGCGGCCACGTTGACTTTGCGGCCAACAGCGAAGAAGAAGATCAAATCCTGGAAGTGTTGCGGGAAGAATTGGGCCATGTGTCAGCCGAGCGCGTGCTGTCAGGCGCGGGTCTGGTCAATCTCTATCGGGCAATTGTGAAAGTGGATCAACGCGTTCCCGAGAATCTGAAGCCGAAAGAGGTGAGTGAGCGTGCGCTTGCGGACAGCTGTACAGATTGTCGTCGTGCGCTGTCGCTGTTCTGCGTCATCATGGGGCGTTTTGGCGGTAATCTGGCGCTGAACCTCGGCACCTTTGGTGGCGTGTACATCGCAGGCGGCATTGTGCCGCGCTTCCTGGAATTCTTTAAATCCTCGGGTTTCCGTGCGGCATTTGAAGACAAAGGGCGTTTTCGCGATTACGTTGCCGATATTCCGGTCTATATGATCACCCACGATCAGCCAGGCTTGTTAGGTGCAGGTGCACACCTGCGTCAAACCCTGGGCCGTATTCTCTGATAACCGCCATTGCCCTTCCCCAACGGGAAGGGTTCTCTCCGTCCTGTGGTTTCCCTACAAACGCATGAGCAGCCTGAAGGTTTTTACCTTGCTACGGCTGACGGGCACCTGAAAGTCCTTGTCCCTTAATTTGAGCAGATAGGTATTATTGAACCAGGGTTCAATCTCTCTGATCTTATTCAGATTAACGCAGTACGAGCGGTGACAACGAAAGAATTGCTGCTCGGGCAGGCGTGAGCAAAATTCGCTGATATTCATCGACATGACATAGTCTTCACGGCGGGTATACACGAAGGTTAACTTCTCATGAGCCTCGACGTAGTAAATATCATTCACGTCGGTCACGATGATGCGATCGTCTTTGGTCAGGTTAACCGTAAGGGGGTTTTGCGCGCTGGGTGCCTGGGTAATTGTGTGCTGCTGTTGCCAGCTGGCTTCCAGCTTGTTGAGCATCGTGATAATACGTGACTCATGATAGGGCTTCAGGATGTAGTCAAACGCCTCCAGCTCAAAGGCCTCTACCGCATGTTCTTTCCAGGCGGTAATAAAAACAATCAGAGGTTTATGCACAAACTGATGAATATTCTGCGCCAGTAACATGCCATCCAGCGACGGAATATTAATATCGAGAAATATCACATCCACCCGGTGCTGTTGCAGGTATTTCAGGACGTCGAGTCCGTCATCAAAGCAGGCTTCAATCTCAATGTTGCTGTGCTGCTGAATCATCCAGCTCAGCTCTTGCTGGGCAAGGAACTCATCCTCTACGATGATGGCTTTCATGCAAGATTTCCCACCAGTGGCTGTCCGGTTTTGCTCAGGGTAAAGGCGATTTCTGTCCCGGGTTGATGACGCACGATATGCAGTCCCTGGCCCGACAGCAATTTAACCCGGTGATGCACGTTTAACAGGCCGATTTTATTGCCCGGCATTTCGTTGCGTGCAACTCTGTCAATGACCTCATCGCTGATGCCTTGCCCGGTGTCCCGCACCGCAATGCGCACCCGGTCGCCCAAATCGCGCACGCTCAATGTCACCACACCTTTGCCTTTGCAGGGCTGAATGCCGTGCACAATGGCGTTTTCGACTAAGGGCTGAATAAGCAGGCTGGGCAGAGAAAAATGCAAGTCCTCATCCACGTCGTAAATCATCGTGAGCTTATCGCCAAAGCGGGCCTGCTCAATGGCGATGTAATCCTTTACCTGCCACAGCTCTTTTTTGATATCGATAAGCTCATCGTCGTTCAGTTCGAGGTTGTAGCGCAGATAACGCGATAAATTGATGACTAACTGACGCGCTGTATCTGGATTGAGCCGGATAGAAGACGAAATCGCATTGAGCGCATTAAACAGGAAATGCGGATTTATTTTGCTCTGAAGCGCGCGGAGTTCCGCTTTATTGGCCATTTCACGCAGCTGCTCGGTGCGGGAGACTTCAAGCTGGGTCGAGATAATCTGCGACAGGCCAACGGCCATCTCTTTCAGCGAGCCGGTAATACGGTGCGCGCGACGATAGTAGATTTTTAAGGTGCCGGTGACGTTGCCTTTTTCCCGTAACGGAATCACTATCATGGAGTGAATGTCTTTTGTTCTGTGGGCTTCATCATTGTTTTTAATGATGATTTTACCGCTGTGGATGGCCTGAGCCGTGGTGGGGCTGATGCCGTCATCGCCGTGCTGATAGTTTTGCTCGCCGTAACCGACATAGGCCAAAATTTTCTGCTTATTGGTCATGGCGACGGCATCTGCTTTGATTTCTCGCCGGATAATGTCGCAAATGTTCCGAAGAGAATCGCTGTTTACCTGCCTGAACAGCGGCAGCGTCTGATTAGCAATATCCAGCGCCAGCTTGGCCTGACGTGCCGCGCTGGCCTCTTTTTCACCCTCAACGCTCTGCACCAGTAACACGATTAAGCCAATGCTTGATGCGCCGAGGATCATCGGCAGGGCGATTTCGGACACAATCGCCAGCCCCAGGGCGACAGGTTTCGCCCATAACAGAATGAGCAGCATCGTCAGGCTTTCACAGAACATCCCGCCCAGAATGCCTACCAGCCAGCGTCGCTCGCGCTGCACCCGACGATTGATCCCGCCCGCAACCACCCCGGCAATGATGCTGGTAATCAGGCAGGGCACGGACGTCACGCCGTGAATATCAATCAAAAAACGATGCAGGCCCGCAATCACGCCCGTCACGATCCCCACCCAGGGGCCAAAAAGAATACCGCCCGCCATCACGGCGATAACCCGCACGTTAAGCAATGAACCTTCGACGTTAACACCTGACCAGGTACTGAATAAGGCAAACAGGGAAAAAATGGCAATGACAGCGCTTTTTTCCAGCGAAGTATGCTCATCTTTTTGTAATAACTGACGAAAAGGCCGGGTTCGCGTCAGAAAAAACAGGCAAATCAGCATGAGCGCCGCGCGATCAAAGACGGCCAGGAGCATGTTAAAGTGTGAGGTCACAGGGGACTCTTCAGCTATGTTAAAGAACGCTATGATAAAAAATGTAATGATAATGCGCCAGCGCGCCCAGCGGTCAGCATGACTGTTCATGTTTTAGATCAATTTCTCTAAAACAGCGAAAAGGGGAAATGTTGACCACGATAAAGGGGAACGTTTATTCCCCTCTTTTGGATTCGGGGCGGGGTACTGAAGCCTGACAGGATGATCAGCGCAGTCGTTTTCCTTTGAGACCTGTCTGCCGGGAGCAGAGTATGCATCTGACCACTTCACGTTTGACGTTAACGACATTACGCCCGGAAGACTGGCAACTGTTCCGGGCGGTGCACGAAGATCGCGACACGATGAACTGGGTGAGTGAAATTCCTGACGAAGAGGATATCCGTGAACGGTTCAGCCAGCGTTTGGCACCCTGGCAGGTAGGCAGCTTTCACATGCTGTGCCTGGTTGCCAGGCGGCGCGACAGCGGAGAAGCCATTGGCTTATTTGGCTGTACACCTGAATGGCAGCCCGCTCGCCAGGCCGAAATCGGTTACATGCTGCTGCACCGCTACTGTGGCCAGGGCTTCGGCAGTGAAGCCCTGGGGGCGTTGTGTCAGTGTTTGTTCGACGCCGGTTTCCTCAAGCTCAAGGCGCTGGTGGTGGAGGGCAACTGGGCATCACGGCGGATTCTGGAAAAAAATGGCTTCACGCTACAGCGCACGCTGCAAAATAATTATCTGTTAAATGACCGCTGGGTGAATGACTGGCTGCTTGAACGGCTCAATCCACAAATATAAAAAATTTTCTGCTCCTCTCGACAAAGTTGTTATCTGCAAGTTATGTTCTTGTAGAGGTCACCGCAGTGACCAGCGTCGCTCGGACGGTCCGGGCGCTAACGTTTCCCAGAGGACACCATGGCTGATAACAGCACAACCCGTCGTTTTACACGTATTGAACGCCTGCCGCCTTACGTTTTTAACATCACCGCTGAACTGAAGATGGCTGCGCGTCGGCGTGGCGAAGATATCATCGACCTTTCAATGGGCAACCCCGACGGGGCAACGCCGCCTCATATCGTAGAAAAACTGTGCCAGGTGGCACAACGCGAAGACACGCACGGTTATTCGACCTCACGCGGTATTCCTCGCCTGCGTCGCGCGATTTCTCGTTGGTATGAAGAGCGTTATCAGGTTGATATCGATCCTGAATCTGAAGCTATCGTCACCATCGGGTCCAAAGAGGGGCTGGCTCACCTGATGCTGGCGACGCTTGACCATGGCGACACGGTGCTGGTGCCCAACCCCAGTTACCCTATTCATATCTACGGTGCCGTTATCGCGGGTGCACAGGTGCGATCTGTACCGCTGGTGGAAGGGATCGATTTCTTCAATGAGCTGGAACGCGCTATTCGCGAAAGCTATCCCAAGCCCAAAATGATGGTGCTCGGTTTTCCCTCCAATCCCACATCTCAGTGTGTCGAACTGGACTTTTTCGAGCGCGTAATTGCGCTGGCGAAGCAGTACAACGTCCTGGTGATTCACGATCTGGCCTACGCGGACATTGTTTATGATGGCTGGAAAGCGCCTTCCATCATGCAGGTGCCAGGGGCACGTGATGTCGCGGTAGAATTCTTCACGCTGTCAAAAAGCTACAACATGGCGGGCTGGCGCATTGGCTTTATGGTGGGTAACAAAGAGTTAGTCGCCGCGCTGGCGCGTATCAAGAGCTATCACGATTACGGCACATTTACGCCTTTACAGGTGGCTGCGATTGCGGCGCTGGAAGGCGATCAGCAGTGCGTGCGCGATATTGCTGAGCAATATAAACGGCGGCGTGATGTGCTGGTAAAAGGGCTGCACGAAGCGGGATGGATGGTCGATATCCCGAAAGCGTCGATGTACGTGTGGGCGAAAATTCCTGACCACTATGCCCACCTTGGTTCGCTGGATTTTGCGAAGCACATGCTGCAGGAGGCGAAAGTCTGCGTCTCGCCAGGCATTGGCTTTGGTGACTACGGTGACACGCATGTCCGCTTTGCGCTGATTGAAAACAGCGATCGTATACGTCAGGCAGTCAGAGGGATTAAAGCGATGTTTCGTGCGGACGGCATTTTGCCGGGCAGCGTGAAAAACATGGAAGAACAGATCTAGTCTGCCACTGGGGCGACCGTCTGTCGCCCCCTGCGGAATGCTTGCAGATACTACAGCATCAGCACAAAGGTGCCGACCCAAAGCAGTACGAAGAAAGAAATTCCCATCAAAGCATATTTCACAAGCGAACTCCTCTGAGCGGTTACGATGTTGGCGATCCCGATCCAGCGCAACGCGGACAGATGGGACAAGGTCGCCGTTCAGGTCAACGGTCAACGGTCTCCCGGACGAACTGAATAACTCAGAACAGGATCGGGGCTAATCTACGCGTAATCAGACCGAAAAGAAATAGTTTGGTTCTGAGAGTTTGTTCACATTTTTTACTGAACGTTAATTTCTGGAACCGCAGACATGCCGACGCGTAACTGGGCCAGATTCGGCTGTCCCTCATCCAGCACAATTTTCACCGGTAATCGCTGAACGACCTTAGTGTAGTTGCCGGTAGCGTTATCAGGAGAAATCGCTGAAAACGTCGCGCCCGTGGCGGGCGCAATGCTGTCGACATGACCGGTAAAGACCTGATCGGGCAAGGCGTCGACCTCAATGCGCACGGGTTGCCCCGGACGAACATCCTTCAACTGGGTTTCCAGATAATTTGCCGTGATATAGGTGTGCTGCAAGGGCACCACCGCCAGCAGACGCGTGCCTGCTGACACCCAGGCACCCAGGCGAACGGTACGCTGTCCCACCATGCCGGCCACCGGTGCCACAATGCGGGTATAAGACAGGTTCAGACGCGCCTGATCGACGCTGGCCTTCGCTGCGGCGACATCGGCTTCTGAGGATCTGACCGCCGCCTGCAACACGCCGACCTGCTTAACCGCCGAGGCCAGGGCCGCTTCACTCTGGCGCACCGTGGCGCTCGCGGATCGTTGTGCAGAACTGGCTTTTTGCTGTTCATCTGCGGCCACCGTGCCGCGCTGATAAAGACGGTTATAGCGTTCCGCACTCTGACCGGCATACTGCGCTGTGGCCTGGCTGGCCGCGACGCTGGCCTTCTGCTGCGCAATCACCGATTGCTGCTGCTCCAGCTGTGCCTGACTGCTCAACAGTTTGGCTTCACTGACCTGCAGGTCGGCCTTGGCACTCTCAAGCGCCACCTGATAATCACGATCGTCCAGTGTGGCTAACAGTTCGCCCGCCGCGACCTGCTGGTTATCCTTCACGTTGATACGGGCGATGTAGCCCGACACTTTCGGGGCGACAATGGTGTAATCGGCATTTACCCAGGCATCATTGGTGCGGTGATCGTTACGGGTCATCACCGCCCAGACCGCCAGCGCCATCGCCAGTAAAACCAGCAGCAGGAGGGAAAGCAGCAGGGTTCTTCTCATTGCTAAAGCACGCATATTCAGTTATCCCGACGTGGAGGTTGCAGGTTGGATCAAGGTTTGAGGAGGCCAGACCCGTTTGGGTACCAGAGCCGTCACCAGCAGCAGCAGTAGCGCAAAACCGATCAGCAGCATCCAGGTATCACTCAGGCCGAGTACCAGTGCCTGATGCTTGACCTGCATGGCAAAGCCGCGCATATTTTCGACAGAGCTGGCGCTGCCGTCCGGCAGGAGCGGATAGCTGGCGCTGGCCTGGCTGCTGTCTGGCGCCGTCATCAACCAGGGCCTGCTGGCTGCCTGATTAACCAGAATGTTGGAGTGAAACTGCTCACGGTGGCTGACGAACCACGACACCAGCGTGGAGGCGGCAATGCTGGAAAAACCCCGAACCGTATTAAACATCGCTGAGGCAAACGGGCCTTCCGGTGGGGCAACGACGCTGGTGGCACTCATCAATACCGGCAGAATGACCATCGGCTGACCCACGGCCTGTAAAGCCTGAATCAGCCAAAAGTTGTCCCGCGACCAGCCCGTCGTGATCTGCATACCCAGCAGGCATGAGGCGATAAGAAAGATCAGGCCCAGCGACAGCATCCAGCGACAGTCAATCCAGCGAATACTCAGCAGGGCGGCGATAAACGGCGCAATTACCAGCTGCGGCAAGCCGATAGTTAAAGCCAGCGGCGCAAACTGTCCAATGCGGAATCCGTCGACCTGAGCAAAATAGGTTGAAGGCAGGGCCGAGCCGGATAACGACACAATGAGCACGCCCGCCAACACCAGTAAACCGTGCATCAAATTACGCCGTCTCAGCATCTGCAACTTAAACAGCGGCAGCGGATGAAACCACTCGTTAATCAAAAACACTATCAGGAGCGATAACGCCGCGAAAAGCATTGCTGTGATAAGGGGGGAATCAAGCCAGTCCAGACGTTCGCCCTGGCTGAGAACCAGAATGATCAGCGCCATGCCGCTACAACCGGTGACCATACCAAACAGGTCGATCTGCTGAAAACGTTCAGTACGGAGCGGATCCTGAGGTAATCCCCAGGCCATCAGTAAGATGGCAATCAGCATACCGGGCACGACCTGCCAGAAGACGAACATCCAGTTGACTTCATCTGTCCAGAAGGCAGCCAGAGAAGCCGCCATATTGGGGCCAAAGGTGGCGGTCAGCGCGTAGGCACCCAGGCCGTAGAGCTTAATCGGCGGCGGCAAAAAGCGTAGCGCGACGGTCATCAGCATAGGCGGAAGCGCGCCGCCAAACAAACCCTGTACGACGCGCAACGCCATAAACAGAACAGGGTTGGTCATGAGCGGCAGCAGTATGCCGGACAGTAAAAACCCCGCGGACATGATCAGCGAAAAACGGCGTAGAGAAAACGTGACGGCAAACCAGGGCGCAATCATCATGGCGGCGACTTCGGCAGCCTGATAGACAGAGACAATCCAGCTTCCCTGGTCGTAGCCGATGCCAAGGGCGGCACGAATATCGGCCAGGGCGATATCACTGACCCGATCGTTAAGTCCTGAGGTGAGCGCAGCGATCCACACGCCAAGCAAGCCTAATGCCAGGCGCAGGGTAAAGGGATGCAGCGTCGGCGCATTGCCGGGCCGGGTCGTCATAGCAGGTGGTCTCGTTATTATTATGATTCGATGTATTGCAATGCGATACAGCGCGGCGATATTACATGGCAATATGCTGTATTGCAATGCGGTACATGCTGTAAAAGGTGCGCTTTTCGGGTTACAGTAAGCCAGCTCAAAAAGGACGACGCTATGACTCATCAATCATCCAGCCGCGAGGATGAAAAAACGGGCGGCATTCAGGTTATTGCACGTGCGGCAAAAATTCTTAATGCCTTAGGCGAACATCCCAGTGGCATGAGCCTGGGCGAGATCGCACAGGTGGTTGATCTGCCGCGTTCCACTGTTCAGCGTATCGTTGCGGCTCTGGATAGCGCAGAGCTGGTTCGTAGCAGCGGTGCGGGTGGACTGCGCCTTGGCCCGGCTTTGCTTAAGCTCCTCTCCAGCGTCAACACGGATGTGGTGGATTTAGTCAAACCGCTGATGGAAAAACTCTCTGCGGATACCAATGAAACCGTATCACTGGCCCGCGCCAGCGGTTCACAGCTTGCCGTTGTGCATTACGTGGTGGCATCACGAGAGTTGCGGGTTGTTCCGCGTATCGGGCTGGATCTGCCGCTTTACAGCACCTCAGGGGGCAGAGCGCTGCTGGCGCTGGAAAGTGACGCCGACGTGCAGGCACGGGTGGGCGACGCCTGGCGCGAACTGACCGATAAAACGGTTAAGACGCTGGCCGAGCTCTTACAGATGATTCATGAGGTGCGTAAAACCAGCATTTCCTACGATCGCGGTGAAACGCTTGAAGGTATCTCGACGATGGCCTTTGCGCTGGACACGCTCTTTGGCCGTTTTGCCGTGTCATTACTGGTCCCTACGGCACGTTTTAAGAAACACGAGGCTCGTTATCGTGAGGAAATGTTGCAATGCAAACAGGCGTTGATTCGCGAAATTGGCAAAATTGCCGCTGTTGAAGGATGACTGCTCAATGAAAACAGTGTTGATGGCTATTGATAATTCTCCGGTGGCGAAGAAAGTGGTTTCTTTAACGATTGAACAAGCACAGGCACACCGTGCGGAAGTCGTCGTTTTATGCTGTATCGATCCCGCTTATTCATCCTGCAGCCAACCTATTGATATTGATGCAGGCGAAGATCCGGCGGATTTTGTGGCGGCTCAGGATGAACAAAATACCGCTGAGATGGTGGTACGGCATGCACTGGCCCCGTTGCTGCAGGCTGGCATTAAGGCGCGTGGCATTATACTGGCCGGTGAAGCCGCTGATACCATCGTCGCCCAGTCGCAACAGCTAAACGCCAATATGATTATTATGGGGCGGCGCCATTTGTCACCCTTTAACCGTTTATTAAAAGGATCTGTGAGTGCCGCTGTTGTTGAACGCGCGCATTGCCCGGTACTGATTGATGTGCGTAAGGATTAACAACGTAGTATGACTTCCCTGCTTTTTATTACGCTGGTGGCCTTTGTGCTACTGGCGCTTATCATTGTGATGTTGGTCAGAACCACCCGGTTGCGGGTGTGGCAGGGCGTAGTGCTTTTTATCCTGCCGCTTATCCTGTCGAATATGTTGTGGTTCAACTGGATTTTGCCTCAGCAGCAACAGGAAAAACGCTATGAGCGGGCGGCGGACTATATGGCGCAGGCGACGGTTTATCGCGTGCTGCGCACCCAGGAACCCGCCCTGTGGCAGTTACTGACGCGCGAACTGTCTCACAAACTGCGTGAAGGCGAGCCGATGATTCAGGCCGTCGGTGAACTAAGAGGCTGGCTCACGGATGTGATTAATCAGCGGCTGATGCGCGGCTCAAGTCGCGCCGTCGTTAATTATATTGGCGTTTCCGTCGACGAAATGCAGGCGCTGAATAAGATTGATCCCGGACTCTGTTTTCAATTCCTTTATCCGCAGGTGAAGGGCGGGGTGAATCTGGCCAAAACGCTGCCAGCCGCACTGAATCAAAAGGATGCAGAAGCCACCGAGTATTTACTGCTTAACAGTTTGACCGAAGAACAGCCGATGGATCGCGACCAGGCTCAGCACGACCTGAAAAATATCGTGGATCGCCTTTACCAAAAATGGGGTGATAAGCTGCAACAGCTCAATATGCCTGCAGACACGGCGGTTGACCGCTCATCTATGTGTGCCATGTCCATCGATCTCTACACGGCGATTCTCGCACTCCCTGACAAGCAAGCCGCCAATCTGCTTCGTAGAATGATTGCGCTTTCGGGCGAGGGATAAGCGAAAAAAAGCCCGCTAAACGCGGGCTGAATTGAGAGAGGCTTTTTTTTAGAGTAATGCCTGGTGTTGTGCTTTGAATGTTTTCCGTTGAATGCAGTTTCGCAGTTTAATGGCACATTATGCCAACTGTTTAACCGTATTGAATCAATTGGTAAAACTTCGTAAATACGCAACAGCTCGCGTACTATTCCTATAGATACCCATTTTGCCGCGCCTTACACTGCGACAAAATGTGAGGTAAAAATGAAAAAAATAGTTATTGGTGCACTGGCACTTATTCTGCTGAGCGGCTGTACTGCCAGCAAACCCGGGGCGTTTGAGCGAGTAGATGAAGATGCTCATTCAAACACCGTACAGTACCGTTTCGACCCGTCAAAAGTTAATCGCGACGCGATGGAAATTGATGTGGCGAATTACTGCATGAATAAAGGTTTTGATAAGGTAGAAAATTTACCTGTTCAGGACAGCACAATACCAGGCTTAAAGAAAACCTGGTATCAGTGTAATTATGCGGTGAAGAGTTAACCAATAAAACGAGGTGGGATTTAATCCCACCTTCTTTTTTTTATATTATGCTGTGTGAAATCTTTGCCCTTCAGTGGTTCTCATCTCTGGCAGACCATTTTCCCTGTCGCTGCCTGTCATGCTTATGTCCTGATAGCATTTTTGGCCCGTTTATAAAATAACCCGCTGCGACCATGGGAAGGACTGTTGTACTTATTTCTTTCATACGCCATCTCCTCTTTTTCGATGTTTTAGATATTACGCCGAAATAGTGGAGCAAACATGTAGCGATTGTAGAGTTACCTGCAGAAGTATTTCTTTATATTTCTTTTTCGGCAATGTCGACAAAGCAATTTTAATCTTCCCATCAGAATGGGATGAATAAGCGCAAGCAGAAGTCAGAACCGTCTTAAAAATACGGTGAAAATAGTTCTCCTGGGGCTGGAAATTGGCGCTACATTATTAGCAGGACAATAAATGGAGGCAAACATGGCTCACAAGGTAAAAAATATTCTGCAACTTCAGGCGGAGTTAGGGGAATGCCCGCTCTGGTCGGTCAAGGAACAGGTATTGTGGTGCGTTGATATTTTGGCTCCAGCTATTCATCGTTTTGATCCCATCAGTGGCGAACTGATGACGTTTCCCCAACAGGAAGAGGTGGGGTGCATTGGATTGCGTGAGCAGGGCGGTATCATCGCCGCCCTGCGCGGTGGCGTGTGGCTGTTGGATGAGCAGGGTAAACCGCAGAAGAAAGTGGCTGATAATCCAGGCATCGCGGAGAAAAGCCGTTTCAATGACGGACGTGTCGATCCCTGGGGTAATTTCTGGTGCGGCAGCTTGTGGGAGCCACAGGATAAAAACGGAGGGTTGCTATGCCGTGTGACGCCCGATCTGAAGCTTGATGTCAAAGCGCGTGACATCAAGATTTCAAACGGCGTAGCCTTCTCACCCGATCGTCAGTGGATGTATCACACGGACACGCCGAACGAAGTGCTTTACCGCTATCCGTTGGATGCCCAGGGCGAACCGGGCGAACGTGAGGTTTTCCGACGTTTCGATGCTCGTGGGGGCTTGCCCGATGGTGCAGCCGTAGACAGCGAAGGCTTTTACTGGTCGGCATTATTTGATGGCGGTCGGGTGGTGCGTATCGATCCACAGGATGGCGAAATCGTGGATGAGATCAGTCTGCCGGTTAAGTGGCCAACGATGGTCGCCTTTGGCGGTCGCGATTTGAAAACGCTGTATATCACCAGTTCAAGAGAGAATCTCAGTAAAGAAGATCGGGAGCGCTATCCAGAGTCGGGTGATATTTTTGCGGTTGAACTTGATGTGGCCGGTATGGCGGAACCGCGCTTTCGCGGCTAAAAAAAGGGGCCAGTCTGACCTGGCCCCTCGCGATTACTGACGCTGCAGCAGCGGCTCGCGAACAGACGGGCTCTGCGGCATACGAATTGTCAGTGACAGCAGTAATGACATCACCAATAGCGTCATGATAAGGCTGAACGTTACGGTAAAACCGCCAAACAGTGAGGCGACCAGCGAACCTAAAACGCTGCCAATACCGAATCCCAGATAAATCAGACCATAATTTTTGGTCAAATTATTGAGGCCGAAAAAGTCGCTGACCAGCGAAGGGAAAACGGTAATGGTGCCGCCAAAGCTGAAAGCGATGCAGGCCAGAGACAGGAAAAAGGTGGTTTGATTCATCTGGGTAAACAGTAATACGCTCATGCCAGCTAACGAAATCAGCTGGGCCAGCGAGATAACCCGGATACGAACCATTTTGTCAGACAGTACGCCCAGCACTAACCGACCACTCAGATTAGCCACGGCAATGACAGTCACCGCGTTAGCCGCCGTCTGGGTGCTGAGATGCACTAAGCCTTCCCCGATATCTTTAGCGACGCCAATCACGTACAGGCCACTCATGCAGGCCGTCAGGAACATCAGCGCCAGCATCCAGTACTGCGGCAGGCGCACTGATTCCGCCAGCGTATAGTTGCGGTTTGCCTGGTTTTGCACGGTCGACGGGCTTTGCAATGGCGCATCGCGCATCATCAGCGCCCCGATGATCATCATCGTCATGGCCAATAATCCCCAGATAATGAAGGTCTGTTCGAGCCCAAACTTAGCCAGTAGCGCGCCACAGATAAATTTGAACCCCAGGCTTCCTAGTCCGTAGGCACCAATCGCGCAGGCGGATATCACCCCTTTACGTTCAGGAAACCATTTAACGCAGTTTGACAATGTCATCAGGTAGCCTGCGCCATCAGCCAGGCCCAGCAGAATGCCTGCGCTGAGATACAGCATCATCAGGTTATCGGCATGGGAGGTCAGCCATAAGCCCAGCGCCATCATCACGCCCGCGCCGATAGTCACCTTACGGACGCCAAAACGTTCCTGAAGTTTGCCAGCCAGCGAAGACGCCACCGCCAGCCCCAGGCTCAGCAACCCAAATGAAAAGGCCACCTCGCTGACCGATGCCGACAGTTTTTGCGACAGCTGACCGTTAAACAAACTCCACGTATACACCGACCCCAGCGCAAACTGGGTTATCACCGTACCGATAAGAGTTAACCAGCGTGTACGCTGGCAGACAGCCTGTTGTGGCTTATTCATGATGTTTACTCCCGATGGGAAACTGGAAACTGCGGCCAGAATAAACCTTAGCCTTGCGCGTGCGGGGAGAAAGGGCATGAATGGAATGCAAAATGGAATGAAATGCCGCGAGAGTGGCATGAATGGCAGGAGCGATAAACGTTACCGGTATAGCTATGTGATGACCCCAGGTAAATAGCAGTAAGGGAATGTTACAAACAGTGCTTTTTTCCGGCAGAGTCAGCGTTTTTTTGCCATGCTAAAAGTTCATTCAACAGGAGGAAATATGAAAGACCGGACATATGAATCCGTCACCAGTGAGGATGAGGTTTGCTGCATTATCGGTCAGGCAGTGATTGAATTGAGCGCAGAGCAGCAGCCTGTCACTAAATCTACGCTGGCGCTGAAATTATTGTCAATGGCGGATCGTGACAGTGACGACGAGCGAGTTCTGCTCTACTGGATTGCGCGTAAGGCAATAAATCAACCACAACATCTTGTCAATCAGCAGCAACAATGGGCATGACGCCCGGACAGGAAAGGGTTCCACGCCCGGTACGGTTCAGCCTGTAGCAAGAGCGTGACAGTGGCTCATGCCTAATGTATGAAAACTGACCGTATCATCATGGTAATGCCAGGGATGGCGTCGATATCCTCAACTTTACCTGTCCTCAGTTTTACTTCACCTCTCATCTTTAGCTTCTTAACCGGCATTGCTTTTTCGCCCGCGCTTAATCATAACTGCATCACCTCCCTCGCCCCGGTGGCATTAGCATCGATAAATCCTGCTAACTTTTACGATTACCCCAGATAGCATGCTGGCGATGCGTAACAGTGGGTGACGGTTGAGCGATTGGTTAACCGGCGATTAAGTGCCTGCACGTACCTGAGCGCGTCATACTCAGACATATTCCGCATGCAGACAGTCCCCCCTGTCTTGTGAGAATAATAAATCCCTGTTTATTCTGCCGGAGAGGTTTATGTATTCAGTCAGTCTGAAAAGCCTTGGCGTGCTGATGCTCGCCGCCGCTTGCACGTCATGCAGCCCTTCATCCTCTGGTCACATTTCTCCGGGTAAATGTGATATCGAGGGCACTTACCATGTTAACCTCCCGCGCTTTGATGAAACGGCCCAGCAGTTAGCCCATGCTTCAGGCTGTTTTATTGAGACAGATCTGTCGCGAACCGGCGCTGTCCACGTCAATCCGGTGCAGGGAACCATGACCCTCCGGGAAGCGGTTAGTGACGCGATAAAAGGCACCTCGCTTAAGATCGTGGCGCAAAAACCGGACTCAATTACTGTCGAATAATAATGGCGAATGAAGGCGGTACGTTCATGCATAAGTTAGCTGCTGTAACCGGGATAATGTTGCTTTTATCGGTATCCGCCTGCTACGCCGGGTCGGGTGGTAATGGGGGCGCAGGTGGCAACGGCGGCAGCCAAAATGGACAGCCTGGCGGTGAGGGCCTTGCGGGAAAGAACGGGCAGCGCGGAATGGACGGTTGTCCCGGTGGTACGGCGCGCTCTGCTGATGGTCACTATTATCTGCCGGGCACACATGAGCGGTGTCATCCGCCATCGACCAGAAAACAGCACTGGCACAAACAGATGGGCGTTGAGAGCGTTTAGGTGAGCCAGCCTGAATGTCGCCCGGGCGCTTAATAAGGTGAGGGAAATGGACGCTGACGCTTTTTTGCCCCTTTCGGGCCAGTTTTACCGCTCGGTGTTGTCAACGAATGCGCACGCCGCACTCGCCGCGCCTGGGCCGCAAAGCGCAGGACGTTATCATCGACAGGGGCAGCCCGCACTTTATATGAGCCCCATTCCTGAATGGTCCATCATGGCGGTTTCGGGTTATATGCGGGAAGATGGATTAGCGCGTGTGCTTATTCCGCTTCGCGTGAGCGGTGCCAGGGTCATCGATCAGCGGGATAAGGCAGGTTGCCTGCAAATGGGGATAATCCCCGAGGCATCTAACAGCCCCTGGCGAGCAGCGCTGAAGCAAGGGCTGATGCCGTTGTCCTGGGAAAATGCCGATAAGGCAAGGGCGTCAGGCGCACATGGGATCATTGATTGTTCTCGTATCATCCCCGGCGGTTGGCATCTCTGCCTGTTTCGCTGGAATACGCATGACGCGCCCTGTGTTGAAGTGTGCGGAGAACCTGTAACCATTACGCTTTCATCCGACGGGCCTGAGTGGGGATTGTAGTGGATTTTCGCCTCAGGGCTGCCCAACGCGCCAGCCGAACAGGTTAATTAACGACGATGACCAGGATAGCCGCCATGAGAATGCTATGTTACGCCATGCTTTATCTGATCGCTTTTAGCACCTTCGCCGCGTCGGCTGCGCCAGACTATCCGGGATGCGATCTCAACACGCAACATGATGTGCAGGGCAATGTGGGCGGTGCCATTACCGATCCCCGTCAGGCGCATATCTCCGTACGTGCCAATATTCTTCAGGCCGATATTGCTACTGCCCGCAAAGCCCGTCTTCTGACACAAGCACAGGCGGAAAAAATGTGGCGGCAGGTTGAGCAGGTGCGAAAAGACACCAATCAATTTGTTAAGAAGCAGGGATTCTTGAGTGCTGGGGAACGGGCCAGTTATGACAGAGCGCTGGATCGCGTGGCATCCCAACTCTGCCGGTTCTGATAACGCGGAATAAAACGCCTGCCTCTGGTCTGATGGCGGCGGCTCTTCTTTATTCTGGCATTGTTGCGTGAATATTCGCCTTGCCGGCCGGTTTATTCTCAATGCTTCACGCGCACTCGGCTTCCTGCCAGAACGGGAATATTCACTCCGGCAAACCTGTTTTTCCCCTGTGAAAAGACAGAAACAGAAGCGAGTGGTTTTATTTGTCGGTGCGGACTGCTTTTTCAGGTGGCGGCCGGGATAAACGCGCATCAACCCAGACCGCTCCCGGCGGAGGGGGATATTGAGAGGTATTACAACGCTGGAAACAGAATGGCCACGATAAACACCCTGTTGGACGGCTTCCACTTTACGTTCAGCGGGACAGCGCTTACCGCCCATGGCGACGTGTTTTTAAGCCATGTTAAATCACGCTGAGGTGGCGGTTAAATGCGCTACGATTCCCCGTATCCGGCTGAGCCACATTGTGCAGAACCATGGCGGCGGCACCGAATGCGACGGTATCCGTAGCTGAGATATCCGGCAGGCAGATTTCAGGTTGCACGACATGAGTGCCATTTAAGGTATCTAACGCGGAAAAATCGAGCCAGACAGCAAGCCGTTGACGCACGACCTGCGGCAGTGTGCCCCCAAGATAGATAGCCGCTGGCGCAAGGACAGCGTTTAGCATAAAGCCCAGGCGTGCGATTTCCGGGCCTGTGCGTTCAATCCACCCGTCGAGAACCGATACGTTTTCGCTCAGGAAACGGTGCCAGACAGCTTGTGAACGACCATCCGGTATCTCGCCGAGGTGATTTTTACACCAGGCAGCAAGGTCAGTAAAAGAGGGCCGTGGTCTTTCGAGTGGAAGTAACAGGCCAATTTCGCCCGCATTGCCAAGATGACCGCGATAGCGTTGTTTGCCCAAAATAATGCCGCTGCCGATGCCTTCTGACAGATAGAGATAGACAAAGTCTTGATGATTAGCCGCATTACCGAGCGCCATCTCGCCCATTGCTGCAGCATTGGCATCATTTTCGATCAACACCGGACAGCCCAAAGCCTGCCGGATGGACTCATACAGCCCGGGTTCATCCCAGGAGGTCACTTCGGGGGCCAGATGGAGAGGCGCAATACCGCGTTGAAACCGTGTCGGCATGGCGATGCCTGCACCAATCAGTAAACGATGCGGTATGTGATTTCTCTCCAGCAGCGTTTTGTGACCCTCCTGCATCGCTGACCGAGCCTCGGCAAAGGTTTCATAGAGGCCGATCAGTTCAATTTCATCGACCAATTTGCCTTTGAAATCAAGCAGCATCAGCGTGATAGAAAAGCGGCTGGCATGAATCCCTATGGCATAACCGATTGCGGAATTAAGCGTAAGATCGATGTGCGGTGCGCCCCGGCCAGACGGACGACGAGCCCCTTCGACGACGATACCTCGCTTGATGAGATCGCGGGTCATCATGCTCACCGCCGCCGCTGTCACGCCACAACAATCGGCGATTTCAGCACGCGATGCAGAGTCGTTGCGACGAAGATAACGTAACACGGCAGACTGCGTTGTACCGATTCCTTCCCAATGCTTCGATGAAGTCAATTCATCTTCTCCCGGTCATTTTCACATGGTCATGAACTTGTCATTTAAATAAATTAACTTACTTAAATAATAGGCACAACGGGAATAAAAACCATGTCGAAAAAATTGACTGTCCTCGCCACCTTGGTGATTTCCGCGCTGTGTGGCGGCCTTGCCCACGCCGAAGAGATAACCATCAAACTCTCCACGCTCGCCGAGCGGAGTGCTCCCAACCGCATCACCAATATCGAAGATGCCGCCGACATCATGAACAAGCAATTTAAGGCTGCGGGTGTCGACAAGCATATTGTGGTTCAGGCCAACAGCAGTGCTGTCAAAGGCTGGGACGACTTTGCTATGGACATGCTGAAGGCAATGTCCGTCGGCCAGGGACCGGATATCTATGTGCTGCCCCATGAGTGGATCGGTCAGTTTGCTAAGGACGGTTATGCCATGCAAATGAACGACAAGATCGCCGCTGCACCGTGGGTTTATAGCGATATCCTGCCTGTGCTGTGGGAATCGGCGAAAGCAAAGGATGGAAAGATCTACGGCATACCGCAGGATGCTGAAATACGGATGTTTTTTTACAACAAAGATATGTTGAGAAAAATCGGCAAGGATGAAGCCTTTATTAACGCTATTCCGGCCAGGGTTGAGTCCGGTGATTTTACACTCGACGATCTGACCGCACTTGCCAAAGAAGTCGTGGACGACAAAGCAGCCCAATATGGCATGCTGCACCGCCCGAACGTCGGTATTGATTATCTTATGGTCTTTCAGTCTTACGGCGTGAAATTCATGGATGAGAAGACCGGTAAACTCATGTTTCCTAAGGCTGAAATGGCCGACGCCCTTGGCTGGTATGCACGTAATGCGAAGCAGGGGGTTACCCCTGTCGATAATACGGCGATGAGTTGGGATGCCATTCAGGGGGCATTCAAACAGGAGAAGGCATTTATCTTTCACCAGGGTGTCTGGGCGGTGGCCTGGCAGGTGGGGGACAAAAATGGGGCGGTCTGGCCGTCAGACAAAGAGGGTTATTTTCATAAGATAGGCTGGATTCCGGCCCCGGCGGCCAAAAAGGGCGGTCAGCCTTCAAACCTGTCGCATCCGCTTCTCTATACGGTGAATGCCAAAAGTAAAAATGCCGATATTGCTGCCGAACTCGTCGCACTGGCAACCTTACCCTATTTCAACAACGAGCATGCTGTGACCTCCTATCATACGGCCATCAGCAACGCGCAAACGGCGATGCCGAAATACCGGGATAACTGGGTGCTGTCAGCCGCCTCGCCAATGATGGCGCATGCGAAGTTCGTGCCCAATCACATTCAGTTTGGCAGCTATAACAAGGTGCTGTTCAGCGGTCTTCAGGCCGTTGAGACAGGGAAAATGACCGCAAAACAGGCGGTTGATTTTATCGCTGAAGAGCTTGAACTGCAGTTCGGCGACGATGTTGAGATTCGCGCCTCTGTCGCCAACAAATAGTGTTTAGCCCGTCGGGTGTCGCGCTTAGTGCGATCGTTAATACTTAAGGAGATGAGGTCATGTCTCAGTTCCAGCCTCGGGCGCACCGGCCAGCCCGACCCGTTTTCTATCTCGCGCCCGCTATCGCGTTGTTGGTCGTCTTTTTCCTGGCGCCCATCATCGTCAATACTGTCATCGCCTTTACCGATATGGGCGCGGATCTTCGGGTCGGCCAATTTACACTGCAGAATTTCGAGCGGATCGTGTCACGCGATGCGCGCATTCCTGGCGTGCTCCTGACGACGCTGATCTACGTCACGGCGACATTGTTTATTTTCAATGTCGGGCTGGGTGCCCTGTTGGCCATAACGTCGACGGCCATCCCCGACAGACTCGGTAATCTGTTTCGCGGTCTCTGGCTGTTGCCACGCATGTCACCGGCCGTACTCTACAGTATTCTGTGGATATGGGTTGCCGATCCCACGCCGTCCGGTTTGCTTAATCAGGTAACCGGGTCTTTAGGCCTGCCGCCTGTGAATTTGCGCAATGATTTCCCCTTGTTTCTGATCGTCGTGGCGAATGGGTTGGTGGGAGCATCCTTTGCCATGGTCATTCTGACGTCATCAATTCGCTCCATCCCTTCACATCTCGCCAATGCGGCGCGGATAGACGGGGCGAGCGAATGGGGCGTGCTGCGTTATGTGGTGGCCCCCGCGCTGTCTCAGCCCATTCGATTTATCACGATCTATCAGGGCCTCTCCCTGATGACCACCTACGAATACATTTTGCTCATCACCGGAGGCGGCCCTGTCTACGATTCCACGCCGTATGCGCTCTATATCTACCGTCGTGCCTTTGAAAATGGGGCTTACGCCTATGGCGCGGCGCTGGCGCTTGGTTTGATGGTGATTGGCGTGGCCGCGACCTTAGTGCAATGGCGTGTTAGCAATATGCGCGCGACCTTTGCCGCGCCGAAAATCGAGGTATTGTGATGTCACGCGTACAAACCACAGCGGTTGCCCAATCGAAATGGGCGCGTCTTGAACGTCGAGGCACCGTCAATCGTGTCGGCTTCCTGTCTGCGGTCATTCTCTTCCTGACGATTATTTCGGTCCCGATTCTGCTGCCTTACCTCTGGCTCCTGGCAAAATCCCTGACCACCTCTGATGAGTCCGTCAGCCGGCTTGTGCTTTGGCGTACCAGCGCCATTGCGGGCGTGGCTTATTTCGGGGCGATCGTGCTTGCCTTTCTGGCAGATCGCCTGCGCAGACCGATATTGTCCTGGACTGCGCTCGGTATCATTGTGCTGCTCCTCGTGATGATTTTCCTGATGCCCCATATGACAGTGCACAACTACCGTTTTCTGTGGAACCGGGATATTGCGAATACCGGCACAACGCGCGTGGAGCTGATGCCGTCGGCCTGGACGGCACTGGGTAGCTCCCTGATCTTTGCCGTCTCCCAAACACTGATTGTGACGATCGTCGCGACGCCAGCAGCCTACGCGTTATCGCGCTTTGCCTTTGCCGGTCGGGAAAATTTCCTTCGCGGTTTGCTTCTGTTACATGCTTTTCCCGCGCTGGCCCTGACCATCGCTATCTTCATCCAGCTTCACTATATGGGCCTGCTCAACCATCTCTCCGGCGTGGTGATGGTGATGAGTGCGCTGGAGCTGCCCTACGCGATTTTCGTCCTTAAGGGTTTTTTTGACGGCGTGCCCTGGGATATTGAGATGAGTGCGGTGACAGATGGCGCGACCCGTTTCCAGGCCTTTCGCCTGGTGGTTCTGCCACAGGTGCGTAGCGGGCTGATTGCGATTGCTACCTTTACCTTTTTGCGCGGTTGGGAGGAGTACGTTTTTGTCCAGACGCTACTTATCGACAAAAGCCAGATGACCATGAGCCTCTACCTTTTCTTTGTTGCACAGGATAATACGGGCGCAGATTACGGCATGATCGCCGCCGTCGGCATCATCTACTTACTTCCCGTGCTTGTTCTCTACACCTTCACGCAGAAATACATCACCCAAATGAGTTTTGGCGGTATTAAGGGATAATTGTCATGGCCTCGATCACGCTCAACAATGTCACCAAAAACTGGGGTGAGACCCAGGTCCTAAAACCGATGAATCTTGCCATTGAGAACGGTGAATTCGTTGCCATTCTCGGCCCATCCGGATGTGGTAAGTCGACGACGCTGTTTCTTCTGGCGGGGCTTTATGCGCCGAGCAGCGGTGAGATCGCGTTTGACGGGCACAATGTCAATCGCATCGATGCCCGCGATCGTAATGTTGGTATCGTCTTCCAGTCTTACGCGCTTTACCCAAACCTGACGGTGCGCGACAACATCGCCTTTCCGTTACGTTTTAAAAAAATCGATAAGGACCAAATGGCCCGGCGCGTGGAAGAGGCGGCTACTCTTGTGCAAATAAGCGCGCTGCTCGATCGACGCCCATCGCAGCTTTCAGGTGGGCAGCAACAACGCGTGGCGCTGGCCCGGGCACTGGTCAAGGAACCGAATATCCTGTTACTTGACGAGCCGCTTTCTAACCTTGACGCAACACTCCGTATCACCATGCGCACGGAGCTCAAGAATCTTCAGAAACGCCTCGGCTTCACCACCTTGCTCGTCACCCATGACCAGTTGGAAGCCATCACGATGGCCGATCGGATCATTTGTATGAATCACGGCGAGATAGTCCAGATCGGCACGCCAGACGACCTTTACAGGCGTCCGGACGATCTCTTTGTTGCAGGATTCATCGGCTCACCGCCCATGAACCTTGTGAAGGGACAGGCACTTGGCCGTTTTCTGCAATTAGGACAATCATCCTTTGAACTGAATCACGGATACGATGGCCCCGTTTGTTTCGGTCTGCGTCCGGAGGATATCAACCTGGTTGCCGCCGATCATGCGCCTCTCTGTGGTGACGTTATCACCGTCGAGCCGATGGGACGTGAAGTTTTCTACACGATTGACACGCCAGCCGGCATTCTCCGCGCGCTGGAATATGGTGAAGCGGTGCGTCATGCGACCGGTTCCCGGATCGGTATCGCATGTCAACCCGAACTGACCCTTATGTTCAATGCTTCTGGTAAACGCATCGTCGATCTTCATGCCAACCTCTCTGTATTCTGCCACCCCAGCAAACATGTTTATGCTGGCTAGCTAACAGGAAAATACGTTAATGACCCGAGTCGTATCACACCGTGGTGCCAACCATTTTGCACCAGAGAACACCTTCTTTTCCGCAGACCTGGCGCTTGAACAGGGGGCCGATTACATTGAGCTGGATGTGCGAGAGAGCGCAGACGGTGTGCTCTACGTTATCCATGACGAGACCCTGGATCGCACGACGAACGGCACGGGCCTCGTTGGTCATGCCTTGTCGCGCGATATTGATACACTGGATGCAGGAAGCTGGTTCGACGACCGCTTTAAAGGTGCCATTGTGCCGCGGCTTGATGACTACCTTGAACATCTGCGTGGTCGCGCTGGTGTCTATATTGAGCTGAAATACTGCGATCCACTCAAAGTGGCTGCGTTAGTACGGGATCTCGGTATGGTGCGCGACACGTTCTTCTTTTCGTTTTCCGACGCGATGCGCACTGGCCTTCAGGCCGTGGCACCGGAGTTTCGCAAAATGATGACCCTCGATATCGCCATGTCTCCCTCTCTTGTTGCACCCCTGCATCATGGATCTATCATCGAGGTGAACGTTGAGCAGATGCGTAATCCCGGAATCCTTGAATCAAGCCGTAAGGCTGGCCTTGAGATCATGGTTTATTACGGTGGTGACGACATAAAGGTTCATCAGGAAATAGCGTCTGCGGGGGTAGATTATATCAACCTCAACCGCCCGGATATTTTCAGCACCACACGGCGTTAGTTTGCTGGGGCCCGCTGCCAAATGATACTAATCGCTCGCGTCACCAATGTGATTTGCACGATTTTATCAGGGGATGGATGGGAAGTTTGAAATATTACCTTAATCTGGCTCATCACTATTGAGCAGGCAATGTTACCGAATTCTGTCTGTCGATGATGCCATTCAGTTTATCGATACGTTCAGATCGCTGAAAAGTGAGTTGCGCCGCTCCCTGCATATTGCCGCCTGGACGGTTGTTGTTCCCGATCGTCCAGGCACCTGGTGCCTGAGATTTACCTGTCACAGGCACCGGCATGAAAAAGGTGAAGAGCCCAGTAGTGATCGTTACTCTCCTCCAATAAAAATAAATAACCCCAGGTTAACGAAAAGAGAATTATGAAAGTATGACGATGTCTTCATATTTTCCCGAGTGCAGTCGCATCCTGATTATTATTTTTGTTAAAACTAAAATTAAATATTTTACATTGTGGTCGGGATTTTTAGGGATTCAATCCCTAAGCTAAATTGATCACTTACTGAACACCCTTGTCCCATGCGGCATGAAAAGGTTATTAATTAAAGGTCATATAAATCAAAAAGATGATATAAAAATGTTAAGCCTGATTATTGTAACTTTTTGTTACACTTTTTCATTTACTGTCATGTGTTTAACCTTCTTACACTCTGTCCGTTGGCGTTTATCCGAATGTTTTCCATCGCAGATAAACGCTCAACAATACAGTGTCGACATGCTGGTGAATGGAATGCACCCGCTTTTGATTCCGGGTTTTTATTCTCGTCGGATGACGTGAACCGGGACGTTGTTCTTGCTGGGTTTGCTTTTCTTATTAATTTCTCGCTGGCATTGACCGTTTCTATAACGCAATAGAACAGGGACAGCCATGTCTAATTCTTCCTATCAGTCCGAAATTCCGAAAGCACGTATTAATCTAAAACTTGAACTGCATACCGGTGGCGCGAGCAAGAAAACAGAGCTCCCCCTGAAATTACTGGTTGCGGGTGATTTCAGTCATGGCAAGGAGACCGCACCGTTATCCGAGCGAAAAAAAGTTAATCTGAACAAAAATAATTTCGACGCCGTACTTTCCGAATATTCCCCAGAAGTCAATCTTACCGTTCAAAACACGCTTGCCGGTGACGGTAGCGAAGAAAATATCCGTCTGACATTTCAGAGCATGAAAGATTTCTCTCCGGAACAGGTGTCCCGACAAATACCTCAACTGAAAGCCATGCTTTCCATGCGCAATTTGCTTCGTGATTTAAAGGCCAACCTGTTGGACAACCAGACTTTCCGAAAAGAGCTGGAAAATATTCTGCTCGATCCGGCATTAAGTGCCGAACTTCGGTCTGAGCTGTCTGCTCTGGCCCCGAAACAGCCCTAACGGTCAGAGTGTTTTGACGGATTAATAAGGAAGATGTTGATGTCTGTAAAAAATGAGAAGGCTGCGGGTGGCGAAAGCGTGGTACTGGAACGCCCAGCCGCGGGTGGGGTTTATGCGTCCCTGTTTGAAAAAATCAATCTGAACCCGGTGTCTGAACTGAGCGCACTGGATATCTGGCAGGATGCACAGGCGATGTCGGATGCAACGGCGGATGAACGTCTGACCGCCGGCATGCAGGTGTTTCTGGAATGCCTGACAAAATCTGGCTCAACAGTTGAGAAACTCGACAGAAACCTGATTGACCATCATATCGCGGAACTGGACCACCAGATCAGCCGTCAGCTTGATGCCGTCATGCATCACGATGCTTTTCAGGCGGTGGAAAGTCTGTGGCGCGGTGTGAAATCCCTGGTCGATAAAACCGATTTCCGCCAGAACGTGAAAGTTGAACTGCTGGATATGTCGAAAGAAGACCTGCGTCAGGACTTTGAAGACAGCCCGGAAATTATCCAGAGCGGACTGTATAAACACACTTACATTGATGAATATGACACGCCGGGTGGCGAACCGATTGCCGCGCTGATCTCCGCCTACGAATTTGATGCCTCTGCACAGGATGTGGCCCTGTTGCGCAATATCTCGAAAGTCTCTGCCGCAGCACATATGCCGTTTATCGGCTCCGCAGGTCCGAAATTTTTCCTCAAGGACGCCATGGAGGAGGTGGCGGCCATCAAGGATATCGGCAACTACTTTGACCGCGCGGAATACATCAAGTGGAAATCCTTCCGCGAAACCGATGATTCCCGCTATATCGGTCTGGTGATGCCGCGTGTACTGGGCCGTCTGCCGTATGGCCCGGATACCACGCCGGTCCGCAGCTTCAACTATGTCGAAGAGGTGAAAGGCCCGGATCACAACAAATATCTGTGGACCAACGCCTCGTTTGCCTTTGCCGCGAATATGGTACGCAGCTTTATCAACAACGGCTGGTGCGTCCAGATTCGTGGCCCACAGGCGGGCGGTGCCGTTCAGGACCTGCCTATCCATCTGTACGATCTGGGCACCGGTAATCAGGTGAAGATCCCGTCTGAAGTGATGATCCCGGAAACCCGCGAATTTGAATTCGCCAACCTGGGTTTCATTCCGCTGTCGTACTACAAAAACCGTGACTACGCGTGCTTCTTCTCGGCGAACTCCACCCAGAAACCGGCGCTGTACGATACAGCGGATGCGACCGCCAACAGCCGTATCAATGCCCGTCTGCCCTACATCTTCCTGCTGTCACGCATCGCCCATTATCTGAAACTGATCCAGCGTGAAAATATCGGTACGACCAAAGACCGTCGTCTGCTGGAGCTTGAGCTGAACACCTGGGTTCGCAGTCTGGTCACGGAGATGACCGATCCGGGCGATGAGCTGCAGGCGTCTCACCCGCTGCGTGATGCGAAAGTGGTGGTGGAAGACATCGAAGACAATCCGGGCTTCTTCCGCGTGAAACTCTTCGCGGTGCCGCATTTCCAGGTAGAAGGCATGGACGTCAACCTGTCACTGGTTTCCCAGATGCCGAAGGCGAAATCGTAAGGCGAGGGGAAATCAGGGATGAAAATTCATCGTCCGTTATGGAATGAAGGGGTGCTTCTTTCCCCTCAACAGTTTCAGCAGCAGTCTGAATGGGATGCATTTTCCCGGGCCGGTATTGCCGCCCGCGGAAGCGCCTTTCCCTGGGGCGTCGGTCGGGTAGAGCTGGATGAAGCAATGCTGGCCTCCGGCCGAGTCCAGGCGCAGTCGCTGCGTCTCTGGCTCCCGGATGACACGCTGGTTGATACCCGGTTCAGTGATCTGCCACCGGAGCCCCGTGAAATTGAGGTTCCGGTTTCTGCCAGCAATGCTCCGGTGACAGTGTATGTGGCATTACCGGTGATGCAGGCCGGGATCGTGAATGTGCAGACAGACACGCTACCTGCAGAGCGCCCGCTGCGCTATCGGGAAGCGTGGGAGACAATCGCCGACCGCTTCGGTCAGGAAGAAGAGTCGATGGCGGTGGCCCGGTTTAATCTGGCATTCCGTTTCGGACATGAAGACAACAGCGCCTGGGATTTCTGCGCCATTGCCCGTCTGTTACAGGACGGGCAGGGGGGCTGGTGTCAGGACCCAGACTTTATCCCACCAATGGCGCTGTTTTCGGCAAGTCGCAATCTGTGTGAGCGCCTGGCATTACTGAATCTCCAACTGCGCTCCCGTCGTCAGCGTCTGATGTCCATGCGTCGTGAGAGCAACGACAGGATGGCCGATTTTACGGTCGCTGATGTTTCTCTATTCTGGCTACTGAATGCCCTGAACTCACACGCCCGGGTGCTCTCTGAGTATGAGCGTTTCCCTGACAGGCATCCTGAGCAGGTCTGGGCCGAGCTGGCACGTCTTGCCGGCAGTATGCTGACCTTCTCGCTGGAGCATGATCTGGATGCCATTCCGGGTTATGACCACCGCGCGCCGGAGAAAACGTTCCCGCCTCTCTTCGACCTTATTAGCGAATTACTGGAAGCCAGCCTGCCATCACGGGTGGTGGCTGTCCGTATGGAACGCATGGATCCGGAAACGTGGAAAGCGGTGCTGCACGATATTCGCTTGCGCGATGAAGCCGACTTTTATCTCTCCGTAAGGGCGAACCAGCCAGCCTGGCAAATTGCTGAACGCTTCGCCGAAGTCTGTATTGCCGGGGCTCCGGCTAGTGTGGGGGAAGTGTCCGGCCTGGCCGTCGAAGGTATTGGCCTTATTGCCCTGAGCCGCGTGCCTGCTGCGCTGCCGGTACGTCTGGATAATCAGTACTTCGTGCTGGATATGGAAAGCGATGCCGTCCGTGAAATGCTGGATCAGGGTGTCTGCGTCTTCTATGTCCCGTCCGTGCTCGGCGAGCTTGAGCTGGAACTGTTTGCGGTGCTGCGCTCATGATAAAGGACTTCGATATTGATGCCTTGATGGCGGAAACCTGGTTGACCGTCGCACAGTTGCGTCACGGCGGGCACGTACCGGACGGCCCGGCGCTGTATGCTGCGTGTAAAGCACAGGTGGATAGCGTGCGCAAGACGCTGGACAGGGCAGGGTTTGATGCAGAAAGTATCGATCACATTACCTATGCCCAGTGTGCTCTGCTGGATGAAAGCGTTCTGAACCGCAGGCCAGAGCTGAAAACCGCAGTAGTGGATGCCAGTGGGACTGACGCCACAGAAAGTTCCACTGATGAAATGTCCCGTGATGCACTGAACATAGTTACACTGGACGCGGGGCAGAAAGCCTGGCGCTCAGCGCCGCTGCAGGCGGTGTACTTTGGTTCACTGCGTGCCGGTGAGGCACTGTATGACCGCATCACGGAGATACTCCGACATCCTGCGCCTGAGCCTGCTGTGCTGACCTGCTACCAGCGGGTACTGGCACTTGGTTTTCAGGGGCAGTACCGGCTGTCCGGTGTGGAGCAGTCCCGTCGTGATGAGGTTATCGCCGCACTGAATGAACGCGTGCCACCGCTTGAAACCAGCGCCTCCCTGGTAGTGCAGAAGACTGGACGACGTCGTTACAACCTGTTGCGTTCCGTATGGTTCTGGATTGTGCTGGCGGTGATCCTGACTGGTGCTGTGTGGCTGGGCGGTCATCTGTGGCTGCAGGACCTGCTGCACCAGCAACTGCCGGAGCAGCCCTGATGTGTGGACGAACACTTGTCTGGGCTGCCCTGCCGGTATTGCTGTGCCTTGTCGCTGTGTTGTGGCTGGCTTGGGGGTTTCTCGCATGGCCGGTCGCAGGAAAATCGATCCTGACACTGCTCGTTATGCTGGTTTCCGCTGTCCTTATCCGTCGGCGTTACTGTCAAAAACGGCCTGCGCAGCCGGTCGATGAAGCCGGTCACTTCCCGTCTGAAAGCCATACCGGGCCGATTGTGCTGGTTTGTGGGGATGTGGATGATGCGATGTTTGTGGCAGGCCCGAGTCGGGGCACGGCACAGGGATTGTATCTCCGGATAGCGGAACTGACCGAACTCACGCATTTTGTAAAGCGTTTGCTGACCCGCACCCCAACGATGGCAGGCCAGCTCGCCGTGATGTACCGCTGCCTGCCTGACCAGCATGAGGATGAGGCGTTATTACGCGCTTCCCTGAAGGCACTGCGCCTGCAGATGAAGCAGTTGCGGGAACTAACCGGCAATAGCGTGCCGGTGATCCTGAATACTGAATTCAGCGGTCCGGAAACACCGTGGATAGTGGTGCGGGGCAATTCAGCTCTGGTGTGTCCGGAGGCGGAGCCTGCCATTCCCCTCAGCGAATGGGAGCTGTCGTTAAAGACGGCCCTTATTAAGCCGTACCTGATCCAGGCGACATCGCTGCTTCACGCCGTGATGCTGGATGAACTGGGCAAACCGGACAGGCTATGTCCACCTGTCCGGCCGTTTGCTGTCACCCTGCGCATGGGGTCTGTATCCACCTCGACAGCCGCGCTTTGGCCACAGTTACTGTTTCGCCAGACCCATATTGCTCCAGTCGGTCGTGCCACGGCCTGTGAACCGCGCTGGCATTTTGCCGATGCGGTACTCCCTCTGCTTGCCCCCTATACCACCCCGTTGCAGGGGGGGAATACTGGACGTCGGGTGGTGATGGTCCTGTTGTTATGTGCCCTTGGCGCTATAGCGCTGTCCGTGCGACATAACCAGTCGCTTATCCGTAAGGTTAGCACCGACCTCCAACGCTGGCAGGCTATCCCTATGGGCCACTACGCTCCTAAAGCACAGGCCCTGCATGCCCTGCAGCAGGATGCGCTGCAACTGGAGCACTGGCAGCGTCAGGGGGAACCACACCGCTACGGGCTTGGGTTGTACCCAGGTAATCGTCTGTGGCTGGCTGTGCAACAGGCCATTGATACGTATGTACCCCCGCCGTCCGCGCCGAAACTGACGCCCAAAACCATGCCAAAAATTGTCCGCCTCGACAGTATGTCGCTGTTCGACTCGGGCAAGTACGACCTCAGACCCGGCTCCACCAAAATGCTGGTGAACTCGCTGGTCGGCATCAAAGCGAAGCCGGGCTGGCTGATTGTCGTCGCCGGTCACACGGATAACACCGGCAATCCGCAACGGAACCAGACACTGTCCCTGAAACGTGCCGAAGCGGTACGCGACTGGATGCGTGACACCGGCGACGTGCCGGAAAGCTGTTTTGCGGTGCAGGGCTATGGCGAAAGTCGTCCTGTTGCAACGAATGACACCCCGGATGGGCGCGCGCTCAACCGCCGTGTCGAAATCAGTCTGGTACCGGAGGCGAATGCCTGTCAGATACCGGGCTATACCCAGGCGTCATCTCAGGATGATGGCGCATCACTACACAATGGAGAGTAATTCCATGGCAATTCCTGTTTATCTTTGGCTAAAGGACGACGGCGGCGCGGACATTAAAGGGTCTGTGGACGTTCAGGATCGTGACGGCAGCATCGAAGTGGTGGCTCAGGAGCATAACCTGTATATCCCGACCGATAACAACACCGGCAAGCTGACCGGTACCCGCATCCACACCCCGTTCCTGTTCACCAAGGAGATCGACTCCTCCAGCCCGTATCTGTACAAGGCGGTGACCACCGGCCAGACCCTCAAGTCTGCGGAATTCAGGTGGTACAAGATCAACGATGCGGGCCAGGAAGTGGAGTACTTCAACACCAAACTTGAGAACGTAAAAGTGGTGAAAGTGAACCCTGTGATGCACGACATCAAGGATCCTGATTACGAGAAACACAACCACCTTGAGCGCATTGAACTGCGTTACGAAAAAATCACCTGGACCTACAAAGACGGCAACATCATTCATTCCGATTCGTGGAACGAACGCGCCACGGCGTAAGCCTGATGCGGGCAGGGAGACTTGTCCGCAGTTTTTCTGAGTGCCTGCCCGGCGGGTACTGAGCAAAACATCCTACAACCGAGAAATCTGACCTGATGCGCTTAGGTTCCTGACCACAGGAAAAGCGATGGGCGGTAGCGTGCCTGAAGGTCTTCAGAGAGCGAGTTTAAAAACATGGAAAACCCGGCAATCCTTCTTCGACGTCTCAACCCTTACTGTGCCCGCGCGATGGAAGGGGCTGCCTCTCTGTGTCAGACCCGCGCCCATGCAGAAATTCTGCCGGAGCACTGGCTGCTGAAGTTGCTCGAACAGGGGGAAGGTGACCTGACGGTGCTGGCCCGCCGTTACGAGTGGGACATGGACAGCATCTGGCAGGATTTACTCGGCTGGCTGGATAAACAGCCGCGCTCCGTGCGCCACCGACCGCAGCTCTCCGATAATATCCAGTCTCTGATGCAGGAAGCCTGGCTGATTGCCTCGCTTAACGGTGAAGAACAGATCCGAAGTCACCACCTGCTAATGGCGCTGGTTGAAAAACAGAATTTGGTACGCTGTGATGGTCTGTGGCCGCTGCTGACCCTGGGGCAAAGCCAGCTTGAACGCCTGCGTCCGCTGCTGGACGCACAGTCAGACGAACGCCCGCAAGTGCAGCAGGAAGCCGAACTGGCGCAGAGACACGGCGGGGAGGTTGAATTTGTGGTTCGCCCGGTTGGCAAGGACGTGAAGGAGGGCGAACTGAACCCAGCGTTACAGAACGCACTGGATAAATTCACTCTCGACGTCACTGCCAAAGCCAGAGAGGGTAAAATCGATCCGGTGTTTGGGCGTGATACGGAAATCCGCCAGATGGTGGATATTCTCTCCCGCCGCCGCAAGAACAACCCTATCCTGGTGGGTGAACCAGGCGTAGGTAAAACCGCACTGGTCGAAGGCCTGGCGCTGCGTATTGCCGAAGGCAACGTACCGGAATCACTCAAACCGGTTATCTTGCGCACCCTGGACCTCGGCCTGTTGCAGGCAGGCGCAGGCGTGAAAGGCGAGTTTGAACAGCGTCTGAAAAACGTCATTGATGCCGTGCAGCAGTCACCAGTGCCGATCCTGCTGTTTATCGACGAAGCCCACACCATTATCGGTGCCGGTAACCAGGCCGGTGGCGCGGATGCCGCCAACCTGCTGAAACCTGCGCTGGCGCGTGGCGAATTGCGCACCATTGCCGCGACAACCTGGTCCGAATACAAGCAGTACTTCGAACGCGATGCCGCGCTGGAGCGCCGTTTTCAGAGGGTGAAAGTGGATGAGCCGGACGATGAAACGGCATGTCTGATGCTGCGTGGCCTGAAATCCCGCTATGCCGAACACCACAACGTGCACATCACCGACGATGCGGTGCGTGCTGCCGTTACGCTTTCCCGACGTTACTTAACAGGCCGCCAGTTGCCGGACAAGGCGGTGGATTTACTCGACACCGCGAGCGCCCGTGTGCGCATGAGCCTGGACACTGTACCGGAACAGCTGATCCGCATTCGCTCGCAGATGACGTCGCTCGACATAGAGAAGCAGGCGTTGCTGGAGGATATTGCCGTTGGTCGTCAGAGCCACCGTGAACGCCTGACGGCGATTGAGCAGGAAGAAGCGCACCTGATGGCGGAACTCGAGGAGCTGGAAACCCGGTACGTTGAGGAGCTGAAACTCACTGAACAACTGATGGAATGCCGCCAGGACACTTCCCGTCAGAGCGAGATGTACAGGCTGCAACAGGCGCTGAACGGCATGCAGCACAGTAACCCGTTGTTGACGGTGGATGTGGACGTGCGCACCGTAGCGAATGTCATCGCCGACTGGACCGGCGTGCCATTGTCGTCGCTGATGAAAGACGAACAGACTGAACTGCTGGCCCTGGAAAATGAAATCGGTAAACGCGTGGTCGGGCAGGACGTGGCGCTCGCTGCCATCGCCCGGCGCCTGCGCGCTGCGAAGACCGGGCTGACGTCCGAAAACGGTCCACAGGGCGTATTCCTGCTAGTCGGCCCGAGCGGGGTCGGTAAAACCGAAACCGCGCTGGCGCTGGCAGACGTGCTGTACGGCGGTGAAAAATCGCTGATCACCATCAACCTGTCGGAGTATCAGGAGCCGCACACCGTTTCCCAACTGAAAGGCTCACCGCCGGGCTATGTCGGTTACGGCCAGGGCGGCATTCTCACCGAAGCGGTACGCAAACGCCCGTACAGTGTGGTGCTGCTGGATGAAGTGGAAAAAGCCCACCGTGACGTGATGAACCTGTTCTATCAGGTGTTCGATCGTGGCTTTATGCGCGACGGCGAAGGCCGGGAAATCGACTTCCGCAACACGGTCATTCTGATGACCTCGAACCTCGGCAGTGACCACCTGATGCAACTGCTCGATGAACAGCCGGATGCCACCGAAAGCGACCTGCACGAACTGCTGCGCCCGATATTGCGCGACCACTTCCAGCCGGCACTGCTCGCCCGCTTCCAGACCGTCATTTACCGTCTGCTGGCGGAAGCGGCCATGCGTACCATCGTGGAAATGAAACTGGCTCAGGTCAGCAAACGCTTACATCGTCACTACGGCCTGACCACGCATATTGACGAAAGCCTGTATGACGCTCTCACTTCTGCCTGCCTGCTGCCGGACACCGGCGCCCGTAACGTCGACAGCCTGCTGAATCAGCAAATTCTGCCGGTGCTGAGTCAGCAGTTGCTGACCCATATGGCGGCGGAGCAGAAACCACGCAAACTGGCACTTGGCTGGAGTGAGGAGGAGGGGATTGTGCTGGAATTTGATGCCGCGAAATCATAACGCAGAACGGAATTATTCATTACTGGCAACGGAATGTTGCTGTTACTGCTAATAAAAAGGAAGCAACACATGACGTTTAATAAATTTGTCCCGGTGGCTATTGCTCTGACTTTTACAGCAAATGCTTATGCGGGATTTTTTAGTTCATCCGATGATTTTAAATGTGGCAGAGAAGATGCCTTGAAAGCCCTTTCGGATTCTTTTCGCAGTGATGCTTCAGGCTTGCTGCAAAGTGATTACCTGACAAAATCCAGACACAGTTATGATAAACCCGTTGCTGACTATCAAAATAAGCTTAATAGCCTGGTGATTGGCGTCAGTAATGTTTCTACGTCTGGTCATGGAAGCTATGGTCTGAATTGTAGCGCAAGTATCTCAGTGAAAGTGCCACAGCAAACACTGGATGTGGTGAGTAGCAAACCAGACTATTTGCATTCCATTACAGGGGATTATGGAAAACTGAATGATGGAAGCGTGGTCTGGAGTGATGTCAGTTACAGCGCTAAGCTTGCAGACAACGGTAAGGATGTCATCTTTAGCCATTTTAGCAAGGCTGATTTGTCTGATGCCCTTTTCAATATCAGTGTGTTGTCCGTCAATAAAAGCCAGATTATTCATGCTCAGTTTAAAGGCACTCTGGATTCTGCGAAGGCCGAATATAAAATTTCAGACCGCAACCTGAATTCCGTGTGGCGAGAACTCCCAGACTCTTCGCGAAATGCGTTAAAAAAAGAACAGCTGGCATGGGTAAATGAAAAAGTTACTAAATGCGGCAAATTGTCGGACGCAGAATCGAACAATATCGATATTAGACATCGTATTGAAATTTATCAGTGCCAGATAAGAATGACCAATGACCGCATTGCTTTCCTTAGTGGTGATAATTAATTGACGGTGGCGGGTGTTCTGTAAGGGAGATAAAGGATGAATAGTGATGTTACTAGTCTGGCACAAAAGAAAATAGACGAAGCGGTTAGGCTGTCCCGTTATCGTGTGAATGTCCATGACTGTTCACATTTCCTGGACGTCCTGCGTTTTCGTGCCAGTGAAACCCTGAGCCAGCCATGGCGTTATGACGTTACTGTCACCTGCGCGGCGAATATTGCCAGTAATGAGGTGATGCTGAAACCGGCATCCTTCACTTTCCAGATACCATTGTTTGATGGCACGCCGGCTACGCCGGTGCGTACGGTTTACGGCGTGGTGGATATGTTCCGTCGGGTCTCTGTGTCAGGGGATGAAATTACCTATACCCTGCGACTTGTGCCGCGTATTGCCCTGATGCAGCACACCGAGCGCTGCGCGGTATATCTCAATCAGTCCGTACCGGAAGTGGTGGAGCAGATACTGCGCTCTCACGGACTGGAAGGGGCGGATTTTGAATTTCGTCTGTCGCAGACATATCCGGCCCGGGAGCTCATCACCCAGTGGCGTGAAACGGACCTGGCCTTTGTTCAGCGCCTGCTGGCCGAAGTCGGTATCTTCTGGCGCTTTGAGATGGATGGCCGCATCGAACAGGATGTGGTGATTTTCCAGGACAGCCAGATGCAGTATCAGTTTGGCGTGAAGCTACCCATTATTCCGCCGTCACGCACCAGCGATAACGGTCAGGAGAGCGTCTGGGATATTCGGCCGACAGACCGCGTAGTCACCGGTTGTGTGGTCACCCGCGACTATAACTACCGCGATGCGCTGACCCCACAGGACAGTTCGGTGACCGTTCGTCAGGAGGGCGGGGTGACTACTGGTGAGGTGTATCACTACGCCGAACCGTTCCTCAGTGAAGGGGATACGGAAACCCCTGAAGGCGGGGCCTGGTATGCCCGTCTGCGTCACGAGCGCTACCTCAATGCTCAGCAGACTGTCACGGGACGTGCCAGCAGCCCGGTTCTCGCCCCCGGCGAAGTCCTGGAGCCACAGGGCAGTGGTCTGCCCGATTCGCTGAAGAACGGGATTGTCATCACCGGGGTTCACACCTCAGGTGCACGTGACAAAGGCTTTCAGCTGCGCTTTACGGGCATCCCTTACAGCGAAACGGTCTGCTACCGCCCTGTGTTGCTGAACCGCCCTGTGATGGCTGGCTCCCTGCCTGCACGGGTGGAGAGCGATGAAAAGCATGATATCTATGCTTATCTCGACAACCAGGGGCGCTACCGCGTCCGGCTCGATTTTGACCGTAACAGCACTGAACAGGGTTATGCCTACCTCTGGCTTCGCCTGGCAAAACCGTACGCCGGGGATACCTACGGCTTCCACTCCCCGCTGCTTGATGGTACCGAAGTCTCGGTAATGTTTGACGGTGGTGACCCTGACCGTCCGTACATTGCCCACGCGCAGCACGATTCAGAACACCCGGACCACGTCACTCGTGATAATCACACGCGCAACATCTGGCGCACGGCCGGGGATAACAAATTCCGTTTGGAAGACAAGCGTCAGGAAGAGCATTTCAAGCTGGCGACGCCGTTTGGCAAGACACAACTCAACGGTGGCCACGTTGTGGACAACCAACGTGAGCCCCGCGGGACCGGGTTTGAGCTGCGCACCGATGAATACGGTGCTCTGCGTGCCGGAAGAGGCATGTTCCTGACTGCGGATGCACAGGAAAAAGGTCTGGGGGACATGCTTGAAATGGCCCCGGCCGTGAACCGGATCAAACAGGCTAACCGCGAAATGCAGGCGCTGAACAATGCCGCTGAAGCGGCAAAGGCGCTGGTCAGCGACATCCGGGCGCAAAATAATCTGGTGACGCAGAATATTGCGAATTTGCATTCGGCTGTGATGCTGGCTTCGGCTCCGCAGGGCATTGCATTTACCTCGGGTGAACATCTTCAGCTCACCAGTTCGCAGAATACGATGCTCACTGCCGGGCAGCATATTGACATGGGCGCAATGGGCAATGTCTCTGTCAGTGCGGAGCAGGAACTGGGGCTGTTCGTTCACAAAGCTGGTGCGAAACTGATTGCGAACCTTGGTGAGGTGGAGATGCATTCCCGCCATAACACACTCGACATGAGCGCGCAGAAGCAACTGACCATCACCAGCACCGACGATGAAATCGTCATCAGTACCCCTAAAACACTGACGTTGAATGGCGGAGGCTCTTACCTGAAGCTCAGCGACAGCGGTATTGAACAGGGCTCGAAAGGCGATCTGACGATGAAAGTCGGTAAGTATCTGGTGCCCGGTAACGGCGGCGATATGCCTGTTTCTGCCCCGGATTTCAACAGCACCGAGATAGCTGAAATTAAACGCGTCATCAGCAAACCACTGAGTAACTGAGGGAGCAGACATGCCGGTATTACCAAAATTCAGCTGGCCTGTGCCATCCAACAACCGAGGCAGCGACTTTGCCAGACAGGAAGACCTAATGTCGCACCTGGAAGGTGAAGCTTCCGGCTGGTACATGGTGGGAAGTAACGGCATGTGGCACGGGGGGATTCATATAACGAGTACCACCACGCCGTGGTGTGCGCTGAGCGGTAAGGCGGTTTCCGAACAGCTGGATTTCCCTGCTCCGTTCAAAGGTGAGCAGAGCGTTCGCTGTATGGCGGACGGGGAAGTGGTGGCGTACCGGATTTGCCGTGATTACCTGAACGTTCCCTGGGAAACGGGCCATCTTAGTGTCTCCGGCTCCTTTGTTCTGGTGCGACACTATATTCAGCCGGGCGAGAAAAAAGAAAACGGCCTCCATTTTTATACGCTGTATATGCACCTTGCTCCGTATTCTGCCTATGGCTCCGGAGAAAACGAAACTCACTGGATAGTGAATGATAATCTGTCTGCTTACCGCCCTGAATGGGTGATGAGCGCCAGTACCAATAACAAAGAGGTCAGCGATTCATATCGTGTGGCCACCATCCCAAAAGGTGCCCATGTGGAGTGGGATGCCACAGACAGCAACCTGCATACCATTGGACATAATGACCGTCGCTACGGGCTGGTCACGTTTAAAGGACTGTCCGATAAGGCGAAAACTAAAGGAACAAAGACCAGACTGGAGGAAGGCCAGCAATACTGGATCCTGGCGGACAGAGATAATCTTGTCCCGGCATCAGGGGCTGCTGCGCGTCCGTCGTGGTGGTCGCATCTGCTGCTGCCTTTTGCGGAGCCGATGCAGTTTGATACAGTCGTTTGTCCGACGCCTTATTCAATCAGTGCCGGTGACGGTGTCGGGCACCTGGGATATTTTCAGATCCCCAAAGATGGCGGATATGATGCCCGCTATCAGGTGCATATTGAGTGCCTGAGCATGGACGACAATCTGGAAACCTTTTTGAGAAATCCGGAGAGAGTGGGTGAACGCTCCCCGCTTTATCTGAAGTGTCCGTCGGGGCTGCCGCTGTTCTCGAAAGATCTGAAGACAAAGTCCATGGTCAGTGATGGCAGGATCACCCGGGGCGAAGCTATTCTAAAGCTGAGTCAGGTGAAAACAGAAAAAGATGCGCAGGAGCAGGAATACTGGTTTTTGCCCTATGCGAATGGCTACGTACCAAAAAGCAATAAATCGGCTGAGACGCTGTCGCAATACGATCTCGAAAAGCTGGGGTTCACCACCACAGTGGACGAGGCACCGAGCTTTGATCATCTTGATGGCACAACATCACCTAAAGGCCTGGTTCGCAGTATTCTTAATCGTCTGCTGGACGCATCAGGCGCTGACACGCGGTTAACTCATCGCGCTGTCCCGTACAATTACCAGCGACTGTTGAACCGGATTGACAGTCGTGTCAGCCCTTATTCATCCCGGGAATATCTGACCGCTATCCATAATCCGTCTTATCGCGATGTCAAAAATAAGATGGTAGTGAAGCACCCCAGCGAGTGGTATCACAAAAAGGAAACGTCGATCTGGCAGTCGTTTTTGAACACACTGACGAGTGATGCGCCAGAGTGGAGAGAGTACTGTGAAGACTACCTTGATAAGATGGTGTGGATGCAGGGTGCCAGTAAATTAAAACTGAGTTCGTCTTTGTGGCATATGCACCCAGTGATGTTTTTGGGGGCATTGAAATCCAGTAATAAAATTATTTGGATGAAGAGGTTCTTTGAAAAATTCGGAGCAGATAAGACATCCGCATTTAGGACCAAACTGTTGGATGTTTCAAATGATTTGGGTATTGACCCGAATTATATTATGGCATGTATAGCTCTAGAAACAGGGAAAACGTTTAGAACAGATATAAAAAACCCAGGTTCATCAGCAACTGGTTTGATTCAATTCATGAAGGCAACAGCTGAAGAGCTGGGTACATCCACCTCTCAACTCCGTAGAATGGATCATGTTCAACAAATGGAATATGTAAAAAAATATTTCCAGATGCAGTCATGCAACGTTAATGTTCCTACAGAAGAGTGGTCTCTTGAAGATGTTTATTATTCGATCTTTAGTCCGAAGCTTATAAAGCTGAAGTCGAATGATATTATTTACCAGAAAGGCGATGGCGATAGTTACGATAAAAACCTTTACCATGATGTAAATAAAGATGGAAAAATAACCAAGTCTGAAATAGCTGAAAACATCAGAGTTAATTATAAGCTAGGAATGTCAGAGGCAGAATGAATATGAAATATTATAATCGAATATTGGTGTCGTTACTTATCATTAGTGGTTGTGCTCATTCATCTCAATTACATTCCATCACGACATTGGTTGATGCTAATAAATTAAAAGAATCAGGTTTCACAGATGGTCAAACGGGGAAAGTATATGCTGATTTATATGGTGATGGCTCTAAGGATGTAATTGAATATACATACTCTGATTCTACTCCACCAGGCACCTGTTATCAGGCGGATTGCTCTGCTTCTTTGAATGAATCACCGATAATAACATTCGAAATCAAGATGCATGACGGGAAGTCTTTGGATGCATCATATATGTGCACATCTTTAGGTGTCGGAAAAAATAAGCATAAAGGAATGAGAGATATTTTCTGTGGTCCTAAGTACATACTTAAATGGAGTGGGAGTGAATATGATATAGGTGATGAATGAATTTTTAGTCAATCTCTTATATTGACGAATTTTTCTCAGAGCCTCTGAAAAATGGAAAATACTCAGCAGGAATATGTGGGCTATCCAACAAGTAACGATAATCACCACAGTGGACGAGGCACCGAGCTTTGATCATCTTGATGGCACAACATCACCTAAAGGCCTGGTTCGCAGTATTTTTAATCATCTGCTGGACGCATCAGGCGCTGACACGCGGTTAACTCATCGCGCTGTCCCGTACAATTACCAGCGACTGTTGAACCGGATTGACAGTCGTGTCAGCCCTTATTCATCCCGGGAATATCTGAGCGCTATCCATAATCCGTCTTATCGCGATGTCAAAAATAAGATGGTAGTGAAGCACCCCAGCGAGTGGTATCACAAAAAGGAAACGTCGATCTGGCAGTCGTTTTTGAACACACTGACGAGTGATGCGCCAGAGTGGAGAGAGTACTGTGAAGACTACCTTGATAAGATGGTGTGGATGCAGGATGCCAGTAAATTAAAACTGGGTTCGTCTCTGTGGCACATGCACCCAGTGATGTTTTTGGAGGTTATTAAGGGTATTCCAGAACATGAAATTACAGTTGAGTTAATAGAAAAGTTATTAGGGCATACAAATCCATGGTTTACAGGTAAAAGGGGAGGTAAAGCTTTCGCTACTCACTTTAAAAAAACCTACCCTGATTTTCATCAATTTGACAAGCAAACCTTTGTCAATCTGCTTAATGAGCAACTGGCTGAATACGGGATTAGCACTCCTTATCACAAAGCTCACTTTCTTTCTCAATGCCTCCATGAATCTGCACATTTAGATACTACAATTGAGTTTGGAGCTGGACGAAACTATGATCCAGGTCAGCATAAAGATGCTGTTAAGAATGATAATTCGGTAGTTGGTGATGGGCCTCGATATAAAGGTGGAGGGCTAATGCAGCTTACATGGAAGAAAAAAAATACCAACATTTTTATAAATATTCTGGAATTGATTGTGTTAGCAACTCAGAATTAGTGGCTTCAGTAATTGTTGATGCTATTAAAGCATCTTGTTGATTTTGGTGAAATAATATTGGTGTTCACAAGACGTATGATGCCAAGGGCGATATTAACATTTTAATTGATAATGAAAAAATGTGGAGTTGGTAACCCTTGCTGTTAACGGTGGGCAGAATGATTTATCTGAAAGAAAATATTATTTCAACTTAATAAAAAGAATGGGGTTTAGATTAATGGCGACAAATAAAATAGCTTTGTTAGTCTAGTTGAGTGCTTCAACGTTAAGTATGTTTGCCAAGTCGGCAGGGAAAATTCCAGCATCATTTGATGGGTTGACATATCGCTGAAGTAGCGAAGGAATTGATATATAAAGGTTAGTCTGATGTCTCCATTAACTCTGTAAATAACGTTAAGCACTTCTATCTAAGTAGTGCGGGTGATGTCAATAAATGTTCGGTTGTTTTTAAAGTTGATAATGGTCGTGTAGAAAATACGCCTTTTGCGGGTTCGGATGGAAAGCTATGTAATATCTCGGATAGAAATGGTAACGTAATTACTTCAAGAAGAGAACAAAGGGTTTGGTACAATGATGTTTATCTAGTTTCATCTGAAGATTAGTGGCTTTTACTTTATACAGATTCTTGCGCCGATTTCCAGCAAGTGAAAATAATCTACTATAAAAATGGTCTAAGAGTGAAAGGGGGTTATTGTCTGGGTACGGTGATTATAAAAATAGAAGGCCATTAAATGGTGGGGTCTCAGTTCAGAAAGCATTCTTAAATTCAAGCCCTAATGAATCAAAAAATCTGAAGGAATATTTAATTAAAGATAATGCATTTCCACTTATTGACATGTCCGATGCTGGTTTTTTATCAGGTTAATTACAAGTCCACTGATAGGGAGAGTAAGTTATACTGGATGAAATATGATGATTTCGAACTTAAATAATGAAGTGTGATGCCAGTGGTGAGCTGAATCTTTACAACTAATTTATGGTCTGAAAATGATTATTTTGATGTGAGGGAATATGTTAAAAGTAATTCGTAAAGGGGATAAGACAACTCACGGTGGTTCAGTATTAACTGCCTCGGCCACCATGAAATTTGGCGGGATTGGTGTTGCCCGTAAAGGGGATAAAGTCTCCTGTCCTGAGCATGGTAATACGATCATTGTTGAAGGTAACCCCAATTACCTTGATGAAGGCGGCATCCCTGTGGCATTTGAAGGCCATAAGTGTGGCTGCGGTTGTACGCTTATCAGTTCGTTTTCTGCGGCAAAGGTTGGTTGACAATGCCGATTTATCTGGATGAAGTCCCTGAAAACTTCGACCGAGTTTCACGTCCGTCGACATTTCGTTGGATCATTATTCTTGTTGTCATCCTGCTGGCCGGTATGGTGCTGACCCTATGGCAATGGACCGGAGCTCCGCGAGGGATTTCATTCTGGTTTACCGCGCTCGGTCTATCTTTTTATCTGTGGGGCCTGCTGGCCGTTTTTCGTCATATCGGCTACCGGCTTGAGCTCAAGGGTGAAGCAGGCTGGAACTACGAGTGTGATGACATGGAAGAGACCGAAATCTCACGCGGCAGGCGTTTTTCCTGGGTCCTCGATACCTGGGTACAGACCTCGGCCGGTCGGGGAACGGGAAGCCTGAGCGCGGCAATGATATTCGGCACGCCGCTCCTGAAAACCGGCAAACCGCGAGCTGGTGGAGAGGCCATCAGACATGCCCGAATAAGAGAGTTCGATACCGATCCGGAGGCTTTGACAAAAGCCATCGAAAAAGCCGCGCTGCGCATAAACAAAACGCTAGACCGTCTGCCTGAGAAGCTGCCGTGCTGGTTGATGTTCGATTGCGATGCAGACCTTTCGGTGGAGAAAGAAGCCGAACTGCTGCAACTGGTCATTAAGAAATCCGGGAGAGCACTACGCCAGATACCAGGGCAGGGCATGAATGCCCTGGATTACTGGCTGGATAATCACTGGATCAGGCCGTCCGCATTGGTTGTTCTGACGCTCACATTGCGGCCCTCACCGCAGGAAAATGATGCGGAAGCCATAGCTTCAATGGTGCTGTGTAACCGAAAGAGTCACCAGTATCCGGATGCGGTCAGGCTGCACCGCCCGCAAAAGAGCAGCCCGGAAACACTGACGCACAACATAGCGCACTCTCTTCGCTGGGCTGAGCTATCCCCTGAAGCTATCAAAGGTATCTGGATCGCCGGTGAAGCCGTCACTGACAGGCCGGGTCTAAATCAATCTTGTGAAGACAATAAATTAAAACTCAGCCTGACGGACGGTATTAAGAATATCGACGCCACGCTCGGGTATGTTGGCCAGGCATCGCCATGGATAGCAGTGGCGCTGGCCACGTGTAAGGTTTCGGAGCAGGGGGCACAGCTGGTTGCTGCACAACCAGACCCCCGAAGTGACGATATCTGGCTGACATCAATTACGGCAGAAGAACGAGAGAAGGACGTTATCAGGGAATGAGCAGCGATAAAAAAGAAAACTCCAAAACAAAACCAAAATCCTTGCTTGGACTCGCTGTTCTGGCGCTGATTTTCGTCTCTGCAATCATTATTTTTGCGCTGAAAATTGGCAGTAATTTTGTCGCCAGAATATTTGGTTTCGGCCCTTATCCCACTGAGTGGATAGTGACGCTCTGCGCGATTGTCAGCGTCATTCTGTTGACTCTTCTCTGGGCGCTGGAACAGCTGTTCTTCATCTCAGGAAGGAAAGGAGCACGACGGACCTGGTGGCGCAATAAAGCGTCTTCAGCCGCCCTCACTGACAGCAACGCCGCGAATACCTTTGTTGATGAAAAAGAGCGCGCAGAGAAAAGCTTCAGTGCCGAATCCCTGATCGATCACCTGCGCCTGCGCTACCGTCGTCGCTGGAAGGCAAAAGTTCGCCTGCTGCTGGTACAGGGCAGTGACAAAGATATCGAAAAGGTGGTGCCGGGACTCAAACGCGACCACTGGCAGGAAAGTGACAGGATTGTGCTTATTCACGGCGGCCTGCCGGAAAGCGTGCCCGATGATGAGTTCCTGTCCGTTCTGAAAGACGTGCGCCCACAGCGGCCGCTGGATGGCGTGGTGCAGGTGATGAACACGGCTGTACTGCCCGATACGGCGAAGCAGGATACCCTGGTACGTGTGCGGCAGAAGACCGATGCGTTGCTGGGCTGGCACTTGCCGGTCTGGTTGTGGCTTGTCCGGGAAGACACCTGGTCCCATGACGGGGAGGGTGTGCCACCGACGGGAGTCCTGTTCGGCCCGGGGGCGACAACGGAAGAGGCCCGTTCGACATTGGCCACGCTCTCGTCAGACCTGCAAACTCCCGGCATGGCGGCGCTGCTGGAGAATTCACAACACCACTGGATGCTGAGCCTGTCAAAGGCCCTGCGCGGTTCATTGCGATGCTCCGTGGACCCGCTCCTGACCACGTTGATGTCCGGGCCAGCGCCTTATCGTCTTCGAGGCGTGATATTCAGTCCGGTATTGCCGGGGACCGAAACGGTGCCGCATGCGCGCCTGTCACCGCCGGTCTGGCAGGCGCTCGAAAACGACAGTCTACAGGTGTATGCCCGTAAAATCGGCTTCCACTGGCAAAAGGTGCTGCGCCTGGTGCTGCTGTGTCTGGTACTGTTCTGGGGCGCGGGTACGCTACTGTCCCTGTCCGTCAACCGCACCCAAATCTGGCTGGCCCAGGATACGGCCCGGGTTGCCGCTGACACTAAACAGCCTCTGTCGGAGCGCCTGCGTAACCAGTTAGCGCTGCAGCAGACCATCGCGCGCCTGCAGAACCGCGAAGTGCACGGTGCACCGTGGTATACCCGCTTTGGCCTGAACCAGGACAGCGACACGCTGAAGATGCTCTGGCCATTCTATGCCCGTAACAACCAGCAACTGATGCGCGATGCGCTGGCTGATGAACTTCACCGCCAGTTAAATGCTTTTGTACAACTGCCACCGGCAAGCGATGCGCGTACCTCTGCCACCCAGAAGACTTACGGTCTGCTCAAGGGCTACCTGATGCTTGCGCGTCCCGATAAAGCGGATGCGAACTGGCTTGCCGGTAATATGTTGAAAGTCTGGCCGCACCGCAGCGGTGTGCCGGACAGCGTATGGCAAACTCAGGCACCGAAACTACTCGGCTTCTGGGCGCAGAACCTGCCAGCACACCCGGAGTGGAAAATTACCCCTGATCGCGAACTGGTAGGCACGGTACGCCAGATTTTACTCAAGCAGATTGGTCAGCGTAACGCCGAATCCGGTCTGTATCAGGAGATGCTCGGACGCATTGCCCGTAACTGGCCGGATTTAAGCCTAGCGGATATGACCGGCGATACGGATGCGTCAACCCTGTTCTCCTCGGAAGAGGTGGTGCCGGGGATGTTCACCCGTCAGGCGTGGGAAGAGCAGGTTGAAGATGCGATTGATGAGGTAGTGAAGACCCGCCGTGATGAAATCGACTGGGTGCTCACCGACAAAACCCATCAGCCGGGCAGCGACGTCTCGCCGGAAGCGCTCAAACAGCGCCTGACTGAGCATTACTTCACCGATTTTGGCAACGCCTGGCTCAACATGGCCAACAGTATCCAGTGGCACGAAGCGGCATCGCTCTCTGAAGCCATTGCTCAACTGAATCTACTGGCGGATGTGCGTCAGTCACCTCTGGTAGCGCTCATGAATACGCTTGCCTGGCAGGGACAGACCGGGGCAAAAGGAGAGGCTCTGGCTGACACCCTGGTGGACTCGGCGAAAAGACTGGTGGGGCGTCAGAAGAGTGCAAAACAGTTTATTGAACAGGCGCAGGGGCCGAAAGGGCCGCTGGACGGCGTGTTTGGCCCGCTCACGGGCCTGATGGACGGGAAGGACGGAACCAGCACGAACGGTAACCTCAGCTTCCAGTCCTGGCTTGCCCGTGTAACCCAGGTGCGCCTTAAACTCCAACAGGTGACCAGTGCTCCCGATCCGCAGGCGATGGCCTGGATGCTGGCCCAGACCGTCTTCCAGGGCAAAGCCATCGATCTGACCGATACCCGTGACTATGGCTCTCTGGTGGCGGCAAGTCTCGGGCAGGAGTGGAACGGTTTCGGGCAAGCATTGTTTGTGCAACCGCTCGACCTGGCCTGGCGTCAGGTGCTGGCTCCGGCGGCAGGCAGCCTCAATGCCCGCTGGCAGAGCACCATTGTTTCGCAGTGGAGCGCCGCCTTTGCCGGACGCTATCCATTTAAGGCCACCGGCAGCGATGCTTCACTGCCACTGCTGGCCCAGTTCCTGCGCAGCGACTCCGGGCGTATCGCGGCATTTATCAAAACCAACCTCGGGGGCATGCTGCATCAGGAAGGCAACCACTGGGTGGTGGATCCGGCTGCCAGTCAGGGAATGAGCATCAGCCCCGCGTTTCTCGCCGCCATCAATAAGCTTGCCGATATCTCGGATATTGTCTTTGCTCAGGGGGATGCCGGCGTGCATTTCGAACTGATGGCTCGGCCGTCACGCGATGTGGCGCGGACCCAGTTGACGCTTGATGGCCAGAAACTGGATTACTTTAACCAGATGGAAAGCTGGCAGGGCTTCACCTGGCCCGGCAACACCTGGTACCCGGGTGTGGATCTGAGCTGGCGCTCAACAAGCACTGAAATGCGCTTGTATGAGAGCAACCAAGGGAGCTGGGGCTTCATTCGCCTACTCGATAAGGCACAGGTCACCCCACTCGACAGTAGCCACACCCAATTGGTGTGGATCACCCCTGACAGCAACCCGTTAAAATTCATCATGCGCAGCGAGCTTGGCGACGGTCCGCTTGCGCTGCTCAAACTGAAGGACTTCAGCCTGCCGCAGACCATTTTTTCTGTTGGTACTACTGACCGCTCACTCATCCTTGCCGGAGACGAATAAATGGCGACTGCAGAATCACTCCTTACCCTGTGTCTCCCGGATGCGGGACAGCGTACTGAGCTGCTCGCTAAAAGTCGGGAAAGCCTCACTCTATGGTCGCCGTGGCTGACACCACTCCCGACCGGTCATGGGGCCGGAGATGACCCGACCTATGAGGATGATTTCCAACTCATGCGCGAGGAAATCAACAAACTTTCCGGCACCGATACCGACGTGCTCTGCCGCCTGGCGGAAAGTATTCTGACCCAACATGCCCGCGATATCCGGGTGGTGACCTGGTATGCCTTTGCCCGCCTGCAGCGCGATGGTGATACCGGGCTGACGGACGGTATCCAGTTGCTGACCGCCATGCTGGAGCAGGCGGGGCAACACTGCCATCCGCAGCGCAGCGCCGCAAGGCTGGCTGCACTCGACTGGCTGAACAGTGAAAAAGTGCTTGATGCGTTCTCGCGCTGGCCGGACGTGACGCGTGAAGAGACCGCCAGAACGGCAGCGGCCCTTTCCCTGCTGGAGAACGCGCTGCAACAGCTGACTGAGGCGGAGCGCCCCACATTTGCCGGTCTGCTACGCACGCTGGAAACCCGTCTGGCCGGTAGCGGCGGGCTAGATACGCCGGTTGCTTCATCATGCCCTGACAGCTCAGATGACAGCACACACAATACGTTGGTTTCGGGCGCTGCTGTGCCGGAAGCCACTGCCGTCAAATCGGAAGTGGAGCTGGTTCGCCAACTGCGCGTGCTGTCCTGCTGGGTGGTGGAGCAGCCGCAGGGCTGGCTTGCCGCCCACCGGATGATGAAGGCTGCCCGCTGGGATCTGGTGACGCAATTACCTGCGCTGGATGCGAGCGGCAGGACGCGTCTGCTGCCGCCGAAGGCCGATTACCGCGCTCAGCTTAAACGCCTTTACCTGCAGCAGAGCTGGAACGAACTGGTGGAGCAGGCGGATATGATGTTCACCGAAGGCGGTAATCGCTTCTGGCTTGATTTGCAGTGGTACCTGTGGCAGGGCCTGAGTCGGGCTGGTGGGTCGTGGCAGCACTGGGCAGAGTACATACTCAGTGACCTGAGGTTGTTGCTGAATCGTCTGCCAGGCCTGGAGACACTTGCCTGGAATGACGGCACCCCGCTTGCCGATGAGGTGACGCTGAACTGGATAGCCGAAAAGGTCAGCGATGAGATGCCGGGAATCAGTGGCGAGCCGGCAACCGCCACCACCGCACAGGCAGATGACATTCTTGCACTGGAAGCAGAGGCAATGGAGAAGGGGGACGGCGAAGGCCCGGAGGCGGCGCTGGTCTGGCTTCAGAATCGTCCGGACATGGCCTCACCCCGCAGTCGCTGGCTACTCCGTTTACTCATGGCACGGGTTGCAGAGCAGTATGGGCGCAATGAGCTTGCCCTCCACCTGCTCGGGGAACTCACCGACAGCGCCCCACAACTGACCCTGAGCGAGTGGGAGCCGGGGCTGCTGTTCGACGTCCAGGCCCGCCGCCTGCGTCTGTTGCGCATGAAGGCCGGTCGCAGTGAAAGCGACAAAGCCCGTTTTGCCTCGGAAATGGACGCCCTGCTGGCCGGGCTGATTGCGCTCGATCCAGCACGCGCGATGGTGCTGTGCGGGTAGGATCTGCATTTATTGGTCATTGTACTGATGACGTCTCTTTTCTTTTTGATGATTTCTACACTCAGGATCGCCCTGCATGGATGATTTAACCCTTCGCTACTATGAAGCCGAAATGCGCTACCTGCGCGAAGCCGGTAAAGAGTTTGCCCGCGCCCACCCCGACCGCGCGGCCATGATCAACTTAGATAAAACCGGGGCCCGTGACCCGTATGTGGAGCGTCTCTTCGAGGGCTTCGCCTTCCTGATGGGCCGCCTGCGTGAAAAGCTCGATGATGACCTGCCGGAGCTGACCGAGGGGCTGGTGAGCCTGCTGTGGCCGCATTATATGCGCACTATCCCGTCGCTATCGGTGGTGGCGTTCACGCCGGACTGGCGTCAGCTTCGCAAAATGGAAGTGCTCGAAAACGGCTTCTCCGTGCTGTCGCGCCCGGTCGGTCCCAATAATACGGTCTGCCAGTATCGCACCACTCGTGACGTACCACTGCAGCCGCTGCATCTGAGTGAGGCCCGCCTGCAGACTGAGCCCGATGGTCGCGCCGCCATTCGCCTGCGCTTTGAGTGCCCGGATAAGGTGGACTGGTCGAAAGCCGGGATTGACAAGGTGTGCATTTATCTCGATGCAGACGGCCCGGTGGCATCGGTCCTGCATCTGGCGCTGACCCGCCGGTTACAGGCGATGTATGTTCGTCACGCTGAAACCCACACGGAACGGGTCTGCGTTGAGGGCTGGTGTAAACCCATGGGTTTTGATGACACTGACCGGCTGTGGCCGAAAGGGGACTCGGCGTTTAGTGGCTACCAACTGCTGCTGGAGTATTTCAGCTTCCGCGAGAAGTTTATGTTCGTGGAACTCAGAGGCCTGGAGCTTGCAGGTCTGAGTCAGAAAACCACCTGGTTTGAGGCCGATATCGTGCTCGACGGCGGCTGGCCGTCAGACATGCCGTTTGAGACCGACAACTTCCGCCTGCATTGCGCGCCGGTGATTAATCTGTTCTCACTGGAAGCCGACCCGCTCACACCTGATCCACTGCAGAACGAATACCTGCTGCGCCCGATGCGTGTGCAGGACGGGCATACCGAAATCTACAGCGTGGACGCCATTCATGGGGCGGTGAAGAACGGCAAACATCCGTACGTACCGTTCACCAGTTTCCGCCATCGCGGCGGCATGATGCGCCACGATGCACCGGAGCGTTACTTCCATACCCGCGTCAAGCGAGGCCCCTCGGGCCTGTATGACACGTGGCTTATACTTGGCGGTAAGTCATTCGAACTGGAGCAGCTGTCGCAGACCCCGGAGTCGCTCTCCATTCGCATTACCGGCACTAACGGCCAGCTGCCGCGCCGCTCACTGCAAAGCACCCTGCTTGACCGGGTGGTGAAAGCGGGCAAGGTCCCGGTCAGGGTGCTGAACCTGAAGGTGCCGACCCTGCCGCTTTACCCACCGGCTAACGACCGTTTCCACTGGCGGGTGATGAGCCACCTGGGCTCCTGTTTCCTCAGCATGATGGATAATCCGGAAGTACTACGCGGCACACTGGCGCTATACGACTGGACGGATGATGAGATGAACCGCCGTCGCCTGGACGCCATTGTGGCGGTGAACCACACGCTTATTCGTCGCTTCGAGAAGGGCTTTATGCTGCGCGGCGTGGACATTGAAATCACCCTCAACGCCGACAATTTTGCCGGGGAAGGGGATGTCACTCTGTTTGGTGAAATGCTGCACCGCTTCTTTGCCCTCTATGCCGATGTTCACCTCTTCAATCAGCTCACACTGGTACTGCAACCCACAGGGAAACGACTGCGATGGAAAGAGAATCACAGCCAGCACATTCCAGGCTGACAAAGCGACTTCACGACGACATCTGGCGAGTTAATTTCTACCGCTTCTGCCAGTTGCTGGAGCAGGAAAACCCGGACGCACCGAAGCTTGGCAGTACTGAAAAACTCTCTGCCGATCCGGTGCGCTTTCGTCCGTGGCCGGGAATGGGTTTCCCGGTCAGCGAGCTGAAAGCGGTCGAAACCGACGAGGGCCAGCCGGACCTGCCACCGACGGTGCGGACCACCTTCCTCGGGATGTACGGCGTGGATTCGCCGCTGCCAACGGCCTACCTTGATGATATCGCCCAGCGCCGGGAAGGACATGAAGCCACTACCGCGTTTCTCGATATCTTCAGCCACCGTATCCACACCCAGTACTACCGTATCTGGCGCAAATACGCTTACCCGGCAACCTTTGAAGCCGGTGGCGTGGATGACACTTCTCAGTGTCTGCTGGGTCTGGTTGGGCTGGGCATCCCGGGTACGGCAGAGCAGGTGGCCTCTCCGGTTTCCCGCTTCCTGGCGTTGCTCGGTACCCTGCGCCTGCCGACCCGCAATACCGAAGGCATTCGCCAACTGGTGAGCCTGCTGGCCCCGGAGACCCGGGCCACGGTTATCAGCCCGGACCCGGTAAAAGTCCCCGTGGAGAATCGCAGTGGACTTGGCAAAGCCAGCTGCGTGTCGCTCTCACAGCGGGCCACGCTCGGTAAAACCGGGAAAGAAGCCTGCAGCCGTATTCTGCTGATGCTGGCCACCGACAACCCGGACGAGGCACAGGGCTGGCTGCCCGGCGGCCAGTTGCATACCGACCTGATGGTGCTGCTGCGGGTATACATGGGTTACCGCTCCGATGTGCGCCTTCGCCTCACGGTGCTGGTCAGTTGTCTGCCTGAGCCCCGTCTGGGTAAGACCCACCGGGTACAATTGGGTCGTACCGGCGTGCTGGGCCTGAAGCGTGCCCGTCCCGAAACCCGTACGCACCTGACCGTGAGCCTGGGCACCTATGAAGGCCTGACCTGCGAAACCCTGCTGCCGGCACAGTCCGGTGGCTACCGTTTCGACTGATATTCCGACACACAACACAGACATACCGCACATTCAACACTCCCCTGTTTCTGAAAGCTGAAAAGGACTCCACGAATGACTTTCGCTTCCCTGTCGCGCAGCGCTGCACTGATGCTGCTCTGTTCCCTGTTGACCGCTTGTGGCCTGACTCAGGCCGTGTCGGATGGCACGGTCAGCGCAATCAGAGCCATCTTCTATAAAAAAATCAAGGTGCTACATCTCGATTTTGAACCGCGTGCAGCCATCAATGCCGATGAAAGCCAGACGCCGCTGGCCACCATGGTGCATGTTTACCAGCTCAACGATCGCCAGAAGGTGGATGCGGCCGACTACCAGACACTGCTGCGTGATGCGGACAACGCCCTGAAAGAGGACATCCTTGCCAGCAAGTCACTGCTGGTGATGCCTAAAGGCAGCATGACGCTCAACATGACGATGAACGATGAGACGAAGTTTGTGGCGGTGGTGGGACTGTTTAACCGCCCGGATAGCCGTAACAACACCTGGAAGCTGGTACTGAGTCTGGAAGATCTCGACCCGGACAAAGCGCGGACCATCCAGCTCAACAGTACCGGGCTGGCGTTGGTGCCGGTGAAGGAGTAGCACATGGATACCACCCCCGATAACTGGCTGGCGCTGTTTGACGGACAGACCCGCTACAGCCTTGAGATTAACGACAGTATCCTGAAGCCGGATGTGCTGAACTTTCACGGACGTGAAGCCCTTAACGAACCGTTTGAATGGCGTATTGAGTTCACCACGTCGCAGAAAGGCATCAGCCGTCAGGATGCGATGCTGAAGTATGCCACCCTTGGCATGCTCAGTGGCAGGGTTGTGCAGGGCATCATTACTGGCTTTGAATACCTGAAGGATACTGTTGACCAGACGCATTTCGCGGTGACTCTCTCCTCGCGCCTGGCGCTGCTCACTCACACCCGCCGCTGTGCGGTGTATCAGAATGTCTCTATGCCGGAACTGGTAGAGCAAATATTACGCAGTCATGGGTTCGAAGAGACTGATTTTGAATTCCGGCTGGAGCGGACTTATCCGGTACGTGAGCTTATCACCCAGTGGCGGGAGACCGACCTGCAGTTTATTCAGCGCATCCTGGCCGAAGACGGCATCTGGTTCCGCACTGGCGTCAACATCATCACCGGGCTGGACAGGGTGACTTTTGCCGACAGCCAACTGCACTATCAGTTTGATGTTCACCTGCCTTACCGGGAGCCATCAGCGTTATACGATGGTGCGGTCGAAGCGGTGTGGGATGCACGCGTGTGGCACCAGACGGTGACCGGCAGCGTCGTCACCCGGGATTACAATTACCAGGCCGCCAATACACCGATGGATGCTCAGGCCAGTGTCAGAAATGAGGCGGCTACCACAGGCGAACACTATCACTATGCGGTTCCGTGCCTTGAAGCGGGCGATGACACTTCCCCTGAACCGGAAACCGAAAGCGGGGCGTTTTACGCCCGCATTCAGCATGAGCACGTCCTCAATAATGCAACCCGGCTGCATCTGTTCAGCAACGCCAGCCATCTGACGCCGGGCATGGTGCTGGAGACCGGTGACAGTGCCGTACCGGAGCTGAAAGAGGGGATGGTCATTACGCTCACCACCTTCCGTGCGGCCCGTGACTCCCGTCTGCACGTTTCCGTGTGGGGCATGCCCTACAGCGAGCAGTTTTGCTTCAGACCCGAGCCTGTACCACGCCCGCTGATTGCCGGCACGCTGACGGCCCGTGTCGAGAGCGATGAGAAGAATGCGCCTTACGCGCATCTTGATGAAACGGGCCGCTATCGGGTGAAGCTGGACTTCAGCCGGGAAGACGCTGAACAGGGCTATAACTACCTGTGGATACGTCAGGCGAAGCCGTATGCCGGGGGAACGTACGGTTGGCACACACCGCTGACTGACGGTACCGAAGTGGGGATTGCCTTTGACGGCGGCGACCCGGACCGGCCGTACATTGCCCATGCCTTTCATGACTCTGAACACCCGGACGTGGTGACACGGGATAACCGTAGCCAGAACATTTTGCGCACTGCGGGCCAGAACGAGCTGCGGATGGAAGACCAGCGCCAGAGTGAACATATCGTGCTCCGCACGCCGTTTGGGGCCACGGCACTGAACCAGGGTCACATCGTTGACGCAGAGAACGAACCACGGGGAACCGGGTTTGAGCTGCGCACCGATGAGTACGGGGTTATTCGTGTGGCAAAAGGGCTGCTGATTACTGCTGATGGTCAGGCGAAAGCCGAAGGTGATGTACTGAGCATGAATGAAGCGCTCAGAGAAATTGAAAACGGATATAAGCGCCTTGAGCGCCTGGCGGATGCTGAGCGGCAGGCCCTGGCGCTGGGAGCGGATGTGGCAAGCCAGATTGCTATGTTCAACAAACGCCTGAAACCGCTGAATGAAGTCATTCACTTTACGGCTCCGGAAGGCGTGGCGTTTACCAGTGACGCGCATCTGCAACTGGCAGCGACGGACAATATTGCGCTAAATGCCGGCGGGGATATCAGTACAGGCTCAATGAAAAATACTGCCATTATGGCAGGTAAACAACTTGGCCTGTTTGCCCAGAATGGAAAGCTTAGCCTCATTTCCGACCAAGGGCCGGTATTGGTGCAGGCGCAAAACGATGCCTTGCACCTGAGTGCCGCGCAGAAACTCAGCATCAGCAGCATGAGCGATATCCTCTTTGCGGGAAAGAAAAAGGTCACGCTGATTGGCGGGGGCAGCTACGTCAGGATTGAGGCAGGAGGGATTGAGTACGGTACGCCACACACCTACACCCGTAATATCAAACGTACGCAAAAGCTGCGGCCGTTAAATCAACCTGTTGAGATGCCTGCACTGTTCCCGCCGATTGAAAACACAATTTGTATTCCGTGTCTGCTGAAAGCCATTCAGGCGAATGATGCGATAGTGCAGGGAGCATAACAATGGACAGTACAGAACTCATTACAGCGTTATCCTGCAGTTCAGACGAGAATATCAGCCTGCTGTTTGAAGCCGGAGCGCAGCTGGAAGAGGATTTTCTGGCGTTTAAAACGAAGCATGAAGACAGGCTGCATTCTCTTTATATCCATCCTCAATTGACAGAGTTTCAGAACTACGGTCCCTGGTTGCTGGAAATTGATAATGCAGAGCGGCTACCTGACTACCTGACGTCTTTGCCGGGATGTGCCGCAGTCATTGTTTCAACGCGTTATTCATCAATGCTGGCAGTGCAGTTATCACGTGGATGCACTATTGTGCAGCCGGATGGTTCTACGGCGCTGACGCGCTTCTATGCGAGCCACGTTATCGGTGTGCTGGCGCAGTGTGCCGAGAACGACTGGCATGCCTTTCTGTTCAACGGCATCACACAATGGTGGCTTCCTGGCGAAACGCAGTGGCAAACGCTTGCCATAAATCCCCCGGAAGTAGATAAGCCCACTAATCATATTATCAGGCTTGATAAAGCTACCTGGGAGGAGATTACGGATAAGCCGGAAGTGACCAGTGTCCTGAAAGAATGGCAGAAAATGCCGACCAGCAAGGCGTTTCCGCCTTGCGCGCAGCGATTGATGGTGATCAAGGCGCTGAATAAAGCAGAGGGGATAGGGCTGGCAAAGTCTGAGGATCGGGTGTTTTATGCGCTTTGCTATCTGGGCGGTAGAAAAGACATATTAGAATCTGAGGCGTTACGGAAACAGTTATTTAATATTGTACAGGGAAAGCAATCACTCTCGGATGTAGTGATGAAACTCTTTTCAAATATGTAAGGTAAGGAATGAAAAACATGGATACCGAAAAGCAACAAACGACTAGTGACAAAGAAATTCCTCTCAATAAAGAGAGTATGCCTGAGGGTTTAAGTGGGTGGTTAGTGCTTATAGCATTTCATTTGATAGTGATGGCTACTGTCTATGGGATTTCACTTTTGGCGCTTTTTTTTCGCCCCCGGATATATTTCGATCTTAAGCACTCGTCTGAGAAATTGTTTTTTTTAATATCTTGTGTTGCAAGTGTGATTTGCATTGTAGTAATTGTTCTGGCTCTGGTTGCATTTTTTAGAAAACAATCTATTTTCGTAATTCGCTATAGGTTGTTTATTTATTCTATTGTATTAATTTCGGTTGTTGACTGTGCCAGTTTATTATGGTTTCACGCATTAGGCTATGATTCCCGTTACGGGTACTATGAAGATGATCTATTGCTGAAGCAAGTATTAGCGTCTTTTGTTCATCCTCTTTTCCTGATATGTGTGTGTATTCCTTATTTGGAGAAATCAAAAAGGGTTGAGCAAACATTTACTCGATAATATTTTCATTGAGATGAATGAGGTTGGCAATGACGTTCTTTAATGCTTTGGAAAAAATAGATAAAACTATCAATAAATGTTATACCCGCGGTGGAAAATGGATCTGGGGCAGTTTATTGGCGATGGTTCTGGCATACGGTGGCTGGCTAATCTGGTCATCAATCTGGGGGCCGCCGACGGGGCCAGTAACATTAATTATTCACAGTGAAATTGACAGGCCCATTCTTGGATTCAGTGTCAACGGAGTGGCGGGGCCAAATGCGTTTGCTCACGGAGGTGGTAAGGCAACCTGTTGCGGCAGTATCAGCGGGAAAACGGCGGAAATTATATGGACATTAAGCACCACACGTGCTCAGTATGATGCAGGGCTTCGCAAGGAAACTCGCCGTGTTGAAATGCTAATGCCAGAACGAAAGTGGGGAGAGAATGATTTGCATGTTCACTTTTTGCCCGGGGATAAGGTGTTACTGGGCTGGAGTGATAATGCCTGGTCGCCTTATGAAAAACGGCCAGAAAATATTAAATAGCGGGTGAGCCAGAGAAATAAAAATGGGATTTTTTAAGTCTTACGACAAGGTTAATAATGCCGTGGATCGCGGTTATGCCCGCTGGGGTAAATGGATCTGGGGCAGTTTATTGGCGGTGGTTCTGGCATACGGTGGCTGGCTAATCTGGTCATCAATCTGGGGGCCGCCGACGGGTCCAGTAACATTGATCATTCACAGTGAAATTGACAGGCCGATTCTTGGGTTTAGCGTTAACGGCGTGGCAGGGGCAAATTCTTCTGCACATGATAAAAATAATCCGTATGCTTCGGGACCTGGTGGATCAACTTGTTGTGGCAGTATCAGTGGGAAAACAGCGGAAGTAATATGGACATTAAGCACCACGCGGGCCCAGTACGATGCTGGGCTTCGCAAAGAAAAACGTCGGGTTGTGATGCCAATGCCAGAAAGGAAATGGGAAGAAAATTATCTCCATGTTTATTTTTTTCCAGGAGATAAAGTTCGACTATGGTGGGGAACCGGCTTCGTAAGTCCTAATGCTGAAGCGATTTTAGAGCATACGACTGACAGGAATGATAGATATGGATATCGATAGCATAATTGCGGCTGCGAACCGTGCACAGCAAGCTGAAGATGCAAATATAGGGAATTGTAATAGAACCTGGCAGGTGGGATTCTTTTTTGATGGTATTCATCGTAATATTGAACAGGATGCATCAGAGAACCGCCTAAGTAACATTGCTCGTTTATTTCGGGCTTTCCCCATTGTGCAACAAGATACATCACATGAAAACTACTCAAAATTCTATATTTCCGGATTAGGTACTCCCTTCAAAGAAAATCTAACGTCAAAACTTCATACCATCATGGATGGCGCCCAGAGCTCTGTTATGGATGACCTTAAAAATCACCCAAAAGAAATGGCGAAAGATGCTGCCTTGGATTATTTGAAAAGTGGAAACTGGTGGGAGGTTTTAAAGGACTCAGGAAAAAAACTGATAAGCCCTTCAGAGTGTAAATCGCAGGCGGGCGATGTAGTTAAAAATGCCACAAAGAAATCGGGTATAGAGGCGACACCTTGGTTGCGCGATAATCCCACTATTGCCGAGATGTTGGTAACAGGTGTTGATACCAGAATTACTTCGACAAAAGCTACATTTGAAGAAGCTTTTAAAAACATCAAAATTAAGAGCCCTGTACCGGTAAAACTGATCTCTATTTCACTCTTTGGATACGATGTCGGAGCAACTCTTGCACGTAAATTTATTGATATAATGCTTGATGATATTTGCCAGAAGCAGGGTGATAAACATACTTACCAGGGGATCTCCGTAGAGATTGTTTTTGCAGGCCTGTTTGACTGTACTCGTCATACCCCTGCCAGTAATAATAATGGCGTGGACTGGTTTATTTCTGCTTTTGGGGGGCCAATAAAAGGCATTAGCGTGCTGATGGGCGATAAGTCTGTTGATCAGGAATCGGCATTGCCAGATACGGTTAAAAATGCACTGCACTTGGTCGCAGCACATGAAAACCGGCCATGGCGGAGTATCTATTGTCTTGGTGGAAGTAATAATAAGCACAAGGAAGAGCTGTTACCCGGCTGCGCAGAGGACGTAGGCGGAGGCCTGAAGCCAAATGAACAAAAACCGAGTGCAGAACTTTGTCGGGTGGCCCTTCACCGGATGTACCGCGCCGCGCCGATGGCTGGTGTTCCATTTCCAGATTTACAAACACTAGATCAGACGGATACTGATGTTGCTGCCTATTTCATCATGCAGGATAAGGTTAAGAATAAGTCTGTCGCTCAATGGACAAAGCTGTATCAGCAAGCGGTGCCTTTTAACACTGTCAGTATCGGAGCACAGAACCGTCATCTGGACAGCTATATTGAGTGGCTTGGGCGACAATATTATCAATACCGCTGTGAATGCATGAAGTATGAAAAACAACGTGGTGATATTTTAGCCTCCGCCGGTGCTTCTGCCGGATTATTGGGGATTTCACCACAGGCAAAAGAAACTTCAAGGCACTACCAGAATGAACTTGATGTGTTGCACAAACATTGGGGTTGGCTGGAAGATGTCCATGATGCCGCAATAAGAATGAAGAACAGTATGGAAAACCATCCTAATGATAAGCGTATCCAAATCGTGCCTGATATCTACAGGCCTGCATTGAGGCGAGCGAGGCGTTTTCTCGATTACGCCCATGCAGCTTATCTTGGTCAGCCTCAGCCTTTCCCCGAAGATAATGCGCCCTCAGATATGTATGCCTGGTTTATTCATAACAGACAAGCAACGGGAAAAGATGTTGGCATCTCTCAGGATTTCCTGGTTATTCGTTCACTGGAAAAACCTGATGTGTAACCTGTAACCGTCAGTGACTCTTGCTAAATAGTGACCCTTGGGTCGTTCATCTTTATTTATTCTAAAACGCCGATTACTTGATATCCCGTCATTGCCAGGGTACAGATGGTGTGTGGAGTATGAAGAAAATAATGCTTCGCATGCGTAGTGGCCTCGGCAGATTATGACTACTATTCAATTATGGAAAGCTAAAGGATCATGATTAGAATTGAAAGCATTGAGCAATTAGAAGCATATGTTAGCTTTCTGATTGAAAGAGAACTTTGTGTTATGCCTATTGAAAATTATGGAATAACTCTTTTATTGGATTCCCCCCTTAAAAAAACTCAAGTACAGCTAAAAAGTAAACTTGATAATCGTAATTGGGATGGTTGTTCATATCGTGATGAAGAAAGAAACTTATTGATTTTATTAAGTAGTGCAGGAGCGATGACTAATTGTATTGCCACCGTGCTATCGTTGCATTCGAATTATCTTGAACAGTTTGACTCTTTATAATTAATGATATAACTAAAGCAATGTTAATGTTGAGTAGATTGAGCTTAATCGTAATATGAAGGAAGTGGCCCATGAATCAAAATCCCCCGTCTCTGTGCGAGTTGCTTTATGGCAATTTTGTCGGTGATCTCGATCTTCAACAGGTCAGTGAAGAAAATCAGGTCATCCTTTCGGTGCTGGATAATATGCAACGTATCCTTAACTGTCGTGCCGGAACGTTGGCACATATTCCAGATTATGGGTTGCCGGATATGACCACCATCCTGCAGGGACTTCCCGGCACCGCATATAAACTGATGTCGACTTTGTCAGCCGCTTTGTTGAAGTATGAGCCGCGCCTGAAGTCTATTGAGGTGCTGCTGCTTGATCAGGAAATTCCCGGTGAGTTGCGCTACGCCATTGATGCGGAACTTAACGGTGTTGGTCTGGTGCGCTATGGCACTGAGTTTATGCCCGAGGGGCGCGTTCTCCTGAGGCATCTGAAGCAACAGCAGTATATCGACAAAACAACCCGTCTCTAAGGCGAGATCACATCCTGTCAGTAAAATCACAGTTTCTTTCTGCGTATCGATGACTGGTCTGTAAAATTTGTGCCGGTATTCCTGTATGGTCAGGGTGTGACCGGGTGTATGGAGGTGGCCTTCCAAAATGGAGGACTCGTTAGGACTCTGGGGCGACTATTTATGCGGTCAGGAACGGTGAACAAGTGGACCTTTACTCCGCCTGGTGCTTTATCCCCCTCTGGGCAGGGTTTTGATGAAAGCACTTTCTTTAACCTGATTTTTGAGCTTCTGCCATAGCGGGTGATGAAAAATTAATGATTATTTTTTGCTTTGAATCATTGCAAGTTTTCCTGATGAAATGGTTAATAGCTTTCGAATTACTTAGCCCCAAAGTAACGAAATAAATAATGAATATGAAAATGAGAAAATTAATCTTTCTTCTGGTCTCAGGAATATTGTTTACGGCACAAGCCGATGCTGCGCGTGGAAGGCAGCCCTGTTCCGGTTCAAAGGGTGGAATTGCAAACTGCACATCGGATGGACGTTTTGTCTGTAATGACGGGAGCCTGAGTCAGTCGAAGCGGTTCTGCTCCGGATATGGTTCCTCAGAAACCAGCAATCAGGTAAAACCTTCCACTTCCACTCGCAAAGCTAAGACGAAAAAAGTAACAACTGCGAAAAAGCATAAACCGCAACGCGTTGCAGAAAACGACGAACCGGTTAGTTCGCAACCCCGACCGCCTACATGCGCTCCCCTCTATATGGCCAGCAAGCCCGGATACACCCATTTACCGATTTGCTCAGGGAACCAATATTAATCCCCTTTCTCGTTTTTTAGATTAAATAGTCAGGATTTTAAGAGTAAAGGAAAAAATAAAACATGGCACGAAGAAAAAAAGATGACAATTCAGTAGGTGTTATTCTGGCTATTCTTGGCGCAATTGCCTGGGGTATTTATGTCGTGGTAAGAGCATTAATTAATCTTAATGAGCAATTTATTGAATATGTGTCGGATCCGGTCGGAATCATCGGTCTGTTCTTTGGCTTACTGATAGCCGTTGCATTGATCATACGGGTTTTCATTTACCGGGGATTCCAGAAGAAAACAGCGGAACTTGAACAGGCTGTATCGGACCTCGCTCAAAAAGAAAAAGGTTTTGACGAGCGAGTCATGACTGAAGTGGCCCGCAGCCTGTATCAGGAAAAGAAACATCTTGCCGGTCAGTGGGATGAATTTCACACTGCCAGAAATAAAGCGTCACGGGCGCTGCAGCGCATCGTGGACTCTGCGTATAAATTCAAAGTCAAAACACTGCTTTCCGGTACCACGGTAAATAACTGGCAAAGCAAGTACGACCAGCTCAGGAAGGAGAGAGACGCTTACGCTGCTATCAGCGAGAACATCACTTTTCTGAAACTCGAAGATAATGCCGACTGGGAAGGTGTGAAACAGCAGTTTCTGGATAAGGTTGTCCTGCTCGAAAAAACGCAGGAAGAAAAAGAGTATCAGGCTGAGCTGAAACGTCAGATGCGGGAAGAGAAGCAGCGGCAGGAAGAGCTGGACAGGCAGCAGCGGGAAGCGGAAGAGGAAGAACAGCGCCTTGCTGAACAACAGCATTTACTGGACGAAGCCCTGCTCGCCGCTGAAGGTGCCCACAGGGAAGAACTGGAAAGACAGCGTCTGGAACTGGAACAGAAAATCCAACAGGTACATCTGCAGTATGAACGCGCCAAATCCATGGCCCAGCTGACAAAACAGGGACATGTGTATGTCATTTCGAACATCGGTTCTTTCGGTGAAAACGTCTTCAAAATCGGTATGACCCGCCGGCTGGAACCGATGGAGCGGGTGAAAGAACTGAGCGGAGCAGCCGTACCGTTCGATTTTGACGTTCACGCCATGATTTCCTGCGATGACGCACCCGCACTTGAAAAGACTCTTCACGACCATCTGGAAAGTTACCGGATTAACAGGATTAACCTGCGCAAGGAGTTTTTCCGGGTCGAGCTCAGCAGGATTATTGATGAGGTGGAACGCCACCACGGGCAGGTTGAATACATCGCTGACCCGGTGGCACTTCAGTATCTACAGAGTCTCGAATATGCAGAAAGCAAAGCCGCATAAGCAATAACCCTCAACAGCTCCTTTTACGTCAAACGGACAACTGGTCATGAATGACATCCCCCCTCGTAAAATCAAAACCGGTGGCGACCCGCGCACATTAGCGGATTACGCCGCTCTGCGCGATGAACTGAGTAAGCTCACACATCCAGCGCGCCCGGATGTGAACTGGCGATATGTTGAAAAACGCTGCCTCTCACTGTTTGAGCAGAACGGTGTGGAACTGCAGACGGCAGCCTGGTACACGCTGGCCCGAACGCAACTGGCCGGACTGGTCGGCCTTAATGAAGGACTTGCGATACTCGACGCCCTGATAAGCCATCAATGGGGGACGCTGTGGCCGCAGCCCGTCCATGCCCGCATGGAAATCCTCAGCAGTCTGAGTCAGCGTTTGCAGCAACGGATGCGTTCGATCCCGATCAATTACAGCGACCTCAGCCAGTTGTACCGGGCTGAGCAACGGCTTACCGGTATCGGGGAAGTGCTCAAGCGCCTGGAGCTTAAACATCTCAGCCAGCTCGATACCTTGCGTACCTTAATGCACAATTGCGCTGTCCGGCTGGAAAACAGCGATGGGACAACCAATACAACGGCGACGGTTCAGTCCGGTATAGTGTTGCCGGCCACCGTGATGCATGATGCCGAAGCCTCCATGAGGGACCTTGCGGGTAGCTCGCCTGAGAATACGCCAGAAAGCGCAGTGAAGTGGGTGTACGTGGCGCAGGCGGAACATCAGGCGAATGTGGACGTTTTGGCGGCAATACCTGCTCCGGTAAAAAAACGGACATCCTTCGCTGCCGGGATGTTCACCATGCTGGTGATAAGCACCGTCGCAGTGTGGAGCTGGCAGTATTTTCACCGGCCTGACCCGCTTCAGGCTCAGCTTGCAGCATCCCTGGCGCCTTTACCTGCAACGCTCACGCCTGAACAACTGGATATGTTGCGTCAGCAAACACTTTCATCACAAACAGTGATAACACAAACACAGCAGCAACTTGCCCGACTGGATAAATTGCCTCCTGACTGGAATATCGCCTTGAGTCGACAGCTTTTGGAACAGGCCAGGGCACTGTGGCCGGAGCAGACAAAACCCCTGATAAAGCAATGGCAGCAACAACTTAATGCTGCCGCGTTGCCGACAGAACGCCTGAATGGCTGGCATCAGGGAATGATGACGCTACAGAAACTAAGTGACAGGTTGAACGGACTGGATGAGCAAAAGGGAAAATACATGACGATCAGTGAGCTGAAATCAGTGGTCTTTTCCACGATGCAATTTTTTAATCAATCCATACCGGCTGAAGAACAACTGCGGGCACTGTCACAACATCCTGCGGGGGAACCATTACCTGCTGCTGCCCGGTCTCAACTGGAAATGCATCTGAAACAACTGACAGCCCATTATGCTGAACTGAAACAGCAGACAGAAAAATAAACACAGTGCTAAAAGCCGGGGTTGATTCAATCATCGTATCGTCCAGCAAAAATAAGGTGGTCGTTTCCGGTTATTTATTCCGGCTTACAAAGGACGCTCAAGGATTGAATCGATCGTGGTACAGCATGAGGACGTTTCATTTTTATTCTGGCTTTGTGAATTTCCCCAATTAGATTATCAAAATCGATTTCATGCCATCCAGCCAAGCATAACGCTACTATTGCTAAAGCTGTCAGCGTGCGGAATCTGGTAGCAAGATGCGTTATCAGATTTATGACAATATTGCTAACATCGCAGTGTATTAATTAATGGGGGGTTAGGACATTTTGATTGTTTTTTTGTATCAAAAGAAAAGCTGTCGATACGATGTCTTTGTTTAACCGGGCTTTTTAAATCTTAAAGTCACATGGGTTATGAAAGGGAACAAATACATATAATGGATATAGGGGAGGTGCATAAATCCCGGCATTAATTTCGTGGAGACAGGAGAGATCTTTTCGTCCTAAAAGACTCTTTCACAAGTTGCCCCCACTTTGCTTATGAAGCCATAGCTAACATTGAGGTGTATTAATTGGAACCGCTCGCTTCAGATGAATGACTGTAAAGAGATAAAGTGGACTGTGGAGGTATAGATGGTGCCCTCTGCGGGAATCGAAAGTATTTTATCTTTTTGTTAGTTATCTTTATTCATTTTTCGATATCATTAATCCATGGGAATAGTTCATTAAAGTCATAGAATGGCCTATTTCGGTAGTTGAAATGATGAGCGGGAAAGTGAAGGGCTAAGGATAAACCAGTTACAGGAACTAAGAAAAATATTGTCAAATATAATAACTAAGCATTAGATTTTAACTTACTATACATGCGGTTGGTCCCGCTTGATTTATTTATTCAAGCGGGAGTTTATTAAATCTCTTTAATTAGATCTTCTAAGGATGATTGACGCTTCATTTTATCATCAGAAAGGTCGTTTGTTGTAGTAACTATACTTACGGCTTTACCAAATAAAGCAACAACATCGGCATCATGTTTTGAAAACTTATCTATAATCTTCTTACAATAGGTTTCCATCTTTTTAGAATTAGGCTTTGGGGTTACTTTTCCAGCTACTAATATGCAGGCGATTGCGATGATGTGCCACTTATATTTCCTAATGTTCTGAGGGATGTCTGCATTTGATGTTAGCAAGTTGAAACGATAAAGAGCTAAGCATGCCGTATAATAAACCACTTCTTTAATATCATCCGCAAATATTTTTTCGGCAAGTTGCTCATACATCCTTTGTGGATAACGATATGCAAGATCAGGCCGTCTGAAAAACACAGAAGCGACACATTTAACAGCAAGATTTAAAGGGAATATTCTTATTGCAGGTATATCACGCCCTGCAAATTGACGATCTCGTCTTTCAAGAAATAAACGTGCATCTTCACCATCGAATGAATCAAAGTAGGCCTCAACCTTTTTCGCTATAGGTTTAAGCGAGAGAAATTGATTCTCATCAACTTTAGTCTGACTATTAGTAGCCCTCACCAGCTCAGAGAACACATCCTCGTTTGAAGTCTCGACTATTTTTAAGTTGAGCATCATATTGCTATCTAGTAACTCACGACATTCATATAGTACGTTAGATGTTTGGCAACCGTTTACCACTTGGAAATTTTCAAGATGTATATTGTTATTTTGAACTCTCACATCAGGGCTTACAATAGTAATTCCATTGTTGAGTACAGGGAATCTTGAGGCGGCTTCCTTATTTCTTATTGTTTCTGCAATTTTTGCATTAACATTATTGTCCACACCGAGAAATGATCTTACATTTTCAAAAAATACATGACCTCGTAAAGTACCATCTTCAGTCAGTAAAAGGTTGTTTACATAATCCTCTGCTTTTACAACAGCAAGATAAGCTTCGTCGATTCCATTGATTGATGGAAGAGGTGCAAGACTAAATGTGGGAAGTTCAGCACTTATATTAGAGTATGTACTAACCCATAATTTCGTTAATTTATCCCTGTCTATGAATTCTATGTTTATTTCTGAGAAAAAACCAAGTTCTGCAAGCTCAGCAATAAATCTCTTTCTCGCATTATCAAGCTCTTTAGGTGATTTATAGACACCTGTCGCGACATATTTAACAAATATCTTCGGTTTCCCATCTCTAATCTTAGGTACATTTTTAATTATAACGTCGAAAATTTCCCTAGCATTATTTTGCAGATCATCATGAACGTGATAATCATCTTCAATGTCGACAAACTTCAATACAGATTCTTTAAACTTCAGAAAATCACCTAAATCATATGATTCACTTGTTTTTGACTGAATGAAATGTATTTCAACATCGTGATTTCTTTTAGGTTTGTCAAAGATGGTTTTAGTATCTTCAGGAGAAAGGCATAGCTCTTCATCGATTATTATTGCTATTCCGTCGGTTCCATCGTCAGCTTCACTTGTGGTCACGTCATCTAATTCGAAGTCAGTGCAAATGTGTGGGGTCAATATAGACTTATTAGAAAACATCTCGAACTGTACATCTTGTCCGAGTGATTCAATACCAAAACTTTTTGCAAAATTTTCAAGATGTGCCTGAACGATCCTATGCATGTTTTTCCCTCAGAGATAAAGTATTAGTATAAGATTTAGAAGCGAGAAAAAATTATCATCGAGATATAAATAATTCAAGATTCTTCTTCTTGGCACGCGCTCGTAGCCCGCCACGCCTGCGCACTTCATGCAGCGGTTTTCATGCACCTGTATGAGTGGCTCCATGCCGTGCCGATGCTGGTCTCTGCTGCCATGTCTGGATGCCTGAGACTTATGCGTTTTCATACAGCATAGACATGCACTCACGCAGCAGACGTAAAAAGGTACAGGCTGGCTGCGGTAATTTTATTTCTGACCGTGAAACCGCCTGCGCTGGTCAGTTCTGGCCCCACTGAAGGGGGACGGGCCTGCAAGGCTGATAACATCATCACGGAACATCAGCGGCAGCTTTGTATTCGTCCAGCTCAGCATCAGATTCATAATATATCCACGGTACAGCGTGTCTGCATCGTTTGCCCCTTCAAGTACACCCGGTGCGTGGGCTGAGTCATACCGTTCAAACTGGCTGTACTTCATTCTGAGCAGGCTGGTCAGCTCAATGGAGTGGAAGAGAAAGAATTCATTGATGAGCGCATCAATTCGCTCGTCCATAATGCGCTCATGGCAGGTGACGTAAGCGTGAGCCTTTTGCCCGATCACGTCGGCCAGCTCCGGTAGCTGCTTTTCCCTCCGGGTAATCAGCCCGGCCAGCCTGGTTGCCGTTTTCTGTTGCTCCAGATACTCCGCGCGCAGCGCCTTCACCTCAGGCGTGACGGTGCCGCCGTTCTGCTCCAGAAGCTCACGAAAGCGCGGACGGTTGTCCCGGCTTGCCTGTTCCGTTTTAGTCTGGCTCTGGCGTAGCGGCTCAACGCTCTCCGTGGCAGCGGCTTCGGCCTTTTTGGTCTCCACCCATGCCATCTTTTTTTCCTGGAGTTCCTGAATGCGGGTCTGCCAGCCAGCGGGAAGGCTTTTTACCAGCGCTGCGGTAGAGGCCAGCAGAATCCACCAGGCGATATGACTTTTCTTTTGGGCGTGCGGCATCAATCTGCTTCACAGTCACCATGTGGGCATAATTCCGGGCATAGTTTTCGGTGTGCCCACAACATGCCCGCAAAAAGTCGTCGTAGTAAATTCATGTCGGATCGCGGCGGTTATAGATGGTTTATTGCTGAGTGCGATTCTGAAGGGGGTTTGTTTTTTTTCAGTGGAGGTGGATTGGATAAAATCTGGTGTCCCTGCAGAAATCGAACTGGCGTTTAGTTTACTGATTTAAAAGGTTTTTATTGAAATTAAGTGTTTTATACCATCATAGATACCAACACTAAAAAATAACCTTAAAAACTATTGTGAGACACTTAAAAAATCGTCTTAATTATACTCAATTTTATCAGTCGTTGTTACTGTTTCACAGCTTGTTGATTGAAGAGCTGGTTCAAGGTGATGATGAGCTGACTTCTACATTGAGCTATAAAAACACAAATGTAAGGCCTCGGTATGGATACGGTTCAGATCTACAAAGAGCTACAGGCTTGGTTTGATTACGACAACTATGTTGATGTCAAGTCTTGCACTTTAAAAGGCTTACATAAGGAGTTACAGGTAAGAAAGAACATCCTCGACTCAATTGAGTTTTTTGGAGAAGGAGATGATTATTTTGACCAGATCCTTGCAGGTAACCCTCTATTCAGTAAAAGAATTGACCTCGACACTCATCTGGCAGAAAGCCAAACGCACATACGACAAGTCACTTTTGGTCATATTGAAAGCCTCAGAAGATCACTTGAAATGTTCTCGCAAGAATCGTTTGTCAAAGGTAGTGATCAACTTAAGAAAGATGTCAGGGAGAAGCCACTTACTCAAAGTATGAGAGCCGTTGTTCTGGGAACAAACGAAAGCCGTGTGTATACCTACTTTGACCTCGAAAGCTCTTCGGATGACGAAATCATAGGCTCGCTTCGTGCGCTACTTCCTATGTGGAGGAAAGAGTATGGAATCAAGGGCAGGAAGCAAGAGGCTTTCGGGCTGGGAAAGATTCTAAAGTTGGTTGACTACCGTATCCTTCCAATGATTGATCTGCTCTTGTGGGCTAAGTTAAATGATGTCTCTCTTTCAAACACCATCCTTTCCAGAGTTCTTTATCCTAAGCTCACAGATGAGGTTCGAGGAGATGAGCAACTCAAAGACACTGATCGTCCAATAGCTGAGAAAGCTATGTCAGGTGAGACCTGTAAAAACATTGAGAGTTTTATTAACAAGAATCGCCATCTCATAGATATACCGTTGTCAAAACTGCGAGAATTAATTTAGGTATATATCTGCTTATCGACAATGGTTAAAATTTACCCACTTATCACCAAAAGCTTAAGTGAAAGAGTGAGTTAGAGCGAAGGTTAAATCGTAGAAGGCTTTAAGTTCTATAGCTATGCAAAAGATATCTGAAAAATACGTAGTAATTAAGAAAAATCCGAAATACAATCATTTCAGAACTACCTTTAAGCTTCGCAGATCAACAGAAATTTATTACACCAAAATGCCATAGATTATTACGGTAGCTACGATTGTTTTTATCTTGTTAATTAAGGAAAATTAAATGGGTAGTAAAGCCTCCAATGTATTTGATGCTTTTGATAAGTTTGTTGGTGATGCATATAATAAAGAAACTAATACTTTCGATTCGGCAAAAGCTGAAGACAACGCTTTTAATGGCAAAGATAAATTCAACATAATTATTTTTGGAGCTACAGGTGTTGGTAAAAGCACTTTAGTAAATTCATTTTTTGGCGAAGATTTAGCGGAAGCAGGGAAAGGTAAGCCTGTAACCCAACATCTCACCAAAATAAAATCTAAAAAGAAAGGCGTCGTTCTATGGGATACAAAAGGAATTGAAGCAAAAGATTACGAACAAACCATTAGTCAACTCAAAAAAGATATAAAGAATAGCTTTGAAGAGTATAAACATGTTGATGATGTGCCTCATCTTGGCTGGTTATGTGTGGATTCCTCAAGCTCAAGAATTGAGCCAAGAGATATTGAACTTTTGAAGTTGACGGAAGAATATGAAATTCCAACAATTGTAGTATTTACGAAAGCCTATGGTGAGTCCGAGGATGAGTTTATAGAATGTGCGATTAAAGAAATCACCAGCGAGAAAAATAAAATAAAAAAACTAAATTACGTGAAGGTTCTTTCTTCTGACTACAGGATTAACAAAAGTATTACTATACCATCTCATGGTATGGATGAGTTACTTAATATTAGTTTGAAACTACTCCCAGAGGGAGTTAAAGGGGCAACTAACGCCCTAAAAAAGGCTCAAGTAGTAAAGTCTGAAATTAGACTTGAAGCAATGAAAAGCAGTGCAAGAAAAGTTGTTCATGCGGCATCCGTTGCTGCGGGTGTAGTCGGTGCATCACCCATACCTGGTTCAGATGCACCACTAATAGCCGCTGCTCAAAGCACTATGATTTATAAGATAAATGCGGAGTTTGAACTTAGCTCTGATATATCAAATGCAACCAGCGTGGTTACTGGTATATTAGGAATAACTGCCATTGCTCAGGTTGGAAAAGCTGTAGTTTCGAATTTATTAAAATTCATTCCAGGTGTGGGCAGTGTCATTGGTGGAGCGATCTCGGCAACAACAGCTATAGCATTGACTGAGGCAGTTGGACACGCTTACATAGCAGTTCTTGAAGCATATTTTAATAAAGAAACAGGTGTTGTTGAACTACCAAGCAATACAACAACTATTTTAAACACATTTAAAGAATACTTTTCTTTCAAAAGATAACAATTCTATATTTATGAAGTAATTATTGGTGTTCGAAAAAAAACCGTCATAAAGTCGTTAATAATTGAGATTGATCAGATTTATTAGAGTTTGACTTCCTTTTTTTTAAAAATGTCAAGGGGGAGTATTTTAAAAAAAACGTCCCCCAAGACACTAATGTAGTAATGGCCCACAAGTAATAATGTCCACTAAATCCCTTCAAAGCCTGTTCCCGTCTACTTAGTATCAACTCATCGACAAGACGAGGAGATACAATCATGAATACAGCAACTCCAAGCACCACACGACTCATTCGCTTACCTGAAGTGCTACATAAAACTGGTTACAAGAAAGCATGGATTTATCGATTGATTTCTGAAAATAGATTCCCTAAACCTATCAAATTAGGTTCGAGAGCTGTGGCTTTTATTGAGGCGGAGATTGATCAATGGGTTTCTGACACCATCAACAATTCGAGAAAGGCTGGATAGTAAGTATCCAGATCAACAACAACAACGACAAAGCGAGGACAATGTGGAAATCAAAGAATTCCTAAATATTGGAAACCTTTCAAGGCTTGTGAGTCAAGAAACCTTTGATAAGATTTTCGATACTGAAGCCATTAGATTATTACCTATGAATACATTGATTAAGAAATCTGTGGCTTGCTTAAGCTATTACCTTGAATATAGCCAACTAAGCTCATTCCATTTGTCATCAGAGTTAGATGAAGAGAGTCGAAATTATATTTATGAAAGCATACTATCAGTGGTCAAATGTAATGAGCTACTGAGAGGGTTATCAAAGAAATTCACAAAGAATGAAATTAATATCGCTGTAGAAAAGACAGAAAAGGGCGAAGACTATGTGTTGCTATGTGGCTTAAGTATTAAAAGAAGTATGCTTAACCATTATGTTGACACAATGCCGGATCTTCTCCCAGATGAAGATTCATTTATGACAGATGACATAAATCTTCTCAAGCTAAGCACTGAAGATATAAGTGAAATTTTGCTATGTGACATGTTGGAAAGAGGAGCATTGGTAATTCATATGGGAGATGAACTCCGTAGTAAAGCTAAAGTTATTCAAGAGGAATACTGGAATCAGGTGGAAGATATTTACTATGGGAAAGCGGCAAGATGAATATTAATTTGAAATCTCATGATTTAAAAATTGTAAAGTTTTAAGATCAAAAAACATAAAAACTTAACAAAATACTTTCCAAATTAGTTTTTGGCGGCGCTGTATCACTTATTCAATAAGGCTTTATTAGTTTTTCTTCTTGTATCGGGTATGACTACGAATAATATTTTACCCCTTTCATAGGTTGTCGCTTTCCGGGGATAGTCCACAGTGAATTTTTGAGATCGACTTCTGACCAGCGAGCAAATCGCAGTTCACTCGAACGGACAAAGGTCAGGAGTGTTAACTGCACTGCAATTTGGGTAATGCCTCTTCCTTTATACGCTTCCAAACGATTCATAAGCTCTGGCAATCGTTCCAGAGAAAGGGCAGGGCGATGAACACTTTTAGTGGAAACAACAGCACCAGTGAGGTCGTTTGCAGGATTCTGTTCAATCAAAGCATTGTGAACGGCATACCTCATTACCGCCGTAATGCGCTGTTGTAAGCGGGAAGCCAGTTCATGGTGTCCTGAAGCTTCTGCTTTTTTCAAAGGAACCAACAAATCACGAGTTTTTAGCTCGCTGATATTACGTTTGCCGATGACAGGGAACACATGGGAAACAAGGCTGTTCAAAACAGTTGTTCTATGACTTTCTGACCATGTTCTGTTACTGGTATGCCATTGTCGTGCAACTTGCTCAAATGTTAGCAAGCCCTTGCTCTCAATCTTTTGCGTTTTTCGCTTCTCACTTGGGTCTACATGGTTTGCAACAAGCTGACGAGCTTCGTCTCTTCGTCGTCTGGCTTCAGACAATGAAACCTCAGGATAAACACCCAGTGCGAGAATTTTCTGTTTGCCAGCGAAGCGATACTGGAAACGCCAGTATTTGGAACCACTTGTGGTAATCAAAAGATGCATACCATTACCGTCGGTCATCTTGACAGGCTTATCAGAAGGCTTTGTATTTCTTACTGTTAACTCTGTGAGCGCCATACTAAAAACCCTCAGATGATGGTATCTGCAATATCGAACTTAACATACCAACATATGTACCAACTAAACAGAGTGGATTTTGAAATACAGCGGTAAACGTCAATGGGCAATTGGCGAGAGGTAAGTGTTTGAATTTAAAGAGTTGGCTAGACTTTGAAATACTTAGGTGGGCTAACATATGGTGTCCCCTGCAGGAATCGAACCTGCAACTAGCCCTTAGGAGGGGCTCGTTATATCCATTTAACTAAGGAGACGCCAGCGCAGTATAACGCAGTTATGCGGCAGGATTCACTACACTGCCGCGCGTTTGCTCATTCTGTCAGCAATTTAGCGTTCTTCTTGTTGCTGCTGACGTTTTTTCTCTGCTTTTCGCCGTTCGGCTTTCGCTTTGGCCTGTGCAGCTTCGCCCATATCATTACGGATCTGTGCATGACTAATCAGGGCGAAAATCAGCGTGCCACCGGTAAGGTTACCCAGCAATGTCGGGATAGCGAAGGGCCAGATAAAATCGGTCCAGGGTACGCTGCCGTCAAATACCAGGTAAAACACCTCAACAGAACCCACCACGATATGCGCCAGATCGCCCAGCGCGACCAGCCAGGTCATCATCACAATCACAAACAGTTTGGCGCCCCCTGCAAAGGGGAACATCCAGACCATCGTGGCGATAATCCAGCCTGAAATCACCGCATTGGCAAACATCTCACCCGGCGTGTGTTCCATCACTTTCATGCTGATATCGGTAAAGGCTTGTCGTGTGGCCTCATCAAAGATGGGCATCTCGTTAAACGCCAGCGCCGCGAATGCCGTTCCGATGAGATTCCCCAACAGCACAATGCCCCACAGGCGCAGCAGTAATCCGACATTGCCCATCGTCGGTTTGTGCATTATCGGCAGCACGGCCGTTACGGTGTTTTCAGTAAAAAGCTGCTGACGGGCCATAATGACAATCACAAAGCCAAAGGTGTAGCCCAGGTTTTCCAGTAAAAAGGCTCCGGGTACGCCGTCCAGATGAACCTGAAAAATGCCTTTTGCCATGAGCGACGCGCCCATCGACAAACCGGCCGCAATAGCTGACCACAGCAGGGCCATGCCGTCACGCTCCAGCTCTTTCTCCCCATCCTGACGAATTTCTTCGTGGATAGCGGCAGCGCGTGAGGGAAGGGCATCTTCATTTACCTCGATATCCTCTTTGCCTTCGTCCTTTTCTTCGCTATCAACATCATTTTTGCCCTGATTCATGCTTGATGAAGGCTTCATGTTTTCTCCTGGTAACAGTGCAAATGCGTTATAAGCGTAGACGTTTTTTGGTGTGTGAAAGTGTTTCTGCAATTGCTAACAAAAGTTACAACATTTTAATGGAGCGCGCTTTTTGACCGTTGCACTACGCGTAAAGCACGAATGTCTACAACAGGCTGGAAAGCAGGAGGCGCGCGGTCTTCGGCAGATTGCAACATTGTGCTATCATTTCCGCCTTATTTGGCTGGCGCGATTTACCCTCCCATGTTGGAAATCATCAATCTGCTTTGTGTTCGTGATGAGCGTGCGCTCTTTGAGGCGCTTACGTTTAGCGTGGCAGCGGGCAACATTGTGCAAATTGAAGGGCCAAACGGGGCCGGTAAAACCTCACTGCTGCGCGTCCTGGCGGGATTAAGCACGCCAGAACAGGGTGACGTGCTGTGGCAGTCGCAGCCCATTCAGCGGCAACGCGACGAATGGCACCGTTACATGCTGTATCTGGGCCATCTTCCGGGTATCAAAGCGGCACTTTCTCCGCTGGAAAATTTGCGGTTTTATCATCATACGTGCAGCGATGAACAAATTTTTAACGCACTAGCCAGCATTGAGCTGGCGGGCTATGAAGACGTCGCGGCATCGCAACTCTCTGCGGGGCAGCAGCGTCGCATTGCCCTGGCACGGTTGTGGCTGACTCAGGCAAGGTTATGGATTCTGGATGAGCCTTTAACCGCCATCGATAAAACCGGCGTTGAAACGCTAATCGCCCGGTTTGCCGACCACCTGGGTGGCGGCGGGGCGCTGATTTTGACCAGCCATCAGGCTTTGCCCGGCTGGCGCGGAGAAATAACCAAAATCAGTCTGAAAAGCGTGGAGTGTCATTAATGCTGTTTCGCCTTATCCAGCGTGAGTTGCGTATCGCATTTCGTCGAGGGGCAGAGGTGGTCAATCCGTTGTGGTTTTTCCTGATTGTCATCACGCTCTTCCCGCTGGGCATTGGACCCGAGCCACAGCAACTGGCGCGCATTGCCCCTGGCATTGTCTGGGTTGCCGCCTTGCTTTCCTCGCTGCTCGCACTGGAAAGGCTGTTCCGTGACGACTATCTCGATGGAACGCTGGAACAGCTTTTATTATCGCCCACGCCGCTACCGGTCACGGTGATGGGCAAAGTGATCGCCCACTGGCTGGTAACCGGCCTGCCCCTGATTCTGCTTTCGCCGCTGGTTGCCATGTTGCTCTCACTGGATATGTATAGCTGGCGGGCCATGGCATTAACGCTACTGCTCGGTACGCCAACGCTGAGTTTTTTAGGTGCCATCGGGGTTGGGCTGACCGTTGGGTTGCGTCGCGGCGGCGTGCTGCTCAGCCTGCTGGTTTTACCCCTGGCGATTCCGGTCCTTATTTTTGCCAGCGCCGCCATCGATGCGGCGGGGCAGGGGTTAGCCATTGGCGGTTATCTGGCGCTGCTGGGTGCCATGCTGGTTGGCAGTGCCACGCTGGCCCCTTTTGCAACAGCGGCTGCCTTGCGCATCACGCTGCAATAAATCATCACGCAACAGACGTGCAGATAAGCACTAATTAAATGTGAGCAATTCATCATGTGGAAAGGATTACATCAGCTGGCAAAGCCTGAACGGCTCTATCAGTTATGCGGTCGGCTGGTGCCGTGGTGCGCCGTGGCCTGCATAGCGAGTTTGCTGCTGGCATGGGTGTGGGGATTTGGCTATGCACCGCCGGATTATCAGCAGGGCGACAGCTTTCGGATTATGTATATTCACGTTCCTGCGGCAATGTGGTCGATGGGCGTTTACAGCGCCATGGCGGTTGCCGCATTCACCGGCCTGGTATGGCAAATGAAAATGGCCGATCTGGTCTCGGCAGCGATGGCACCGGTGGGAGCTGTCTTCACCTTTATTGCCTTAGTCACCGGTTCTGCCTGGGGCAAACCGATGTGGGGCACCTGGTGGATTTGGGACGCCAGATTAACGTCTGAGCTGGTGCTGCTGTTTTTATATCTGGGCGTTATCGCGCTGTACCATGCGTTTGACGATCGCCGGACGGCCGGACGCGCGGCCGGTGTGCTGATTTTGGTCGGCGTGATCAATCTGCCCATCATTCATTTTTCCGTGCAGTGGTGGAATACCCTGCACCAGGGATCGTCCGGGCTGATGCAGCAGGCGATAGCGCCACCGATGCGCACGCCGCTGCGCTGGGCGATTCTGGGTTACCTGTTGTTGTTTATTACCCTTACGCTACTGCGCCTGCGTAATCTCATCCTGCTAACGGAACGCCGACGTCCCTGGGCGATTGCTCTTGCAAACTCAAGGAGCAAGTCATGACGCCTGCTTTTGCCTCATGGCATGACTTCTTTGCCATGGGAGGCTATGCCTTCTATGTCTGGCTGGCCGTCCTGTGTACGGTACTACCCATGTTGGGGCTGGCACTGCACGCGCTGCTGTCGCATCGTCGTCTGCTGGCTGACATTCGTCAGCGTGATGCCCGGGAGCGCCGCCAGCGTGCGGCCAGACGTCAACATGCCAGTGAACCGACAGGAGAGGAAAAGTGAATACCCGTCGTCGTCATCGTCTGTATGTTGTGCTGGCGATACTAACCGGACTTGGGCTGGCCACGGCGCTGGTGATGTATGCGCTGCGGTCCAATATCGATCTGTTTTACACGCCGGGTGAAATTATCAATGGCAAAGGCGAAGCGCATATCAGGCCTGAGCCGGGACAGCGCCTGCGCGTGGGCGGCATGGTGATGCCCGGCAGTGTGACACGCGATCCCCAAACCCTGGCCGTCGCCTTTCAGCTTTATGACGGCAGCGCCGTGGTCAGCGTTAACTTTGTCGGCATCTTACCGGACTTGTTTCGTGAAGGTCAGGGCGTCGTAGCCCAGGGCGTTCTTGAACCCGGCAATCTGATTAACGCGAAAGAGGTGCTGGCGAAACATGATGAAAACTACACGCCACCCGAAATTACCATGGCAATGAAGCCCGCACCGCAAGGGCAGGAAGCCGTGAAACAGCAGGCAGGGAACACACCATGATGCCAGAAGTGGGCAGTTTTTTACTCTGTCTCGGCTTAGCGCTGGCGCTTCTGCTCAGCGTTTATCCACTGTGGGGCGCATGGCGTCAGGACGCGCGTTTAATGGCAATGGCGCGCCCGCTTGCCGCCGGTTTGTTTGCCTGCATCGCGGGCGCATTTATGCTGCTGGTATGGGCCTTTATCGTTAATGATTTCACCGTCAGCTATGTCGTTAACAACGCCAATACGCTCCTGCCGGTGTATTACCGCATTGCCGCGACCTGGGGCGCGCACGAAGGCTCGTTGCTGTTGTGGGTGCTGCTGCTCAGCAGCTGGACGCTGGCCGTGGCAATATTCAGCCGTGGTATGCCGCAGGACGCGCTGGCCCGTGTGTTGTCAGTGATGGGGATGATTAATCTGGGCTTTTTGCTGTTTATTATCCTCACCTCAAATCCGTTTAGCCGGACGCTCCCCGATTTTCCTGTAGACGGTCGCGATCTCAACCCAATGTTGCAGGATATCGGTCTGATTTTTCATCCGCCACTGCTGTATATGGGTTATGTCGGCTTCTCCGTGGCCTTTGCGTTTGCCATCGCCTCGTTAATGGCGGGACGGCTGGATACGGCCTGGGCCCGCTGGTCGCGCCCCTGGACCACCGCCGCCTGGCTCTTTCTCACCATCGGCATTGTGCTGGGTTCAGCCTGGGCTTATTACGAACTGGGCTGGGGCGGCTGGTGGTTTTGGGACCCGGTGGAAAACGCGTCCTTTATGCCGTGGCTGGCGGGCACCGCTTTGATGCATTCGCTGGCGGTCACGGAAAAACGCGGCACCTTCAAAGCCTGGACGGTGTTGTTGGCCATCACCGCGTTCTCACTGAGCCTGCTCGGCACCTTCCTGGTTCGCTCTGGCGTGCTGGTGTCGGTGCACGCGTTTGCCTCCGATCCTGCGCGCGGCATGTTTATTCTGGCATTCCTGGTGATTGTGATTGGCAGTTCACTGCTGCTGTATGCCATTAAAGGCGGACAGGTGCGCAGTCGGGTGCAAAATGAACTCTGGTCGCGCGAATCTTTCCTGCTGGGGAATAACGTACTGTTGATTGCGGCCATGCTGGTGGTGCTGCTCGGTACGCTGTTGCCCTTAGTGCATAAGCAATTAGGCCTGGGCAGCATTTCGGTAGGCGAACCCTTCTTTAATGCGATGTTTAGTTGGTTAATGGCCCCGCTGGCATTGATGCTCGGTATTGGGCCGTTAGTGCGCTGGCGACGTGATGAACCGCAAAAACTGGTGCGCCGTTTGCTGTTAGCGCTGGTCGTCACGCTGATCGCGTCCGTGCTGCTGCCCTGGTGGTTACAGGATCGTGTTGAAGCCATGACGGTGGTGGGATTACTGATGGCGGTATGGATCATCGTGTTGACCCTGATGGAGCTGCATGAACGCGCCACCCATCGTCACCGTTTTTTCACCGGATTACGTCATCTTTCGCGCAGTCACTGGGGCATGGTGCTGGGACACCTTGGCGTGGGCGTCACCGTGATTGGCATTGCGTTCAGTACTCAATACAGCGTTGAGCGCGATGTAAGAATGAAAGCAGGGGACAGCGTCGATATCCATCACTACCATTTTGTTTTTCGTGATGTTCAGGAGTTACAAGGCCCTAACTACAGTGGCGGCGTCGCAGTCATTGATGTTTCTCGCAAGGGCAAGCCGGAAGCCATCTTGTATGCCGAAAAACGCTTTTACTCTGCTGCGCGTACCATGATGACCGAGGCGGCTATTGACGGGGGTTTTACCCGTGATCTTTACGCTGCGCTGGGTGAAGAGCTGAATGACGGCAGCTGGGCGGTGCGTCTTTATTACAAACCCTTTGTTCGCTGGATCTGGTTTGGTGGGTTGTTCATGGCTGTCGGCGGCCTGTTCTGTTTACTGGACCCCCGCTATCGCTCGCGCAAGAAAGCCGATCCTGAGGCGCAGGCATGAAAAAAATTCTGTTTGTTCCGCTGGGATTATTTTTACTGCTGGCAGCCGCCCTCCTGTGGCAACTGTCACGGAATGCTGAAGGGGACGATCCTTCCCGGCTGGAGTCAGCTCTGATTGGCCAGCCCCTGCCCGTTTTCAGGCTGGAGGCGCTGGATAAACCGGGTCAAACCTATAATCAGCAGACGCTGATTACCGGTAAGCCGCTGTTGCTGAACGTCTGGGCGACCTGGTGTCCAACCTGCCGCGCCGAGCATCGCTATCTTAATGCGCTGGCAGAGCAGGGCGTCCGTGTTGTAGGGCTGAACTACAAAGACGATCGCCAAAAGGCGGTGACCTGGCTGAATACGCTGGGGAATCCTTATGCGCTCAGCCTGTATGATGGTGACGGAATGCTGGGCCTCGATCTTGGCGTCTACGGTGCACCTGAAACTTTTCTGATTGATGGCAACGGGATTATTCGCTATCGCCATGCCGGTGACCTGAACCCGCGCGTCTGGCAACAGGAAGTGAAGCCATTGTGGGATAAATATATGAAGGAGAGCGGCGCATGAAATCCCTTGTGATGATGATCTGTGGGCTGCTGTTTAGCGCCAGCCTGTGGGCCGCGATGGATACCTATGCATTTGACTCCGTCGCGCAGGAAGAGCAGTACCGGGACATCACGGCCTCGCTGCGCTGCCCTAAGTGCCAGAACAACAGCATTGCCGACTCCAACGCCATGATTGCGTCAGATATGCGGTTAAAAGTTTACCAACTGATGAAACAGGGACAGAGTCGTCAGCAGATCATCGACTATATGGTGGCGCGCTATGGCCATTTCGTCAGCTACCAGCCGCCTGTCACCCCATCCACCCTGATCTTATGGGCCGGGCCGGCACTGTTTATGGTACTGGGCGCTGCCGTGATCGTGCTGCGTAGTCGTCAGCGCAAAACCCGCAGCGAGCTTGATGATGAAGAACAGCAGCGCCTGGCGGCGATTCTGAAGTCGGACAGGAAAGTATAATGGCGGTTTTTTTAATCACGATGTTGCTGCTCCTGCTGGCGGCCTGCGTGCTGTTTTTGGCTGCAGGCTGGCGACAACGCGAGGCGCGCGGAGATGCGCGTGACAGCCTTAACACACATTTTTATCAGCAACGGTTGGCTGAACTCACTCAGGATGAAGAACAGGGCGTGATTGCCGATCGGGCCGTGATGGAGCGAGAGTTGCAGCAAACCCTGCTCAGTGACATCCCGCCTGCGTCGGAGACCCACGCGCACAGCAGCAGCCGTCGTTGGGTGCTGTTACCCGGCCTTATCGTGTTGATCGTCGTGTCTGTGGCGAGCTATCTCAAAACCGGCGGATTAACGCAGTTGAGTGGCTGGATGCAGATACAGGAAGACTATCCGGCGCTGCGCGCGCAGGTCATGGACCCTCATGCCCGGCCGCTTACCCTGGAGCAACTCTCACGTTTACAGCTCGGTTTGCGCAGCCAACTGCAAAGCGAACCTGATAATCGTGGCGGCTGGGCGATGCTGGGCCGTCTTGGTATGGTACTCAATGATGCCACAACCGCCCGTCAGGCGTTTGAGCGAGCACTCCAGTTAGCACCCAACAATATGGCCTTAAAGCAGGATTATGCCGAGGTACTGACGCGATCGGGCGATCCTCAGGATAACCGCCAGGCCGGGCTGTTGCTTAAGGTTCTGCTTAAACAGCATCCGCAGAATATCCGCACGCTGAGTCTGCTGGCCTATAATGCGTTTGAACAGCAGCAGTATTCGCAGGCCATAGACAGTTGGGAAGCGCTGTTGCACATGTTGCCGGCCGATGATCCTCGTCGCGACGGCATCGCGCACAGCATTGAACAAGCCAAAACAGACGCCGGGCAGCAAAACACACAACTGGCGGTCGACGTGACACTTTCTCCGCAGGCAGAAAAAATGTTACCGCCGGGCGGAGTCATGTATATTTCGGTTACTGACGGTATATCGCCTGTCCCGGTGGCGGTGAAGCGGCTATCGCCCGGCCATTTTCCCGTATCGCTGACGCTGGATGACAGTAATGCCATGTTGCAAGATCGCCGTCTTTCGGCGCAGAAACAGATCCAGGTGCGCGTCAGAATTTCACGCAATGGCCGCGCCAGTCCAGAGCCGGGCGACTGGTTCGGGCTTAGCGCAGTGGTTCCCTGGGATGGTCATCAGCACATTGCCGTGGCGATCGATCAGCAGCAGCCTTAACCGGCTGCTATCTGGCAATGTCTGAATCTGTGAACCGCACGGGAGATATCAGCTATGCTTGCTGCAATGCGCTGATCTACCCGGTGAAACTTGCAGGGTATAAATAACTTACATGCACAGGGAGAAAAAAATGGATCACCGCCTGACCAGCCTGGCCTTGGCCAGTGTGCTTCTGGTTGGTTGTGCCAGTTCAAAGCCTGACGACGACGCGCCTGCAGGGCGTAGCGATCCGCTTGAAGGCTTTAACCGCACAATGTTCAACTTCAACTATAACGTGCTGGACCCGTACGTGCTGCGCCCTGTGGCAGTCGCCTGGCGCGACTACGTGCCCGTGCCTGCACGTGCTGGCCTGAGCAACTTCCTGGGTAACCTTGGCGAGCCAGCCAGTATGGTGAATGCTATCCTGGTCGGCGATCCGCGTAACGCGGGTATCCACTTTACGCGCTTCTTCCTGAATACGGTGCTGGGGCTGGGCGGTTTCATCGATGTCGCCGGTAAAGCCAATCCGGAACTGGCACGTCAGGGATCGCAGCGTTTTGGTACTACGCTGGGTCATTATGGTGTGGGTTACGGTCCTTATGTGCAGTTACCTGGCTATGGGAGCTTCACGGTGCGTCAGGACGGCGGTGACTACGTCGATACGCTTTATCCTGTGCTTGGCTGGTTGACCTGGCCCATGTCGATTGGTAAATGGACACTGGAAGGCATTGAATCACGCGCGCAACTGCTGGACTCGGATGCCATCCTGAAACAGCAACGCGATCCTTACGCCTTTGTGCGTAGCGCCTATTTCCAGCGCTATGACTTCCTGGCGCGCGGCGGCAAGTTGAAGCCAGAAGATAATCCTAACGCTGCGGCGATTCAGGGCGATCTGAAAGATATTGATTCTCAGTAAGCCAAGTCCAGTGAAAAGCCGCCTGTGCAAAGGGCGGCCTCAGGATGATGTAAGGCTGTTACGCTGTCGTCCTGATAACGTTGATGACTGTTGGACAATAAAAAAGCGACACGCAGTGTCGCTTTTTTTATGCGTTTAGCGCATCAGAACTTGTAGTTAAAGCTCGCGCCATACAGCCAGGCTTTACCGCTGGAGTTAAAGGTATAGTTGCCTTCCTGTACGGTGACTTTCTGACCGTGCATGTAAGACACGCCGACGTCTACCGATGCAGCGTCGTTAAACGCATAAGAGGCACCGGCGCTCAGCCACAAACGGTCCTGATCCGGGATAGAGATAGAACGTTTATCTGCCGGAACCGGGCTGTCATCAAAGGCGATACCGCTGCGGAAGGTCCAGTTTTTGTCGTACTGATAGGTGGTACCCAGTGCGATGCGGTAGGCATCATGGAACCCCTCATCTTTGTAAAACAGCGTCTGGCCGTTTGAGCCCGTCGCTTTCAGCTCCTGGAACTGGCTCCAGCTGGTATAAGCCAGGCTATAGTGCACGGCCCACTGCGGTGCCACTTTATGCCAGCCTGAAACTTCCCACATTTCTGGCAGGTTCAGGGTTAGTGACCCCGGAATGGTATTACCGCTTGTGCCAAAAGGTGCACCGGGAAGATTAAAGGCATTGATAGCGGCGGGCAGATTACTTTTGTAATCCCCATCGAAATCGACTTTCACTTCAGAGCGGTAGGTGAAACCGAAACGGTTATTTTCATCCACTTCATACAAAATACCGGCGTTCCAGCCGTAGCCCCATTTGTCACCTTTCAGGCGGGCAATCTGCGTATCAGCCGGAATGCCGAGTGCAGAGAAGGATTCGCCAGCATAACGCTCAATTTTTGCTTTGGCATAAACAGCGTCAAAGCCCACACCGAAGCTGAAATGCTCATTCAGACGATAAGCGGTGCTGAGGTTCAGGTTAGCGGTCATCAGGTCGGTTTTACCGCCGAATCCCCCCGCGGTATAGCCATCATTAAATTCTGTCGCCAGGCCGTAGTTTGAGGTCGCGGATGCGCCAACCCACCATTGATCGTTAATCGGCTGGACGTAATGCAGGTTAGGGATCCACTGATTGGGGGCGATGTTTTTCGCATCCAGACTGCGTCCCGATGGACTTTGCCCACTGATATCGACCTGAGGATCAATATAAACCGCACCGATAGAAAACTCAGGACGATCCATGAGCGCCATGGTTGCCGGGTTACGACTGGCTGAGGCCGCCGTATCACCCATTGCGCCTTCGCCAGAATAAGCGCGACCTAAACCAATGGAAGAAAATTCATTTAACTGAAATCCGGCTGCGTATACGTTAGAGGAAATTAGCGCTACTGCAGCTGCCACGGCTGACTTTGCGAACAGGTTTTTATGGTTCATGACCACAACCTCATGTGAATTATTATTTAACGTTGTGACGTCGCGTAACAAGGAACGGCGGATTGTATGGACTGATGTCAAACGTACATATCAGACCAGTGCGGAGAGTATAGGTCCGACCTGTACACATGTTGCAATATTGTTTTTAAAATATTTCCAATTTGATCGATGAAAATTCGATCTGCTTAACACTTCTCAGGATAAAACGGCAAGAGAGGCAGGATTAAAACTGATCCATATCAAATTTTATTGTGATATTCGTCACTTAGCGCGGTGTGTCTGGCAGCCTGAAAAACGAAGGCGTAAAATTTTTAGCAGAAAATTACCCACCTTATGATGTGTTGTCAGGAGAGACCCATGACTGATGCTTTAAAAAAATGTAGCGCGACAGAAACGGCCGCGTGCTGTTGTGTTGATGTCGGTACGGTGATGGATAATTCGGACTGTACGGCCAGCTGGTCAGAATGGTTTGCCCGGCGTGCCGAGGCGGAAAGTAAACTGGCCCGCCTGACTGAAAAAGCGCGGCAGGTCGAGTCCGAACCCTGTGTTATTCAAGCCAGCATGGTGGAAGCGGCCGACGGCGTGCAGCTTAATATCGATTTCACCTTTAGCTGTCAGGCTGAAACCCTGATTTTTCAACTCGGTTTACGTTAAGGCTTTCGACGCCGCTTCTGTGCGGCGTTTTTCATTTTCGTGTTTCTCATCTCACTTTTCTCCTCCTGATGTTGGCGGCGCCCCGGCTTGTGGTTAACACTGTGGATCAGGTCAGACCTCTTTCGGCAATGATGCCTCGGTCACGATGTACAGGTGAAAACAATGAGCAAAGCGCAGTCACTGCTGACGCGTAATGGCGAGCGCATCGCCATAACCCACGGATTACGTACACCTTTCCTTCGCCAGGCTACGGGTTTTCACGGCATCCCAGCGGTCGAGCTGGGCCGCATGGTGATAAGCGAAATCATGGCCCGTAGTGAGCTTCCGGTCGACATCATCGAACAACTGGTCTTCGGGCAGGTGGTGCAGATGCCGGAAGCACCGAATATTGCGCGTGAGATTGTGCTGAGCAGTGGCCTGAGTGTGAATACCGACGCCTACAGCGTCAGCCGGGCCTGCGCCACCAGCTTTCAGGCGGTGGCAAACGTCACTGAAAGCTTACTGGCCGGTACCATTTCTGCGGGCATTGCGGGCGGGGCTGACTCCTCCTCGGTGTTGCCTGTCGGGGTGAGTAAAACGCTGGCGCGTGCGCTGGTGGACATGAATAAAGCGCGCAGCCTTTCGCAGAAGTTACATATTCTGCGGCGGTTGCGGCCCCGAGATCTGTTACCGGTGCCGCCTGCGGTCGCGGAATATTCCACAGGATTACGCATGGGTGATACCGCAGAACAGATGGCGAAAACGCACGGCATTAGCCGGGAAGAGCAGGACGCGCTGGCCTTGCGATCGCATCAGCGTGCAGCCCAGGCCTGGCAGTCAGGCGTGCTGAATCAGGAAGTGATGGCCGCTTTTGTACCGCCGTGGAAAACGCCCATTGAACAGGATAATAATGTGCGCATGGATGCGAAAGCCGCCGACTATGCCCGACTGCGTCCGGCGTTTGACCGCCAGCACGGTACTGTCACCGCGGCAAACAGCACGCCGCTTACCGACGGTGCGGCGGCAGTCATTTTGATGCGTGAAGGCCGGGCAAAAGAGCTTGGTTTACAGCCGCTGGGCTACTTACGCAGCTATGCGTTTACCGCTATCGACGTCTGGCAGGACATGCTGCTAGGGCCGGCCTATGCTTCACCTTTAGCGCTGGATCGCGCCGGAATCACGCTAAGTGATTTAACCCTGATAGATATGCACGAGGCGTTCGCGGCGCAGACGTTAAGCAATTTAAAAATGTTCCGTGATGAACGCTTTGCCCGGGACGTGCTAAACCGTCCGCATGCGCTGGGCGAGGTCGACGAGGCGCGCTTTAACGTCTCGGGCGGATCGATCGCCTTTGGGCATCCCTTTGCCGCCACCGGTGCGCGCATGATCACCCAGACGTTAAATGAATTACGCCGCCGGGGCGGGGGGCTGGGTTTAGTCACGGCCTGTGCCGCCGGGGGTTTAGGTGCAGCAATGGTTCTGGAGGCCGAATAATGGAACAGAGCGCTTTCACATTACAGATGCGGGACGATCACATTGGCGTGATCACCATTGATGTGCCAGATGAAAAGATGAATACATTAAAGGCGGAATTTGCGGCGCAGATTGCGGCGATCATCGCGCAGGCGCGCAAGAACCCGCAGTTGCTGGGGCTGGTGCTGATTTCCGGCAAGCCTGACAACTTTGTTGCAGGTGCCGATATCAGCATGATCGATCGTTGTCGAAACGCCCATGAGGCGGAAGCGCTGGCGAGACAAGGACAGGAGGTGATGGCCGCTATCGCAGCCTTACCTTTTCCGGTGGTTGCAGCGATCCACGGTGCCTGCCTGGGCGGTGGTCTTGAGCTGGCGCTGGCCTGTAACACGCGCATCTGCTCGCTGGATGATAAAACCCGCATCGGCCTGCCGGAGGTACAGTTGGGATTACTGCCGGGCTCGGGTGGTACCCAGCGTCTGCCTCGCTTAATCGGCGTGCAGAAAGCGCTACCGCTCATTCTTACCGGTAAAAATCTGCGAGCAAAACAGGCGAAAAAGCTGGGCATTGTGGATGATGCCGTGCCGCAGGCCATTCTGCTGGATACCGCCATTGCGCAGGTAAAAAAAGGAAAATTGCGCAGAGCGCCGCTGCCATTGCGCGATCGACTGCTGCAAGGCCCGGTGGCTCGCCAGGCGCTGTTCGCGCTGGTCAGGCGTGAAACCGACCGTAAAACGCAGGGTAACTATCCTGCGGCACAGCGCATCATCGAGGTGGTACGCATCGGCCTGGAGCAGAACAGCCAGGCCGGTTATGCCGCCGAGGCGCGCGCGTTTGGCGAGCTGGCGATGACACCCGAGTCGGCCGCGCTGCGCAGTCTGTTTTTTGCCTCAACAGCACTGAAGAAAGAGAACGGGACCCGTGCCGAACCACGACTCATCCAACGGGTTGGGGTTTTGGGGGGCGGACTGATGGGCGGCGGGATCGCCAGCGTCAGCGCCATGAATGCCGGGTTGCCGGTGCGCATCAAAGACATCAGCCTGCAAGGCATCAACCATGCGCTGCAAACCAGTTGGGCGCTGCTCGGTAAAAAAGTGAAACGTCGGCAGTTAAGTCCGGCGCAGCGTCAGCAGCAGATGGCACGCATCAGCGGCGGCACGGATTATCAGGGTTTTGCTCACCGCGATATGGTCATTGAGGCGGTGTTTGAGGATCTGGCGCTTAAAAGGCAGATGGTGGCCGACGTCGAGGCGCATTGTCAGCCTGATACGATCTTTGCGTCTAACACGTCATCGATCCCTATTGCGGAGATTGCTGCGACGGCCCAGCGTCCGCAGAACATCATCGGTCTGCATTACTTTAGTCCGGTAGAAAAAATGCCGCTGGTGGAGGTGATTCCGCATGCGACAACCTCACCTGAAACGCTGGCCAGCACGGTCACGCTGGCACGAAAACAGGGTAAAACGCCGATAGTGGTGGCGGACAAACCGGGCTTTTACGTCAACCGTATTCTGACGCCTTACATCAATGAAGCCATGCGCTGTGTGGTGGAAGGGGAGCCGATCGATCACATCGATCGGGCACTGGTGAAGTTTGGTTTCCCGGTCGGGCCCGTTCAGTTGCTGGATGAAGTGGGGATTGATGTCGGCAGTAAAATCTCTCCGGGGTTACAGCAGGCTTATGGCGAGCGGTTTGCTGCGCCTTCTGCGCTGGATGCGGTGATTCAGGATGGACGCAAAGGGCGTAAAAACGGTAAGGGGTTTTATCTGTATGGATCATCGCGATTCGCGCGCAAAAAAGTCGATCCCGCGGTGTACAGCTTATTGAAGCGTAAACCGGTGAAGACGCAGAGTGGCGCGCAGATTGCCGAGCGTTGTGTGTTGATGATGGTAAACGAAGCGGTGCGCTGTCTGGATGAGCAGGTTATTCGCTCGCCGCGGGACGGTGATATCGGTGCCGTGTTTGGCATTGGCTTTCCGCCGTTCCTGGGAGGGCCGTTTCATTACATTGACAGGCTGGGCGCAGCAGAGGTTGTGAGCAGATTAACGCGGCTTGAGCAGCAATACGGTGACCGTTTTGCGCCCTGTGACGCACTGCTGCGCGCGGCGGAACAGCAGACAAAGTTTTACACTTCTTCATAAATACGAATACCCATCCTGATTCAGGGGGTTAGAAACGCGCCGCACAAGCGTGAGGCGCTACACGAATCTGACAGGTGCTTATTTAATAAACAACCGGTTGACTATACTGAAGTCATTAGGGTACAACACGACGTTCATTCGCAGAATGAAGCGCCTGACGCGAATGCATCAGGCGATGTCGACAAACTACAGCGGTGCTTTATGCAAGTTTTTATCATGCGTCACGGCGATGCGGCTCTTGAGGCTGCCAGTGATTCGGTCAGGCCTTTAACGCTTTGTGGATGTGACGAATCACGTCAAATGGCAAACTGGTTAAAAGGTCAGTCTGTTGACATTGAACGTGTACTGGTCAGTCCTTATCTGCGTGCGCAGCAAACGCTCGCCACGTTTCGTGAGGCCTTTCCTTTGCCAGACGGTGAGGATATTTTGCCGGAACTCACGCCCGGCGGCGATCCCGGTCTGGTGGGATGCCATTTGCAGGCGCTGGCCAATGAAGGAGTGAAATCGGTGCTGGTGATCTCTCACTTACCGTTGGTGGGATACCTGGTGTCGGAACTGTGCCCCCAGGAAACACCGCCAATGTTTGCCACTTCTGCAATCGCCTGCGTTGACTTCGATCCCGCTGAAAGCCAGGGCACATTGCTGTGGCAGATTAGCCCGAAAAAACTGGCGAAAGCCATGTAATGATGTCGGGCCATAAAATGGCCCGAACATGCATGAATCCTCAACGGAACAACCATCCCGTCAGGCTTTTCCCGAACAGATTACGCAATCACAAAACGTGATACCGAGCCTGCCAGCGTTTGTGCCTGGTCATGAAGCGCACTGGCCGCCGCAGAGGACTGTTCCACTAACGCCGCGTTTTGCTGCGTCACGTTATCCATTTCAACGATAGCCACGCCCACCTGCGCAATGCCGCGGTTCTGCTCTTCAGATGCCTGAGAAATCTCGTTCAGTATCTCTGTCACATTGCTGACTGAGGTAACGATTTCACCCATGGTGTTGCCTGTCTGACTGACCAGTTGCGAACCCGCGCTGATACGGGCAACCGAATCCTGAATCAGCGTTTCGATTTCTTTCGCGGCCAACGCGCTGCGCTGCGCCAGGTTTCTCACTTCACTGGCGACGACGGCAAAACCCCGACCCTGTTCGCCGGCCCGTGCCGCTTCGACCGCAGCGTTCAGTGCCAGGATATTGGTCTGAAACGCGATGCTGTTAATCACGGAGGTGATCTCCGAGATTTTTCCTGAGCTGGCAGAAATTTCATTCATCGTGCTGACCACGCTGGTAACCAGTTGTCCGCCACGGCTGGCCGTGTCGAAGGTTTCCTGCGCCAGTCTGCTGGAATGATGAATATTATCGGCATTCTGTTTTACGGTGGATGTCAGCTGCTCCATGCTGGCTGCCGTTTGCGCAAGGGCGGCCGCCTGACTTTCCGTTCGCGCAGACAAGTCATTATTCCCGGAGGCGATTTCTGCCGACGCCTGACTCACGCTGGTGACGCCGCTGCGGATACCGCTGATAATCCGGCGCAGTTCATCACTCATTTCACCTACCGCATGCATGAGTTCGCCCAGTTCATCCCGGCGAGAGGTGTGCATCACGGTGCTGAGATCGCCACGTGCCATTTGTCGGGCAATATGCAGAAGCTCAGATAAGGGACGCGTCAGCTGGCGGGTAATAAACAGCGCAATAAGAATACCCGCAATGATGGCACCAATAACAATGGTCGCCATCAGCCAAACGGCTTGTCTGGCATCGTGATTAGTGGCGTCCAGCTGTTGGGTGAACAACGCATTGCTCATATCGGTCAGGGTTTTGCCTGCCGCCGCCAGTTCGGCTGTGGCCTCTTCGCCCGCTTTTACCGAGGCCATCATCGCGCTGATATCCGCTTGTTTTGTCACGAGCTGTTCACTGATTTTGTCGATTGCTGCAGCGTCTGCGGGGTTAAGCCGAGATTTGATCTGCGCAATAAGTCCGACGGTTTCAGTGAGGAAGCTGCTGAGCACATTGCGATCTTCATCTTTATGCTCAAGGCCAAAGAGTTTCACCCGCACCGCTACGCCGCTCAAATGCTTATTGATCTCCTGCAACGCGGCGGCGGTCTGCGCGTCACCGTTATTGCTTGCGGCGAGCTGACCAATAGCACGCATCTCATCAGCCACGGAGAGATTCGTCAGCGCCTGCGTACCGTCACGGACGGCCTGCACGGTACCGGCCCGTTTCTGCCGGTAAGTGGCAATGGCCGACGGCATCGCGGTAATCATTGCCTGCTGACTGTCATCCCAACGAAAAACGCCCAGGTTTTTCAAGTTCTGATCTACCTCTTTCAGCATGTCTTCGTTCAGAACGATGAATTTTTCATCATGTGTTTTAACGAATTGCAGGCGGGCATCTTTGGCCTGTGAAAACCTGTCATTGACGCTTTTAAGCTCCCTGAGCTTTTCGGCCCGCACGCTAATGTCATTCAGATTTTTAATGCCGCATATCGCGACAGCCAGACTCAACAATAAAATAAGCCCAAAACCGAGCATGAGCTTTTTGCCCACTTTTAAATTCTCAAAAAAATTACTCAACCCGCTCATTCAAAAAGTTCCCTTGGTCAATGTGCCAATAATGTTCAAACGTAATATGCCTAAATGCCTGAACGTTATCGGCAGCGGGAAAATTGTATTCAGTATAAATAGTTTCTTAAGCAAATAGTCTGCGTCAGCCTGAACAGAAATCAGCAGAACGCCCGGACAATAAGTGGCGGAATGACGCGTGATGAGGGAAGAAGGTGTAACGCAGTGGCGCGGATTCCCCCGGCAAAGGGGGAACAAGCGGGACGGCAGGGCAAGGGGCTTAAGACGTTTTTTTGCCTGAATATCAAGGCAATTCTGGCGGTTGCCACTCTTCAATTTCAATAAGGACTAATAACGCGGCATCGCCGCCAAACATTTTGGGTGCCTGGTGAAAGGCCATCACCCAGGGATGCTGGGCCAGCCACAACGGCGTTTGTTGCTTTAAAATATGTTTACCATGTCCGGTCATCACGCTGGCACAAAAAAGGTGTTCGCGACGACAGGCGGCAATCAACGCGCCTAACTCCTGCTTGGCTTGCATCTGGGTCAGCCCGTGCAGATCAAGAAAAATCTCTGGCGTGTAATCACCCCGGCGCAGCTTCTTCAGCTCAAAGTGGCTCACGTCGGCACGAACATAGCGCGTTGCCCCTTCAGTGGACAGCAGCGGCTGGAATTCATCTGAAAAGTAGTGGCTGTTATCCGCTTGTTCAGACAACAGTCTTTTTATCGGGACTTCCCGGGTTTTGACTGCCGGTTTGTGCACGATAGTGTCTTGTTTTAATTGACGCGTGCCCGTCATCAACTGGCGAAACAGCGCTTGATCATCCTGGCTCAGGGGGGTTTTTTTACTCATTATTCGTAAATCATATCTGAGGTGGCTGATTAACAGCAGAAGCCGATACCTTACCGTTAACCGTCATTAATTGTCAGCTTTTTCACCTTGCCGCGCTGAATTCTCCTCGGCTTCGTGGCAAACTATCGGCCGATTTAGTAAAAGGCCTGCGGAGGGCTACGTGGACAAAATTTTCGTCGATGAGGCAGTGAATGAACTGCACACCATTCAGGATATGCTGCGCTGGTCGGTAAGCCGCTTTACCGCTGCCGGAATCTGGTACGGACACGGCACAGATAATCCCTGGGACGAAGCTGTCCAGCTGGTTCTGCCCACGCTGTGGTTACCCTTAGATATCCCGGAAGATATGCGAAACGCGCGCCTGACAGCCAGCGAACGCCATCGCATCGTTGAGCGCGTCATTCGCCGCGTGAACGAGCGTATCCCGGTCGCCTATCTCACCAACAAGGCCTGGTTCTGCGGCCATGAGTTTTACGTTGATGAACGCGTTCTGGTGCCTCGTTCACCGATTGGTGAACTGATTGAAAACCGCTTTGCCGGTTTAGTGACGGAAAAACCGCGTCATATTCTGGACATGTGCACCGGCAGCGGCTGTATTGCGATTGCCTGTGCCTATGCGTTCCCGGAAGCTGAAGTCGATGCGGTGGATATTTCTCATGATGCGCTGGCGGTAGCCGAGCAGAATATTGAAGAGCACGGTCTGATGCATCACGTGACGCCGATTCGCGCCGATCTGTTCCGCGAACTGCCGCCGGTACAGTACGATCTGATCGTGACTAACCCGCCTTATGTTGATGCAGAAGATATGGACGACCTGCCGAGCGAATATCAGCATGAACCCGAACTGGGTCTGGCTGCGGGCAGCGACGGGCTTAAACTGGTGCGTCGCATCCTCGCCTGCGCGCCGGGCTATTTGAGCGAACAGGGCGTGCTGATTTGCGAAGTGGGTAACAGCATGGTGCATATGATGGAGCAATATCCTGACGTGCCTTTCACCTGGCTGGAGTTCGACAACGGCGGTGACGGTGTCTTTATGCTCACCCGTCAGCAGATCGTTGATGCACAGCACCATTTCTCATTTTATAAAGACTAAAAGGGTGGGCGAACTTTCGCCCGTCAAACCGTAACAAGGAATCTCAATGGCCGGAAACAGCATCGGACAGTTCTTTCGCGTCACCACGTTTGGTGAATCTCACGGTATTGCCCTGGGCTGTATCGTTGATGGCGTGCCGCCGGGCATTCCGTTAACCGAAGCCGATATCCAGCACGATCTTGATCGTCGCCGTCCGGGAACGTCGCGCTACACCACCCAGCGCCGTGAGCCGGATCAGGTGAAAATTTTGTCCGGTGTCTTTGACGGCATCACCACCGGTACCTCGATTGGCCTGCTGATCGAGAATACCGATCAACGTTCGCAGGATTACGGTGCCATCAAAGACCTGTTCCGTCCGGGCCATGCGGATTACACCTATGAGCAAAAATACGGCACGCGTGACTACCGTGGCGGTGGCCGTTCATCGGCACGCGAAACCGCGATGCGCGTGGCGGCCGGCGTGATTGCTAAAAAATACCTGCAGATGAAGCACGGTATCCTGGTTCGCGGCTATCTGGCGCAGATCGGCGACGTTGCCTGCGAACTGAAAGACTGGAGCATCGTTGAACAGAATCCCTTCTTTTGCCCGGATGCCGACAAGCTGGAGGCGCTGGATGAACTGATGCGCGCCCTGAAGAAAGAAGGGGATTCGATTGGGGCCAGGGTCACGGTTATGGCGGAAAATGTCCCACCAGGCCTGGGCGAACCGGTTTTTGATCGCCTGGATGCTGACCTCGCGCATGCGCTCATGAGCATTAACGCGGTGAAAGGTGTGGAAATCGGCGACGGTTTTGCCGTAGTGAATCAGCGCGGCAGTCAACATCGTGATGAAATCCGCGCCACCGGTTTTCAGAGCAATCATGCAGGCGGTATCCTCGGCGGCATCAGCAGCGGTCAGACGATTAGCGCGAATCTGGCCATGAAACCGACCTCCAGTATTACCGTACCGGGTAAAACCATCACCCGCGATGGCGAGGAAGTGGAGATGATCACCAAAGGTCGTCACGATCCTTGTGTGGGCATCCGTGCCGTGCCCATTGCAGAAGCCATGATGGCGATCGTGCTGATGGATCATCTGCTGCGCCAGCGCGCGCAGTGCGGTGAGGTTAACTCGACGGTGCCACGTTGGTGAGCCTATGAAAATCTTGCTGATGGTGAGTGCGCTCCTGCTGAGTGCCTCCAGCCTGGCGGCAACGCCGTGGCAACGTATCCAGCACCCTGTTGCGGGTGAGCCCAATGCGATTGGGGGCTTTGCCAACGGCTGTATCGTGGGTGCCCAGGCGTTGCCGCTTAACTCGCCGGATTATCAGGTCATGCGCCAGGATCAGCGCCGCTATTTCGGTCATCCCGATCTGATCCTGTTTATTCAGCGCCTGGCAACCCAGGCGCATAACCTCCAACTGGGAAACGTGCTGATTGGCGATATGGGCATGGCGGCAGGCGGGCGCTTTAGCAGTGGACATGCCAGCCACCAAACCGGGCTGGACGTCGATATTTGGCTACAACTGCCTAAAACCCGCTGGAGCGCGCAGCAACTCCTTAAACCGCAGCCGTTGGATCTCGTCACCGCTGACGACAAGAACGTGGTGGCGCGTCACTGGCAGCCTGAAATCGATAGCCTGATCAAACTGGCGGCCAAAGATGAGGATGTGACACGTATCTTCGTCAATCCGGCGATTAAAAAGCAGCTTTGTGCTGATGCAGGTAGCGACCGCGGCTGGCTACGAAAAGTGCGTCCCTGGTTTGCGCATCGCGCGCACATGCACGTTCGCTTGCGCTGTCCTCAGGGCAGCACCGAGTGTGAAGAGCAGGCCCCACCGCCTGCGGGTGATGGCTGTGGAGCCGAACTTCAGAGCTGGTTTTTACCCAAACAGCCTGGTTCTGCGCCGGTAAAACGTGAGCCACCGCCGCTGCCTGCGGCCTGTCAGGCACTGCTGGATAAACATTTACTGTAAGGGTTCCCATGGAATGGTTCGTTGTCAGCCCGCTGTTGGTTGTGCTGCTGTTTTTTATTGCCCTGCTGGCCGGTTTCATTGACTCCATTGCGGGCGGCGGCGGACTGTTAACGGTTCCCTCTTTGCTGGCTGCCGGGCTGTCACCGGCGCAGGCGCTGGCGACCAACAAGCTGCAATCGGTCGGCGGATCTTTCTCATCCAGCCTCTATTTTGTCCGGCGCGGGGCCATCCGACTCAGCGAGCAGCGGCTGAATATCGCCATGACCTTTTTGGGGTCGATTGGCGGGGCCATTCTCATCCAGCACCTGCAGGCTGATATGCTGCGTCAGGTGTTGCCGCTGTTGTTAATCGCTATCGGCATGTGGTTTCTGCTGATGCCACGTATCGGTGAAGAAGACCGCGTTCACCGTCTGCAGGGGCTGCCTTTCGCCCTGATTGGCGGTGGCTGTATCGGCTTTTATGACGGTTTTTTTGGGCCGGGTGCCGGCTCATTTTACGCACTGGCCTTCGTTACGCTGTGCGGTTATAACCTGGCAAAAGCCACCGCGCACGCCAAGCTGCTTAACTTCACCTCCAACTTTGGTAGCCTGCTGTTTTTTATATTTGGTGGCAAAGTGGTGTGGGGCACAGGGCTTATCATGATGCTGGGGGCATTTTGTGGCGCCCGGCTGGGTGCAAGGCTGGTGCTGGCACGTGGACAAAAGCTGATCCGCCCGATGGTGGTAATCGTTTCGGCGGTCATGAGCGCCAAACTGCTCTGGGACAGCCACGGCAGTGAATTGATGGCCTGGCTGACCACGCTGAATCTGTAATACTTTTACGTGATGATTTAATGACAACAACTCATAACTACGAACAGCTGATCGCGCTGTTTGATGATTGCTTTAGCCACGACTTTCAGACCCGTCTAATTAAAGGCGATGACGAACCGATCTATCTTCCTGCGGATGACGAATCGCCATGGAATCGGGTGGTGTTTGCTCATGGATATTACGCCAGCGCGTTACATGAAATTTCGCACTGGTGCATCGCGGGTGAAGCCCGGCGCAAGCTGGTGGATTTTGGTTACTGGTATTGTCCGGATGGTCGCGACGCGCAAACGCAAAGCCAGTTCGAAGCGGTAGAGGTTAAGCCGCAGGCGCTGGAATGGATGTTTTGTGTGGCTGCAGGCTTTCCCTTCAACGTCAGTTGTGACAATCTCGAAGGAGATTGTGAGCCAGATCGCATTGTGTTCCAGCGAAAGGTTCATGCCCAGGTCATGAACTACCTGGCGTCGGGTATTCCTGCCCGTCCCGCACGCTTTATTTCAGCCCTGGCTGACTATTATGGCAGGCCTTCTCTGACCGCATCGCAATTTCCCTGGCCGGACGATTTGTGATGCAGAAGGGACTTAATAACAGAGGAATGATGAGATGATCGCAGAATTTGAGGCACGTATTCTGGCCCTGATTGACGACATGGTTGAGCACGCCAGTGACGATGAGCTATTTGCCAGCGGTTATCTGCGTGGCCACCTCACGTTGGCAGTGGCGGAAGTGGAACGCCTGGACGAACACACGCCGCAAGCGTTACAGATCCAGGTGACACGAAGCCTGCAAAACGCTATCGCCGCCGGAGAATTATCGCCCCGGGATCAGGCGCTGGTGATTGGTATGTGGGATAACCTGTTTTTACAGGCCCGCCAGCAGTCTGCCTGAATGCACGGGGCGGTACGCCGCCCGTGCTAGTTCCCCGCTTTTTTGCCCTTCAGCAATTTTCTTACCCAATAACGATTTGGATTGAGCGCCGCCAGCGTGCTGGCATCCAGCGGCTGGGGTTCGCCGCTGAGCTGAGCCGCCAGCACTTCTGCCGCCAGGGGCGCACTGCACAATCCACGTGAGCCAAGCGCGCCAAACACATAAAGCCCTGAAAAATACGGTGCCGTTTCGCTTTCTGCTTCGCGGGCGCGTTGCTGTGCAAGATCCGCATAGGTGGTAAGCGTCGCCGCGTAATCCGGCACGCTGCCCACCATGGGCAAATGGTCCCGGGTGGCGCAGCGCACGCCATTGCGCGCCTCGCCCTGGCTGACGTCCACTTCATCCACCCACCTGCTGTGGGGCAGGCAGTGCTGCAGACGGCTGCGGTTTTGCTGCTGGTCGTCTTCACGGTAGTCCGTTGACGTATCGCCACGGTGATAGCTGGCGCCGATACAGTGCGTCCCAAACTGTGGGCTGGCTGGGGTCAGATAACCGTCATAACAGAGCACCGTTTTCAGCGCCGATAACGCGGGTGAAGCCGGAATATGACTGACCTGGCCGGCGACCGGATAAACCGGCAGCGAGTCGGTCTGGGTCAGATGGGTAATCGCATGACCGTTGGCCAGCACCACAGCCTGGTGGCAGGTGGCGGGTTGTTCACTGAAGGTCAACTGCCAGCCTTGCGAATGCGGTTCCAGCGCGGTGACGCGGTGCAGCCAGTGAACACGCAATCCGAGTCGTTCTCCGTAGGATAACAACGCAGACGTCAATTCGGCCGGGGCTAACCAGCCACCCAGCGGATAAAAGATGCCGCCACAATCCAGCGCCACGTTGGCCAGTGCCTCCGCCTCGTCGCGATTGACGCTGTAAGCGACCTCAGCCGGTAAGGCCATCTTCAGCATCTGCGCAATCTTGCTGGCACTTTTCTCGTCCCAGCCCAACTGTAATACACCGCTCCAGTCATGTTCGTAAGGGAGATCGAGTGCGTCATACAGGCGACGGGCGAAACTGAATGCAGCAGGAAAGAAGCTGGCCAGCGCGGGATCGTGCTGATTCAGCAGGGGATACAGCGCGCCCTGGCGATTACTGGACGCGCCCAGAGCGGGTGCCTCATCGGCACAGTAGAGCGTTACCTGAAAGCCCCGGCGCAGCAGCGCAAGGGCCAGCGTGGCGCTTGCGACGCCGCCGCCAATCAGGGCAATCTCCTTGCCGGACAGTGCAGGGCGCGCATACCAGGGCTGGCGATGCGCCAGCGCGGGTGCGGTCTCAAGCGAACCGCACAGCATTTCCCGTTTTGGCCCGAACCCTTTACGCCGGGTCACCGCAAAGCCCGCCTGTTGCAAACCGCGCCGCACAAAACCCGCCGCCGTAAAGGTCGCGAAGGTGCCACCCGGTCGCGCCAGTTTTGCCATCGACTGGAACAGGTCAGGCGTCCACATATCGGGGTTTTTCGACGGCGCAAAGCCATCTAAAAACCAGGCATCGACCTGACGATGCAGACTGTCATCAAAATTATCAATTAGCGCATTAATATCGCCTAACCACAGATCCAGCGTGATGCGGCCCGAATCAAATAACACACGTTGGCAGCCCGGCAGTGCCAGGGGCCACTGGCACTGAAGTTGTTCAGCCCAGGGGGCCAGTTCGGGCCAGTGCTGATGCGCCGCCGTCAAATCGGCCTGGGTCAGCGGAAATTTTTCAAAGCTGATGAAATGCAGTCGTTTTAAGGCCGCATCAGGATGGTGGCGCTGAAAGGAATCAAAGGCTTGCCACAGCGTCAGAAAATTAAGGCCTGTGCCGAAACCGCTTTCGGCAACAATCAGCAGATCGCGTTGATGCTGATGAAAGCGTTGCGGGAAATCATTGCCACCCAGAAAGACATACCGCGTCTCTTCCAGACCGTTGTCATTGGAAAAATAGACGTCGTTAAACGCTCGGGAAACAGGTGTACCCTGTTCGTTCCAGCTCAGTTGGGCGTGTTCAACCTGGGGCAGTTTCACAGTAAAGGCTCATTTTTCAGGGAGTGTCAGGATTTTATCGGTCGACGTGACATGACGCAAATTTACAAAAGGAAATGGCTGATCGGACTTGTTCGGCGTACAAGTGTAAGCTAGAGTGCTCGTCAAATAACAGAAGTGGTGAGGATGATTGAATGAAACGTGCTGTGATTACTGGCTTAGGGATCGTTTCCAGTATTGGTAATAACCAGCAAGAGGTGCTGGCATCTCTGCGTGAGGGCCGCTCAGGCATCACTTTTTCCCAAGAGATGAAAGATTCCGGCATGCGTAGTCACGTCTGGGGTAACGTTAAACTCGATACCACTGGCCTCATCGATCGCAAAGTTGTGCGTTTTATGAGTGATGCGTCCATCTATGCTTACCTCTCTATGGAAGAGGCTATCAAAGATTCTGGCCTTAGCAACGAGGCTTACCAGAACAATCCACGCGTTGGTCTGATTGCAGGATCTGGCGGAGGTTCCCCACGTTTTCAGGTTTTTGGTGCGGATGCCATGCGCAGCCCACGCGGTCTGAAAGCGGTAGGCCCTTATGTGGTGACCAAGGCGATGGCGTCAGGCGTTTCAGCCTGTCTGGCTACGCCGTTCAAGATCCACGGCGTAAACTATTCGATCAGTTCAGCCTGTGCGACTTCTGCGCACTGTATCGGTAACGCGGTTGAGCAGATTCAGCTGGGCAAACAGGATATTGTTTTTGCGGGCGGCGGCGAAGAGCTGTGCTGGGAAATGGCCTGTGAGTTCGATGCAATGGGCGCACTGTCTACGCGTTACAACGAGACGCCAGAAAAAGCCTCACGTACCTATGATAACGAACGCGATGGCTTCGTCATTGCGGGCGGCGGCGGTATGGTCGTGGTTGAGGAACTGGAGCATGCACTGGCACGTGGTGCGCACATTTACGCTGAAATCGTAGGTTACGGTGCAACCTCAGATGGTGCAGACATGGTCGCGCCATCGGGTGAAGGCGCAGTGCGCTGCATGAAGATGGCGATGCACGGCGTGGACACGCCAATCGACTACCTGAACAGCCACGGTACTTCTACCCCGGTCGGTGATGTCAAAGAACTGGGCGCGATTCGAGAAGTGTTTGGCGACAACACGCCGTACATTTCTGCCACCAAAGCGATGACCGGCCACTCCTTAGGGGCGGCGGGCGTGCAGGAAGCCATCTACTCGCTGCTAATGCTGGAGCACAGTTTTATTGCCCCAAGCATCAATATCAGTTCGCTGGATGCGGCGGCAGAAGGCATGAATATCGTGACGCAGCCGACAGAAAAAACGCTGACCACCGTGATGTCTAACAGCTTTGGTTTTGGTGGCACCAACGCCACGCTGACCATGCGCAAATACCAGGCATAACGCTGGATTAAAACGTCATGCTGCACGCAGCATGACGTGAACCCTACGAAAAGGTCGGCGCTTGCCGGCCTTTTTTACGTTGGGATTGCCACTCAGCCACTATTGCGTGATGAGCCTGCTGAAAGCAGCCTGACCAGCTTGTCGCACCCGGCCACAATCTCATCGGGCGTTAGCGCCGCAAAGCCTAAAATCCAGCCTTGCTGAGGTGCGCTATCGCCGTACAGTGGGCTGAGTCGGGGCAGTAATAAACCCACCTTTGTCGCCTGTAACGTTAAGGCGGCGTCGTCGCCCTGCACCAGTGCAACGGTTGTCTGCAATCCAGCCGGGCAGGGAAACGGCCTGAGCCATGGCGTCAGACGCTGCGCTAGCTGCTCCAGCAGGCGATCGCGACGGCTGTGATAAAGCTGGCGCATTAGCCGCAAGTGGCTGGCAAAATGCCCCTGCTGCATAAATTCTGCCGTTACCGCCTGCGGCAGCAGCGCGCTATGCCCGTCCAGCAGGCTGCGCGCCCGGCCTAAAGGTGCCACCAACGGGCCTGGCACCACCATCCACGCCAGACGCAGCGAGGGAAACAGCGATTTCGAAAAGGTTCCGAGGGTAATGACCCGGCTATCGTTGTCGAGCGCGTGCAGCGCAGGCGCAGGGCGATCGTCATAGTGAAACTCGCTGTCGTAATCGTCTTCAATCAGCCAACTGCCGTGACGACGTGCCCAGTCCAGCCAGGCGAGACGGCGCGGCAGGCTTAAGGACACGCCGGTGGGATACTGATGCGAAGGGGTCAGATACATCAGTTTTGCGGAACCGGGTTGGGGAACCGCACCCTCGGCATCCACCTGAATACCGCGCACTCTGGCCGCCGCAGAAAGAAAAGCATTACGCGCCCCCGCATAGCCCGGCTCTTCCATCCAGATCTCATCACCCGCATCAACCAGCATTAGCGCCAGCAGCTGCAGCGCCTGTTGTGAACTGGTTAAAATAATCACCTGATCAGCCTCGCACTGCACGCCACGTGACAGAGCCAGATAGTCAGCAAGCGCGCGGCGCAGTGGCAGATAACCCAGCGGATCGCCGTAGCCCATCACGTCAGGGCCAGCGGTGCGCTGAACGCGGGCGGTTAACCGCCGCCAGAGAGGATGAGGAAAGGCACGTAAATCCGGCGAACCTGCCGCAAACGCATAGGGAAAGGGCGCATCCTGACAGCCGCCCGTTGCCAGCATCTGCTGGCCGCGCTGTGAGAATGTCGCCATCCGGTTGGCGCGCACGCGGGGCGAACTGCCCGGCAGCGTGATGGCGACGAAGCTGCCTCGACCGGATTCACGCCGCAGGTAACCTTCACTTTCAAGCTGGGCGTAAGCGGCTTCAACCGTGACGCGCGACAGCGCTAAATCGGTTGCCAGCTGACGCGTTGAGGGCAGTTTCTGCCCGACCTGAAGGTGCGCGGTTTCAATCCACTGACGAAGTGTGGCGCACAGACGGTCGCGCAGACCTCCGGTTGCCTGATGATGAAACAATTGCAGCAGCGGCGACGTCATAATGGTCTTATCACCTCGTTGAAAGCGGTATTATTCAGTAGGCCACTTTGCCGTAAACTGCCTGTCTGTCACAACAGGAGAAAAAAGAATGTCATCTGTTTTAGGTTTTCCCCCGGCGTTACCGCAGCAGAGCGTTGCGTATCTGCAGGCCAAACTGGCTTATTACACCGATGCCTGGGATCTGGCTGACGATCTGGCCCACCAACGGCAGGGGATTGTCGTGATCGATGCCCGTCAGGTGGAAGCCTGGCGGGCAGGCCATATCAGCGGCGCGGTAAACTTCCCTCATCGGGAAATCAATGAAGCCAGCACGGCTTCTTTGGATCGCGACCTGCTCTATGTGACTTACTGCGATGGCATCGGCTGTAATGGCTCGACCAAAGCGGCGTATCAACTGGCGTTACTGGGATTTAAAGTCAAAGAACTGATTGGCGGGCTGGATTTCTGGAAGCGAGACGGTCATCCGATGACATGGGGCGATGAGGCGGGCGAATGGCCGCAGACAGCTTCTGCGGCATCCTGTGGGTGTTAAATTACAACACCAGCCACAGTAAAAAGGCCAGAACAATCAACCCCACGACCGCGCTCAGCACCGGGCGCGCTGCCAGCGGTTGCAAAGCCGGCGGCAGCGAACCGGAAATGGGCGCCCATATCGGATGCGGATTCAGTTCGTTGTCGGCCAGGGCTTGCTCATGGGCTCTTTCCGCCCGACGCGCAAACAGGAAGTTAAGCAGATCCTGGGTTTGCGTCGGGGTCAGCACCATTTGCGGCGTGGCCTGAAAACGTTGCAGGCTGTAATCCTGCAGCATCTGCTGTTCACGCTGATCCAAAGGATGTTTTAACGAGGCTTCAATCAGCTGTAACGTCGGCGCACTATGCTGGCTCAACGTCTGACGCACCTGCAAATACTGTGTAAGCAGCGGGTAATGGCGCGACGGAATAGGATCGCCGCTGGTGAGATTGACCAGCTTCAGCGCAGCGGTCCATATTTTGCCACTGGATTCGCCTGTCGCGGCAGCCAGACGAACAATTTGCTGATTCAGCGCCTGATGCTCGGCAGGCAGCAGCGAACGATCGCTGGTACGGCTCTGTTGGGGTTGCGGAATCGCCATCTGGCCATTTTGCAGCATGGTTAATACCTGGCGCAGCTGGTCCTGGGTTAAGGCGCTCAGCACCGTCTGACCAAACTGCTGGCGGATAAAATCACTGACCGCCTGGCGATTATTACCTTTCGGCAGCAGGTCGGTCAGCTGCGTCATTAACTGACGTGTGCCGTGGCCTGTCTGCACCTGCGCCAGGCGGGCATTGAGAAACTGCTCCGCAGCCGGAAAATGGCGCGACTGAAGCTCTGCTTCGCTTTTAACACCTACTTCATGGCGTAAACCGGCCCAGAGTTCGGGCGCCTTAAGCGTGCTAAGCGACATAATGCGCACAATCAAACGCTCAAGCGTCGTGCGCTGGGCAGGAGAAAGGGGCTGTTCACCGGCAACGCTTCCTGCACGCGGGGCGTCAGTTTGCGGATTAACAGATGAACGATCGCCGACCGGCACACCGGGGCCGCTGACAGGTTGCATGGCGGATTCCTTGGGAAACAGAACAGCGTGGGGTGCGCCGGAAACAGAATACGCTATGATAACAAAAGCCCCTGGGAAATCCACGGGGCTTGTGTGTTTCGCACAAAGATTTACTTACTGATGCACGGGGGCGGGTTTACGGCGCAGTCGTTTCCACACCAGAGGCACAATCAATACGGCTACAGCCAGGATAAGCAGCACCTTGGCAATCGGGCTTTCCCACAGGATAGCCATTTCACCATTGCTGATAGACAGCGCCCGACGCAGGTTTTGCTCCAGCATTTCACCCAGTACAAACCCCAAAATCAGCGGTGACATAGGGAAATCCATTTTTCGCAGGATATAGCCGAAAATGCCCAATCCCACCATCAGCAGCAGGTCAAAGGTGGTGCTGTGAACCGCATAAACGCCCACCGCGGAGATGGCGGCGATAGCCGGGACTAAGAACCACAGCGGAATCGTCAGCATACGCGCAAACACGTTAATCATCGGGATGTTCATGATCAACAGCATCAGGTTGCCAATCAGCAGCGCGGCAATCAATCCCCAGACAATATCCGGCTGCTCAGTAAACATCGCCGGGCCAGGGGTGATGTTATACAACGTTAGCGCACCGACCATCACTGCGGTGGTACCGGAACCGGGAATGCCGAGCGTCAGCATCGGAATAAACGAGCCACAGGCGGAGGCATTGTTCGCCGCTTCCGGCGCAGCCACACCGCGAATATCCCCTTTACCAAACTGATCGCTGCCGCTGATTTTTTTCTCGGCCATGTAGGCGATAGCACTGGCGATGGTCGCGCCCGCGCCGGGTAACACACCCACAAAGAAGCCAATAAACGAGGCACGCAGCGTGGCACCGGTAGACATGGCGGCCTCTTTCATATTGAACATCATGCGGCCACTTGCGCGGACCACTTTCTGCCCGCTGTGTGTGGATTCCAGCATCAGCAAAATTTCGCTGACCGAGAACAGGCCAATGACCACCACCACAAACTGGATGCCGTCAGAAAGGTGCACACTGTCAAAGGTGAAGCGATAGACGCCGGTATTGGCATCGACGCCCACGGTCGCCATGCTCAGCCCGATCAGGGCCGACAGGAACGACTTAAGTGGATTCTGACTCATCATGCTGCCCAGACAGGCAATGGCAAAGACCATTAGCGCAAAATATTCGGCCGGACCAAACGCTAGCGACCAGCGGGCCAGCAACGGGGCGAATAAGATGATGCCGAGGATGGCAATGGTGGAACCGACGAAGGAGCTGACGGCAGAGATCGAGAGTGCCACACCCGCTTTGCCTTGCTGCGCCATCGGGTAGCCATCCAGCGCGGTCATGATCGCGCCGGCATCGCCCGGGACGTTGAGCAAGATGGAGGAAATGCGCCCACCGTATTCACAACCCAGATAAACCGTCGCCAGCAGAATCAACGCTGATTCGGCAGGCAGGTGCAGGGCGAACGCCAGCGGCATCAAAATCGCCACGCCGTTGATCGGCCCGAGTCCGGGCAGTAAGCCGACGATCGTGCCGATAAAGCAGCCGATGAGGGCAATCAGCAGGTTTTCAGGCGTCATGGCAACGGCAAAACCGTGCATCAGGAAAGACCAGGTTTCCATTATTTCTCTCCTTAATTGAACAGGCTGCCAGCGGGCAAGGTCACGTCAAGTAAACGGTCAAAGGCGTAGAACAGTGACCATCCCATTACCGCACCGGAGAGCAGGGCGGCCCACCAACGTGCACCAAACAGCATGCCGAGACCGAAAGTCAGCAGCGAAGTGGATAGCGGAAAGCCCAGGGTTTCAAACATCCCGCCGTAAACCAGCATCATCACCGCCAGCGCCACCAGACGTTTCATCGTGGCTGCCGTGGGCCACTGGATGTCATCCGGTTTTCTCAGCAGCAGCATCAGGGCACAGAATGCCATCAGGCTGAGAAGGATGAGCGGAAAAGGACGCGGTCCAACGGGCTCATAGCTGTATTCGCTTTGAATTTGCCAGGCGATGACCAGGCCTGCCAGGCACATCAGTAGCCACAGGGTGGCGAAAATACGATCGCTCATGATGTCCCCCGGTTACTTAGCCAGACCAAAGGATTTCGCCTGCTCGCGGTAAGCGGCAACCTGATCTTTCACGTATTTATCCAGTTCTGCGCCGAACATATTGAATTCAAACAGGCCACGCAGTTCGCGCTGCTTTTTGAACTCTGGGGTTTGCACCATTTTCTCGAAGGCGCTCTGCCACCACTGATAATCGGCATCGCTGACTTTAGGGCCAAGATAGAAGCCACGGATAATGGGCCATTCCACGTTAAATCCCTGCTCTTTGGCGGTCGGAATTGACGCCAGCTGATCGGGCAGGCGTTTGTCTGCCATTACCGCCAGCACGCGCAGTTTGCCCCCTTGTAAATGCGGCACCATCTCGCTGAGATCGCCCGACATTACCTGAATATGATTCCCCAACAGGGCGGTGACCACTTCACCTCCGCCTTCGAAGGCGACATAGCGCATTTTGCGTGGATCAATACCGGCTTCTTTTGCGATCAGCGCGGTTTTCATCCAGTCCTGGCTGCCGATGGAGGCACCCGCGCCCACCACCACTTTGGTCGGATCTTTTTTCATCGCGGCCATGAGCTCGCCCAGGTTTTTCCACGGCGCGTCTTCACGGACGGCAATCATGCCGTAATCGGTGCCAATCGCCGCCAGCCACTTAACGTCATCAACCGAATAGCGACCAAACTTGCCCTGGGACAGATTCAGCAGTGAGCCACCCGAAAAGGCTACGACCGTACCGGCTTCGGCAGGACGCTGCGCAATGATCGCGTTATAGGCCACTGCACCCACGCCGCCTGGCATATAGGTGATGCGCATCGGTTTCTCAATCTGTTTGGTTTCCATCAGCGAAACCTGAATCAGCTTACAGGTCAGGTCGAAACCGCCACCGGGTTTAGCCGGTGCGATGCATTCCGTTCTGTCTGGTGCAGCGGCATAGCCGGATGACGGCAACATTAAAGCCAGCAGGGCAGAGGCGAGGGCGGTATGGATTATTTTTTTCATCGTGCGCTCCATCTTTCTTCCAGAGTGTGATTACCACCGACAATTCGGCGTTGCTGAATTGTTAAATCAGTAACCTTTCATTTACCTTTCATTGATGAGGTTTAGTGAAAGGATGTGATATGCGTCTCTTACTGGTTGAAGATACGGCGGAACTGGGGCGATGGTTACAGAAAGCGTTAACCCAGAAAGGCTTTGCCGTGGACTGGGTGGTCGATGGCGTGGCGGCCGACCACAGCCTGCAAAGCGAAGACTATGCGCTGGTGGTGCTGGATGTCTCTTTGCCGCGTCTGGATGGCATCGAGGTCTTAACGCGGCTGCGCCGTCGGGGACAAAATATGCCAGTGCTGCTGCTGACCGCGCGCACTACGCTGGACGACCGCGTGCGCGGCCTGAACACCGGTGCTGATGACTACCTGACCAAACCCTTCGAACTGGATGAACTGGATGCGCGTCTGCGTGCGCTGTTGCGGCGTTCACAGGGGCAATCACCACAAAATCAAACGCTGGGACAGCTTGAGCTTAACGGCGAGGGCTACTTTTTGCTGGACGAAAAACCCCTGGCGCTGACGCCGCGTGAGTCCAGTGTGCTTACCACGCTGATGCAGCGCCGTGGCCGTCCGGTCTCGCGGCAGCACCTCTATGAGCAGACCTTTACGCTGGTGGACGAGGCCAGCCCGGAAAGCATTGAGCTGTATGTCCATCGGGTGCGGAAAAAACTGGCCGGGAGTGATGTGGGCATTGTGACGCTGAGAGGGCTGGGCTATAGCCTGGAAACCCTGCCATGCGACTGATTCACTCTCTACGCGGTGAGCTGCTGGCGTGGCTCGGCCTGCCGCTGGTGCTGCTGTGGATTCTGTCGGTTTATACCCATTATCAGAGCGGTCTGGCGGCGGCGAATCAGGCCTACGATCGCTCCCTGTTGGCCTCTGCGCGCACCGTCGCCGAGCGGCTGGTGGTTCGTCATCAGCATCTGGAGGTGGATGTGCCCTGGGTGGTGCTCGACAGCTTTGAGCGCAATATGAATGACCGCCTGTATTACCAGGTGATTTCGCCCCAGGGCAAAACGTTATCAGGCTATGACGGGCTGCCCCCGATTCCTGCCACCAGCGAAATGTCTGAAGCCTATCCCGCGTTAGTGCATTTTTATGACGGGCTTTACCAGAAGCAGCGCATTCGGGTGGCTGCATTATGGCAGCCGGTCAGTGACTCGGGCGTGGAAGGCATGGCGCTGGTGCTGGTGGCGGAAACCATTCACTCCCGTGAGGCATTTGCTCAGGGGCTGATGCGCACTGCGTTACTCAGCCAAAGCGCGCTGGTATTCATCACGCTGTTACTGGCGAGCATGATGCTGCGCCGGGTATTGCGGCCGCTGCGCCGTCTGTCACGCATCGTGCTGCGCCGTAACGGCGCGGCGCTGACACCGTTACCGTCCCTGCCGTGGTCGGAGTTACAGCCGCTTATTATCGCCTTTAATCGCTACCTTGAGCGACTGAGAGGGCTACTGGCGCGGCAGGACAGGTTTAGCGCCGATGCCGCTCACCAGCTTCGCACCCCGCTCACCATCCTTAAAACCCAGATCAGCACGGCGCTGGACAGCGACCGGCCTGAACAGTGGCGCGAAAGCCTGCAGGGCATGCAGCATACGCTGGATGACACCATCCTGCTGACCGATCGCCTGCTGCAACTGGCGCGAATTAAAGCCCGTCACGGGGAAGATAAGCCCATGGCGCGGGTGGATTTAGCGGCCATCGTCCGCGAGGCCTGCTTTAGCCGTTATGCCGCGGCACGCGCAAAATACATTGATCTGGGTTATGAGGGTGATGAACACAGTGAGGTGAAAGGCGACGCGCTGTTGCTGGGCGAACTCTGTGCCAATCTGCTGGATAACGCGATTAAATATACCCCTTCTCAAGGGATGATCACTGCGCGCCTCCAGGGCGGAACGCTTCAAATTGAAGACGCGGGACCGGGGATTAGCCCGGACGAGCAGCAAAAAGCGCTGCAGCCTTTTATCCGGCTGGATAATGCCGCTATGCATGCCGGCGCCGGCATTGGGCTGGCGCTGGTCCAGGATATTTGTGCCTGGCACGGTGCTGTCGTGACGCTGGATCGCAGCCCGTTACTGGGCGGGCTACGGGTTACCGTCCAGTTCAATGTGGATCGGTGTTAACCGGTTTGCGCGCGGTTAACGGCCTGCGCAGCCGCTGGGCCAGCAGAACGCCCGTCAGCGTCAGACCGCCGCCAATCCAGTGATAGCTGTGCAGATGTTCATGCAGAAACAGCACCGCAATGATGGCGGTAAACACCGGTGTCAGATTCATAAAAATACTGGTGATGCTGGCCCCTAACTTTTGAACGCCATGTATCCACAGCCAGGGCGCAAGAATAGAGGCAAACAGCCCGGCAAAGGCCACCAGGGGAAGATTGCGCGGCGTGAGCGAGACATCTGACGTCATCAAAAAGCCGGGTAACAGCAACAAAACGCCAAAGGCAATTTGCACGTAAAGGCTCTGCCAGACCGGCAACGGAATCGACCAGCGTTTTGTCATCACGCCATAAAGCGCATAGCAGCTGGATGCCGCCAGCATCATCGCTTCTCCGGCACCGATACCGTGATTCAGCAGCTGGTGAAGGTTGCCTGCGCTGACCAGCCAGATTAAGCCGCAGAACGAAATCAGGCTGCCCACCAGAATGCCCACCGTCGGCGCAATCCGCAGGACCAGCACGCTGAGCAACACCGTTAACAGCGGAATCAGCGCCGCAATAATGCCCATAAACAGGGCGCTCACGCTGTGGGCGGCATAGTAAGCCAGACTTTGATACAGCGCCATGCCCAGCAGACCCAGAACCATCAAACGCCAGAGGTGCGGCCTGATTGCCTGCCAGCGCCGTATTACGCCGGGTAACACAAACGGCGTTAACACCAGCAACGCCAGTAGCCAGCGATAAAAGGAGATGGCTGCAGGCTCGATTGCCCCCGCCGATAATTTATTAACGATAGCGTTAACCGACCAAATCAATACCGCAAACAGCGGAAACAGAAAAAACATAGCATGACTCCAGCCTCAGACCCGCGGCAGTTTACGCCTGTCTGACATGCTTCTGCCAGCCTTATGGTCGACGGCATGGGGAGGTTAGGCTAAGGCGGGGCTTTTGTGCCAGAATAGCGCCCTTAAATGCAACACACAGGAAAGCCGTGGTGAAAATTCTCGTCGATGAAAATATGCCCTACGCCCGTGAACTCTTTAGCCGTACGGGCGATGTGGTTGCCGTACCTGGTAGGCCATTACCCGAAGCGCAATTAGCCGACGCTGATGGACTGATGGTGCGATCGGTCACTCAGGTTAACGCGGCGTTACTGCAGGATAAACCTGTCAGGTTTGTGGGCACGGCCACGGCCGGGACGGATCACGTCGATGAAGCCTGGCTGGCGCAGGCGGGCATCGCGTTCTCGGCCGCACCCGGTTGTAACGCCATCGCCGTCGTAGAGTATGTTTTTTCTGCCTTGCTGCTGCTGGCTGAACGCGACGGTTTTCTGTTGCGCGATCGTACCGTGGGCATTGTTGGCGTGGGTAACGTGGGCAGCCGTCTGCAGAAACGCCTGGAAGCCTGGGGCGTGAAAACGCTGCTGTGCGATCCACCCCGGGCTGACCGTGGGGACGAAGGGGATTTTCACTCGCTCGATACGCTGGTTGAGCAGGCCGATATTTTGACGTTTCATACGCCACTGTTTAAATCTGGCCCTTACAAGAGCTGGCATCTGGCGGATGCTGCGCGACTGATGGCCCTGAAGCCTGACACCATTCTGATTAATGCCTGCCGCGGCCCGGTAGTCGATAATGCCGCGCTGCTGGAAGTGCTGAACATGCGCCACGATCTGAGCGTGGTGCTGGACGTCTGGGAGCCGGAGCCGGATCTCTCCCTGGCACTGCTGGATAAGGTCGATATCGCCACAGCCCACATTGCCGGTTATACCCTGGAAGGCAAAGCGCGCGGCACCACCCAGGTTTTCGAGGCCTGGTGCGACTTTATTGGGCAACCGCAGCAGGTGCCGCTCGACAGCCTGTTACCGACGCCGGAATTCAGCCAGATCCGTCTGAATGGGCCGCTCGATCAGCCAACGCTGAAACGGTTAGTGCATCTGGTGTATGATGTGCGCCGCGATGATGCGCCACTGCGAAAAGTGGCGGCAAAACCGGGCGAGTTTGACCGCCTGCGCAAACAGTATGAAGAGCGTCGTGAATGGTCATCATTACAGGTGAACTGTGATGATCAGGCCACCGCTGATCTGCTTATTCAACTGGGCTTTAACGCCATATTATCCTCAACCTGATTGGTTCCGCCTGCGTGAACGGCGGGTGAAGGTAGGGATAATTCTGAATCCCCGGGCGGTGACATCACCGCCTTCTGTTTTTATGTCATTGTCTGAGGTAAACCAACATGTCTGACGGCTGGAATATTGCGCTACTTGGCGCAACAGGCGCAGTAGGGAACGCTGTACTGGAACTGCTGGCTCAACGCCAGTTCCCGGTTGGTGAATTGTATTTGCTGGCGAGCGATAACGGTGCCGGTGAAATTAAACGTTTCGAAGGCCGCTCTGTTCGGGTCGAAAACGCGGCGGAGTTTGACTGGTCACAGGCGCAACTGGCCTTTTTTGTAGCCGGTCGCGAGGCATCAGAACGCTATGCAGAAGAAGCGGCGAGTGCAGGCTGCCTGGTTATCGACAGCAGTGAGCTGTTTGCCCTGTCACCGGACGTGCCGCTGGTGGTGCCGGACGTCAATCCCCAGGTGCTGGCTGATTACCGTAATCGCAATATCATCAGCGTGGCAGATAATCTGGTGAGCCAGCTGCTGACGGCGATTAAACCGCTGGTCGATGCGGCAGGTTTAGGCCGTTTACAGGTGACGAATCTGATCTCTGTCTCCACGCACGGCAAAGCGGCCGTGGATGCGCTGGCAGGGGAAAGTGCACGTTTGCTGAACGGCGTGCCCGCTGACGAGCACCATTTTGGTCGCCAGCTGGCTTTTAACCTTCTGCCGCAGCAGGCGGACAGTGAAGGCAGCGTAGAAAGCGAGCGTCGCCTGGTCGATCAGGTGCGTAAAGTGTTACAGGACGACGGGTTGCCGGTTGCCGTCAGCAGCATTCAGGCACCGGTGTTTTATGGCAATGCGCAGATTGTCCACATTGAAAACCTGCGCCCGCTGTCGGCCGAAGAGGCGAGGGCAGAATGGGCACTGGCGGCCGATATTCGTCTGAGTGAAGAGGCCGAGGTGCCGACGCCGGTCACGGATGCCTCCGGCACCGATGAAATGAGCATCGGCTGTGTGCGTAATGATTACGGCATTCCGGAGCTGTTGCAGTTCTGGTCAGTGGCGGACAACGTTCGTTTCGGCGGCGCACTGATGGTCGTAAAAACCGCTGAGAAGCTGGTCCAGGAGTACATGTACTGATGTCAGAAGGTCAGACAAAAAAACTGGCACTGGGCATTGAGTACGACGGCAGCCGTTACTATGGCTGGCAACGTCAGCAGGAAGTGCGCAGCGTGCAGGAAAAGCTGGAGCGGGCGCTGTCGAAAGTGGCTGACCATCCGGTCAGCGTATTCTGTGCCGGCCGCACCGATGCCGGGGTCCATGGCACCGGACAGGTGGTGCATTTTGAAACCGTGGCGCCGCGTGCCGATGCGGCCTGGACGTTAGGCGTCAACGCCAACCTGCCTGATGATATCGCTGTGCGTTGGGTAAAGGCGGTGCCGGATGACTTTCACGCCCGCTTTAGCGCGACGGCCCGGCGCTATCGTTATCTGATTTACAATCAGCGGCTACGTCCGGCGATTCTGGGCAACGGTGTAACGCACTTTTACTATCCTCTGGATGTGGAAAAGATGCAGCGTGCCGGTCAGTGCCTGCTGGGCGAGAATGATTTTACGTCTTTTCGCGCCGTGCAGTGCCAGTCGCGAACGCCGTGGCGCAATGTGATGCACCTTAATGTCACGCGTCAGGGGCCTTATGTGATTGTCGATATCAAAGCGAATGCCTTTGTGCACCATATGGTGCGCAATATTGTCGGAAGTCTGATGGAAATTGGCTGTGGAAATCAGTCAGAATCCTGGATGGCTGAACTGCTGGCCGCCAAAGACCGTACCCTGGCAGCGGCGACGGCGAAAGCCGAAGGGCTTTATCTGGTTGCGGTGGATTATCCCGCGCATTTTGCTTTACCACAGCCGGCGATGGGGCCATTGTTCCTCGCGGATTAATTAACCTTACGTACAAGGGATCGTTATGGAGTTCATCCATTTTGTGGTCGATTTTATTCTGCACATTGACGTGCATCTGGCCGAATTAGTAGCGCAGTATGGCATCTGGATTTACGCCATTTTATTCCTGATTTTGTTCTGCGAAACGGGATTAGTGGTGACGCCGTTTTTGCCAGGGGATTCGCTGCTGTTCGTGGCAGGGGCGCTGGCCGCGTTGCCGGGTAACGATCTCAACGTGCATCTCATGGTGGCGCTGTTGGTCATTGCCGCTATTCTCGGGGATGCCGTGAACTACACCATTGGCAAACTGTTTGGCGAACGGCTGTTCAGTAACCCAGACTCAAAGATTTTCCGCCGCAGCTATCTCGATAAAACCCATGCGTTTTATGCCCGTCACGGGGGGAAAACCATTATTCTGGCCCGCTTCGTGCCTATCGTGCGCACCTTTGCGCCTTTCGTCGCCGGAATGGGGCACATGTCCTATCGCCACTTCGCGCTGTTTAACGTCACTGGCGCGCTGGCCTGGGTGCTGCTGTTCTCCTATGCGGGTTATCTGTTTGGCGATTTGCCTGTGGTGCAGGAAAATCTTAAGCTGCTTATCCTCGGGATCATCGTGGTATCGATTCTGCCGGGTGTGATTGAAATCTGGCGTCATCGCCGCCAGGCTAAGCAGTAAAATCCACCCTGAGCAGCGGCGTTGCTCAGGGGTAAGACCAGATTTTTATCCACAGTCTTAATTGGTTGTGGTTTAATGAGCGACATTTACCGTCTGCTGAAGCGGTTTTCAGCAGTATCGAGACGACTGGACCAGGTCAGTTTTTAACAGAAAGGTCATCAATGAGCTGGATTGATGGATTTTGGAAAAATTAGCTAAGTTTTAATTGGTTACGGTGAAAAATCCGAAATCATTCGAAATTAATCCATTATTCTATCTCCAGCCATTGGCTACCCCGAGCGTCTGTGTAACGCTCAGTCATCTCCGCTGACTTGTGTCCGAGGATGCTCTGAGCGTATTTTTCCCCTTTACCTGCTTCATACAGCCTTGCAGCAAGACTCCTGATCTCATGAAAAGATGGTGGGTTACCTTCCCAGTTGATTCCTGTTGCGTCTCTCGCTTTAGCAAAAGCACGAGATACGCTTTTAACGTCAAGCTCGCCACCCGTCCGCGTTGCTATGACAGTGGAACACGACGCATAGAGTGATCGGCACTCCCCCAGAACGTCTGAAAGAGTCATACCACCCACAGCTGTTGAAAGAGGTATAGCAAGTTTCATCCCCGTCTTCTTCTGTTCTACGCGGATCCTCTCATTATGAATTTGCTCCCATCTCATTTTAACGATGTCACTTACGCGCTGGGCTGTGACCAAAGCCAGTTTCATACTTAGAGAAATCCATGGTTGACACCCATTTGTTGCGGCAAGAATGGCGTTGAACTCATCCTCTGATAACCTGCTGCGTTTAATCTTTATTCTGGCGTTTCTGGTGGCTTCTACTGGATTAGTTTCCACTATCCCTTCGGCTATTGCCTCGCGGAACATATCTAATAAAGTTGAGCGTAAAAGTTTCGCCCTGGCTTCTTTACCCGATGTAACATAACCCTCAAGAAATATAGCTATATCCTTTGTTGTTATGCTATTCACATGGGAATCAAAAAACGTATTTTTTATGGCGTTAACGCGGCTTTTATATTCAGCCATTGTTCCAGAGCTTATTTCTCTACGTTCTAAAATTTGTATGTATTTTTCACACCACTCACCCATATTATGAACTTCCGTATTATTTATTCTGTCTACTAACCCTCTCACAGGCTTAATTACTATCGTCATGTTGGCATCAATAGCTTGAGTGACAGCATACCTTTTATCACGACCCAGCCCATATTCCTTACCCGTCCTTGGGTCACGAAAACTGTAATAACCATTCCGACAATATAAATTCGGAGGGAGGTCATTGGTTTTACTGCTTCGTCTCCTTGCTGCCATTTCTTATCCTCTGGGTTAATGATTTTTTTAGCTGGGGCGTTGCTGCAGGATTTCTTGGATCAATTTTTACAGCATCCTCTTGAATGAGGTATTCACGCCCATCAAGGCGAGGTGGTGGGAAAAGCCTGTGCTGCCTGACCCAGCGCCTTACCTGTTCCATACACCGGGGGCGTGGTTGACGTTCGTTCCATTCACGCAAAGTTATTTCTGGCATGATGACCCCTTAATATAAGAATTCCTATTAAGTTAGAAGGATGGAAATTAGTGGTTAGAGTAATACTCACGCTCTTTTTTCGTTGCATAACGCCACGTGTAACCACGGTGTGACTTTGCACGTCCGCTTATTGCTTCTTTAATTCCAGAACGGTGGAAACCCGGAGCGTAATAAGCTGATTTAAAGTACACTTCCTCACCTGTTTTTTCGTTCGTTCCAATGACAGCCATCTGGCGAGAAGGGATTTCTTTCATGCGATTTTCTCCTGTGAAAGAGGCGAACACATTTCCGGCAAATTGGCCCTTACAAGCGCCTCGGCAAACGGGGGTGGAACGGCATTGCCGCAGCGGGCAACCTGTTTATCTTTGGCATATTTGTTACCGCGATAATCCCGATCGATGACATACCAGGAAGGGAAACCCTGCGCAGCATAGAGCTCATGCGGCTGGAGCATGCGCATGCCGATATCGACAATCTGATAATCGGTGCCATCGACCGTGACCAGACCAAAGCGGTCGTTAGTGGTCACCGTTCCCAGCGGTTCGTCCAGGCTTACGCCGCCTTTTTCATTCCCGTAATATTTCATCAGGAACGCCCGGACCTCGCCCAGGTGATTACCGTTTGCTGTGATAGTGTGGGCCGGGCTGTCAGTGGTCTGGCCCGTATTGGTTCCGCGAAACTTAATAAGGTTCGATGTGACAACAGCATGGTGATTTCCGGTCGTCACTGTGTGAGCGGGTTCCTCAACGGAGCCGCCCGGGTGGCCCGTGTTGTTAACCATGATGTTAGCGGTAACCAGTGCATGATGATCCGTGGTGGTTACGGTATGTGCTGGCCCATCTACCGCGGCGCCGGGGCCGGTATAGTTGCCGCCAAAATGCTTAGCCATGAACGCCGAGACAAGCGCAAACTTGTTGCCGCCCGCTGTGACAGTTCCGACAGGTTTACCCAGATTCAGTACGCGCGGTGCCTGTCCGACTCTTTCCCCGTATCCCATCTGAATTAAGGTCGGACAAACCAGAGCGCTTTTTCCTCCGCCGCCAGCTGTCACTGTGCCTGATGGTGAATCAACAGTATGGCCAGTGCTTTTGCCAAACTGTCTTACAACCACTGGTGTTATCAGGCAGGAGTGATTTTTGTTAACCACGGTATTAATCGGCTGGTCTGTAGACCGGGGATTAGCAGAGTATTTCGGGCCACAGGCACCTACGATAAACGGAGTCAGGTGCGTGATAACCATGCCCAGCGCATGACCATTGCCGCCCGGACGTTTAGAGGTACCCGCTGTAATGGTAGGTACAGGATCGGTAACTTCCTGCCCGGTTGCCCCGGTACGGAATTTTGTCAGATGAGGTGTGACCACCGCATAGCCATGTTTGCGCGTGATTGTCTGTAGCGGGTCGTGCAGCGACTGTCCGCGAAAGCAGTCATATCCACCTTTGCTGGTGGTGTGATTGCACTTAACGATAAACGGAGTCGGATTGTCGAGCACGAATCGCTGGATGCCGCGTGCAATACGTTTCATCGTGTTTTCTGCCAGCGGCTTACTGCGTCCAAATATGCTCGGGCAGGGAATAGACCAGTCGATGCACTCGGCAGCTGTGCGCCATGGCTTGAGGTGTCCGGACTGGACGGCCAGGCTTTTCGGATCACCGTGTGAGGGCTCCGGCCACGTTACTGGTTGCCCGTCACAGCGCATGACCATAAAGAAGCGTTTACGGATGGTTGGCGCGCCGAAATCGCAGGCACGTAATTCCCGATGCTCAACTGCATAGCCCAGGCCTTTTACCAGTTTATGCGCGTCTGCGCTGTGCCTGCCGATTTGCAGAAAGTCGCAGACCTCATCCAGCGCAGGGTGATCAGCAGGAACACCGGTACTCAGCATGCCGACGAACGCGGCAAAGGTTTCACCTGCGCGGGCCGTATCCGGTCGTTCCTCTGTGGGTAACAGCGGCCCCCAGGTTTTAAATTCTTCGACGTTCTCAAGCATGATAACGCGGGGACGCTTTGCCAGTGCCCAGCGAACGACTATCCAGGCCAGACCGCGAATTTCTTTTTTAACCGGTTTACTGCCTTTGGCTTTGCTGAAATGGCGGCAGTCAGGTGAAAACCACGCCAGCCCGACTGGTGCACCTGCGGTCGCTGCCACTGGGTCAATGTCGAACACAGACTCACAGTAATGAAGCGTGTCAGGGTGGTTGGTGGTGTGCATGGCGATCGCGTTTGGATCATGGTTAATGGCGATATCGACACTGCGGCCGGTTGCCATTTCAATGCCGGTGCTGGCTCCGCCGCCCCCGGCAAAATTATCGACAATGATTTCTCTCACAGGGTTTGTTCTCCGAAAGTGGCCGTCAGCGACTGCGCTGCAGCAATGATTTCTGTTGAGGGCTGGCGCTCCAGCAGCATGCGGTTCATGTGATGCATGACCTTGCGCTTGTGCTCGGTAGCGAGTGAATTAAGATCTGGAAGCTGGTCCGCTAATAGCTGCACTTCGGCTGGCCAGACATCATTCGCTGACTCTGGGATGGGGACCGGAATATTTGGAGGCGTCAGACGTTGCGCGGCTCGCTCAATTTGAGCCATAAACGTGGCGCCGCGGGCTTCCAACTTATCACGACTGATGTAATCGAACTTTGGCCCTCGCCAGGACTTATCAAAAACAGCGACAGCAGCGCCAAACCCGGCAGACGATTCGCTGGGCTGGCCTTCTTCTGGCCGGTACCAGACGGGCAGGTCAAAACTGATTCGGCCCCGAATGAAGGCGATATGGTCGGCATCCTCGGGCCACCAGACTTCGCCCGTTGCCGCTTTAATCAGAAAGACGTAGCGACCGCCAGCCTCTCGCATCGTCAGCGTATGGGCCATTATCTGGCGCATGCCTGTTATATACTGCCCGTCGTGCTGCGAGGCGCGGGAATAGGGCGGGTTAGCGTATGCTGCGCCTTTTAGCTCTGCCAGGCGTTCCGACCAGTTCTGCGAAAGTGTGTTATCTTCGGCGCTGTAATACGCCTCGCATTTGGCATTACTCTCATCGGCGAAGAGGTCCAGCACGAACGGACCGAACATCGAATTTATTCCCCACCAGAGACGATCGGGCGTACGCCACTGATCGCCAATCTGTTTTAGCTGGTGGGTAGGCTGGGCGCGCAAAGTTTCAAGCGCCAGGCAATATGGCGATAGATGGGTTGGTTCCATACGTGGGATACCTCAAATCAGCGTTTGAATTTTCTCGATAAATCAATCTGGTAGTAAGAGCAAAAATCCACTACGTGCGGGCATTCGGCGGGAGTTTCGGTTTCGTTCACTACGTCGCAGCCGCCTTCATGAAGGCAAATGCAATTCAGGCAGCTGAGGCGATTTTCGAAGCAGTTTTTTGCCATCTGGTAGCCATTGCATCGGCCACCGCTAAAGCGATGCGGGAAATCATAGGCGGAACAGCAGCAGGTGACCTGCCGGCCGTTCCAGTAGGCTTTCCCTCAGGTGGCTGAGTTTGCATTAACTCACCTCACAGTTATAAAGCTCAAGGCAAAACATAACGATGAGCAGCATGTTCCAGACGCCTACATAGGCAGTGGTGTCGTAAAGGGGGGATTGCGCGTAGTGCGCAAGGAATTTAGACATTCATAGAATTTGCGGCAATTGAAAACCCCGCCTTGGCGAGGTAATTTTGATCAATTTTTTAATTTGTGATTATGTTAACTATCTTATCGAAATGGTGATAAAGATAAGTTCCAGAAATTAACATAGACATGACCGCTAAAGAGGAAGCAATCCACACACAAATTCTGTATTTCAATTCACCTCTTTTTACTCTCTTCCACTCAGCTTTTAAAACTTTACTTCCTGCTTTGAGTAATTGGATAACTAAATTTACTACATTAGCATTTTCAGCTAGCACCTCACTCTCAGCTTTTACAAGGATTTCCTTAAGTGCTAGCTCGTGTTTATTTGGATTGTTACCATTCAGCCTTAGCTGTATCTCCGCAACTAATTTATTTACCTCTAAGCGCGCCTTTTTTTTGTCCTCCTTGGAATTAGGGGCTCTATCAGCTGCTAGTTGATAGGCTTGTGACAATCCAACAATTGCATCACGTAGTTCATTTATCCATAACTGCCGAAACTCAGATGTCTTATTTTCTTTTGTTATGATTAAACCAATGGCTGCTCCTATAGCTCCTAGCGCCGCAGCAAGTAAAGCAGCAATACCTCCGTCCATGAAAATTCCTCTTATTAATTTTCGGATTGTTTCTGAGCGTAATTTCATCGCAGCGTTAGTATTGTGCTGCAATCTCTTCTTAATAAACCTAGCTACTTGATAATGTTCACATAGTTATCAATCCGGATCGAAGCCTGTTAGCTGTTTGATCTTTTGCTTGGCGAAGCCTTGTGCGAGTTGTTTTGCAACATCTACCAACGTCGAGATGCTTGCTTCCTTGAAGTTATCCTTTACTGAATTCCAAACCTCTTTTTGACGCAAAGCTTCGATGAAATCGTGCCCTTGAGATGTTAGGCGAAGAGGGAGAACAGCCCAACTCGCGGTATCATCAGCACCTAAGAAAAGTCCAAATCCGGGTTCTCCGTCGGTACGAGAAATTAAATTTTTGTCGTCCAGTAAACGCATGTGAAAAATAAACTTTTGCTCTGAATAGTCAAACCCAGCATCTTTCAACTCTAAGATATTTGTCTGAGGGCCATCATTGTCTTCAAAAGCAATAAGCAGATCTTTGAGGTATTGCTGATCAATTTTCATGTTTTTCTCCGTGACATGTCACAGAACATTATATAATTAATTTCGTTTCATGCCAGCCTAGGCAAACCCAACAGTCTGACTCTTCTTTCAGTGGGCAATCCTGCACAGGCAGGCAATCACCACACTTACCGCACTTGCGCTTACTCATCGATTTGAACCGGCTACGGGCCCGCGCATCGTCCTGGCGAATAAGCAGAGCGATATACTCTGCCATTTCGTAGGGCTCACGCCCTGGACGGCGAGCGGAGCAGTTCTGCTCCAGCATCGCCAGTTCCTGCTCATCAAGAACAATCTCCAGCTTTCTGACACCGGCGGCGGCCTGCCTGGCACGCTGCTGTGCTTTGCGTTCGGCGGGGGACTTTGCCATTATTCAGCACCTCTACAAATAGGGCATGAGTTGTCAGCCATCGAATAAGGAAAGCTGCTATCCAGCTCATCGCACCATTGGAGATGTTCGTAACACCAGAATGGCTCCCACGGCATCCGGTAATACTTCATCTGACAGGTAATGAGGTATGGAACGGGAATCGGCGGCATTTCCTCTGGATAGAGCTTGTCATTCAGCTCACGCTCCGCGCGGTCCAGAAGCTTTTTCAGCGCCTGATTATCCTTTTCCAACTCAATTACCTTGGCCTGCAAATCAGACTTAGTAACCATCAGTCGTCATCCTCATCCCAATCCTCATCTTCATCTTCGTCATCATCACCGAAGGCTAAGAGTGGATTGGTAGCAGCCAGCATCTGGCTGGCCGCGCCACGGCGCTGAAGTCGGCGCAAAGCTTCCGACAGATCAAACGCCTCTATGCGCTCCGGTCCCAAATCAAGCGAAGCAGCGTAACTGTATGCCTGACTAACAAGCTTCTGTAAGCCTTCACTGATTTCCTCTTTGGTCGCCATCACTCCACCTCCACGCGCTTAAACTCCATGACCCACACCCACGGGTTAGCCTGCCAGCTTTCCTCGCCGTAGATACTCCACCACGTTTGTCCGAACCACGACCGGGAGAAGTCCGGGAAACAGTAATCCTGCGATACAGCGTCAATAGATGGGTGGCTCTGCGGCCCACCTTCCGCAATTGCATCTGCGCGACTGATATCCTGCAAACGTTCCACACGAACGCCGGTAATCTCAAACGTTATGCGGGAAGCCCAGCGCGGCATGTGGATGGATGGACGCCAGCGACCTCCTTTCGGCCAATCGTCAGGAGTAGTGGCACGATAAGCAATATCGTGGCTATCTTGGTCAATGTTGTATCGGGCCCAAGTCTCACGCACCTACAGGCGATCACCTACTGCACCGAACGGGCACCATTCGCGGTAGTAACTTTGGCTGTTTTCATGCTGGTGGCCGGACTCAAGCGGATAGCATTCACCGAAACTGGCAGCGGCATCTATCATCTTCAGTTGGCGCGGAGTCAACATGCGGCGCGTCTGCGTCTTCCTGCCGTCCAGAACTGCACGAACCATTTCGGCGTTTAAGAGGATTGGTCGCTCACGCATCTTCTTCATCCCCTTCGACAACTTCTACTTCAGTGCTATCGTAAGCGGCCTTGACGCTATTAGCTGCAGCGATAATGGCGTTGAACTGGTCAGCGTCTACAGTTACGCCGGGATACTGGCGAGAGACTTCAAAGCTAATCGCAGTTACCAACTTCATCTGGTCAATACGGATAGTAGTTTTCATCACACACCCGCCTTATCCGCATTGTCATGGGGCAAACTATTTGCACTTGTGAACTCGCGTACTTTGGCCGAAAACCGTTCAGCTTCTGTGGCAAGTCCCTCGAGGCCTCGCCACGTCGCGAGCGCACCTGTATGACGTATGAAGCGCACAGCATCGGCTACCTCTTTAATAGCCCCATAGCCATCAATCGAAAGGCCCGTTTCCCTCTCAAATTCCGCCAATTTTTCCAGGGCTGTATTGGCTTTTGTTGCCCGATAATCAACCTCGCGTTGCAAACGATCATTAAATAGCGCTTCTAACTGCTCACGTTCTCGCGAGACCGCCGCCGCCATAACCGCTTCATCAACGCCACCGGCTCGCCGCAACATGGCAGCCACAAAGGATTTGTTGACAGGAACTGATTCAAGCTTTGGCGCTGCAACCATCTGGCGAATAATTCCAGCAGGAGTTACGTCGTAATGCCCCCATGTAGGCGGTAGCTCGCCGGGCTTAATGATTTCTTTAGGCGCCACAATCCACCAACGGTCACAGAACTGCTGAACCGTAGATGATTTTTCTGGGTTTTTGAGTTCACGCAGCCAGTCTCCGCGGCTAACCTTAATTTCAAAACCGTGAATTTCCATGCCGCGTGATGGGTACATGTTCATGGCCACTGCGTCTGCCCAGCGTCGCTGATGCATTCCAGTACCATCAGCAACCTCAAAAAATATTGACCATTCCGGGGAGCAGAAACGCGCGCGCAATGCCGATTTAACGTCTGGTGTTTTCATTGTTCCGTTCTCCGGTTTTCAAATCGTTGTAACGTTGAAGGAAAAGCACACGTGCCTGGCGGGGATTTAAAGGCGAGATAATGAAGTGTTGAGCTGGTTCAATTCCATTCAGCATCTGCCAGTGCGTGCCAGTGTCAAAATCGAGGTCGCGGCGTTCGGTCGCAAGCATGACCAGATCAGCGTGCTTAACTTGCTGGCTCATCTCAGGAGGAAGGCCATATTTAGCGGCAATGACTTTCTCAACCCGTTTGATGATGTATCGGTAATCGGGTAGTAAGCGCTTAAGCGGCGCATTAATGTCGCTGCAGTAAGCCTCGGCGGCATCATGCAGCAGGGCTTCAAGTGCGAACTCTGGCTCTACCAGGTAGCTCACATGAACGGAGTGCTGCGCGACACTGTAAAAATCATGCAAGTGGCCAGTGAAGCGGCAGATATTGGAAAGGGCGCAGGCGATATCTTCAATGCAGATACTGTCAACAGAAGGATTGAGGTAATCGAAGTGCTTGCCGGACTGAGTGGTTATCCATGACATGGTTAGATCTCATAAAAAAACCGCCTTAGCTGCAGGCGGTTATGGTGAACGGTAATCAGTAAATTGATTGTTTTTACAGCAACGCATTGCTAAAACTTCAGAGGATCGTTGATTGGTGCGTTGTCGAATTTGCTTCACTACGTGCCAGCTGGTGGGCCAGCATTTCCAGATCGGCAGAGCTGATTTTGTATTGCTCACACAGCACCAGGATGGTACTGATCGCCAGCGAACGCATGGCCTCGTTGAGGGCTAATTCAGTGGGGATCGTTGTCACTGTCATAGCAAACACATTCCCGCCACCACACACAATGCGATGAGTAATGGTGTTAGCCAGTGGCGTGGCTTTGGATGGAAATCAGCGCCCGTCAGGCGATGTTTGAACTGCAGGCGATTTACATGGCTCATGAGATACGTCTCCTTGGTTTGCCCTGGCGCGCAGCCGGGACGCGGATTGTTTGCTGGTAAAGGTTTGCGCAGCCTTTGTCGCTGCAAAAAGAGAGGACTTCGCTACGGTTCCAGAAGCGGATAATCCTGCGCTTAATGTCCGTGGGATGCCGGAATCGGGCACAGTATTCACACAGCTCCGACTCAATGAATTCGGTAGCAGACTCGAGTAACAGCCATTCAAAGTGACGATGGCGTTGGCCGTTCTTATCGATGTAATAAACAAAAGTTTGTTCTTCGCCCTTGTAATTGGGCTCAATGCTGCAGCCATCGAAAATGACGTTGCGATTACCGATGCGGATCGGCGTACCTTTGGGAAGTTCGCTAATGCGCTGCCGCGTTAGTTTTGGTATGAAATCCATGGATACCTCGGAAGGCTAAAAAGAAGTCAAAAAAAGGCCCCCGGTTAGGGGGGCTAAAGACTCCACAGCAATTATGGGGTTGTGGCGCCAGACGCTGATCTTCTGGTTGTCTCGATGGACTGCAATTCACCACAACGGATAGAACACTCTTCGCCGGCTTAATGGTTCGCCTCCAAATGCTCTACCCTGTTACGGACTGACCTCCCAGCCAGCATGGTTCGGGTCACACGCGGACACGTGCTTGAAGAACTGGCAGACTTTTCCGGTGCTGCCCCCGTTTTGTTGTGGTGGCTGGTGACATACCCAGCTCAGTGGCGCGGTGTTTAAAATCGTAGCCGCCCGTTCCATCCGCGTCTGACCAGTCCTTATGCTCGCTTAGAACGTTTCGCCCGCTTATCAATCTCAACCGTTTGACGGTCATCATCCGTCATTCACCACAACGGAAAGAGCACTGCGTAACCTGGCACCGATCTGGCCGCCGGTCGGTTTGTACTGGATTCTTCCCCAGCCACTGGCCCGGACAACAAAGCTTCTATGTGCGTTCCAACCAATGCTCTTACCTGTTGTGTGCCGGGCTTCCACCGGCTCCCATCTGTTTTTTAAGCCACTCAGATATCGTCTGGGCTTGCCCTGGTGAGGCGTCAACCTTTCTTGGCTGGTGCTAAAGCTTCGCAAAACTCGGCAAAGCTCAGCACTTCTTCGCCTTCTTTCAGGCTTTCAAAATATTCTTCGTAGGCTTTATCCATCTCTACTTTCCCCATGCGATAAGTTGGTCAGTTCGTTTTGATGCTGCGCCTGCTATCTCACGCAGCTCAAAAGAAACTACCGCCACACTGACGCAGTGGCCGCGCTCATGCCCTTGAGTTCGTAACCCCGGTTCATCTCAGTTCCCCGTTGGCTCTGACCAGTGCGTAATTGGCAGTTACGCTGCGACACCGGCGCTTCTTTTCTTATTTACCCTCACCAGATGCAAAGCTGGCTCTCAACGTGGAGACTCGGGGCAACATCATTACAGCTGCATTGCCATACGGCTGCGGTCTTACCGCTTTTCTACTTCATCTGCTTATCTCCTTTTGGTTATTAAAAAGCGCTTTTGTATCAGTTGTACCCTCTGCTTTGCTCACTGTGCTGGCGTATGTTTTGCCTCGCCTGTAGCACCTTCCATGATGTCGCAGGGAGTGAGCGAGCTGCGTACTGTCTGCCTTGATACAGAAGCGCTTGCCGAATTGTTAAAGAGCGAGAAATCTGTGGTGCAGGATGAATATATTGCGCTTAGCGCATATGCGTCAAGCGCATATTTTGTGATTTGGATGTAGAAGTGCAGATAAAAAGTTTTAACTTTTTGTTTTTGAATGGCTTAAAAAAGCGGTTTTTTTTGCGAGAGAAACAAAAAAACCCGCAAAGCGGGTTTCAAGATTGGTCCATGGAGGGGTTAGCCGTGTCGCCTGAATTGCTGTGTCTGACTTAACATCACTCTACCAGACACATGTAGCATCTCAGATTCTTCAGGGGTTATAGTCCACTCTCGATATTTGGAATTATCAGAGATCACTATCAAGTCGTTTTTAACTTTTTGCAATCGCTTAACAAATGTATCGCCATTAAAATCAAAAACATAAATCCCATCTCCATCAAAATAGGTGACTCGCTGATCGACAAAAATTAAGTCTCCCGGCTCGATAGTGCCTTGCATACTATCTCCACGGACGTTGATCAGTTTCACTTTTTCTTGAGGAATAGAACCAAAAATTAGTTTGGCTTGCTCAGGTTCATATTCTATCGATCGTATAACTTCAACCAAATCACGAGATGGTGAGCCATTGCCTGCGCTTGCAGAAACTTCAAGTACATCAACCCTGTACACATCATGCCTCCTCGCCTGAATCAGCGAATCAATACTGTATGAAAGTACAGTATCATTAACATCATCAGTTGAGAATAGCTCCGATGCTGGTACATGAAGCGCAGCGGCAATTTTTATGATCTGGGCATGACTGTACCCCTGTTTACCACGCTCTAATCGTGACAGGTTCCCTACATCGCTCTCCGCAAGCAATGCCAATTCATTCAATGTCATGTTTTTCGCCTTGCGGATTTGGCGAATTTTTTCTCCAACATTCATATGTGTATTTGAAATCATTTATGCGTCACTCGCAAAGCGTGTTGCGCAAATTATGCGAATGCAATAATATGCGTACAGCGCATTAAATGAGGGCGTCAGATGCAAACACCACTACGAAAAATGCGTGAGGAGAATGGATTAACGATCAGTGAGGTAGCCTTAGCCGTAAAAATCGATGTTGGAAACTTGAGCCGCATTGAAAGGGGCATCCAAGTCACGTCGATCGAGACTGCAGAAAGAATCTCAAGATTTTTCAAAGGTAAAATCAGTGAGATGCAAATTCTTTATCCGCAGAGATACGTCTAAGAGCACTCGTCTGTCAGTTAAACATCCTATTCACGCTTTACTTCCAGCTGAAAAGCTGGAGTCAAGTCAATCAAATATCAGGCATTCATGGAGAAAAATTAGATGGATTCAATTGCAATTTCGAGCAATTCGGTACGAGTTAACTGCAAGCCGGAAACACTGGAGAGTTTTTTCCACCGACAGGCTATGACTCAGGGTAATAAGGCTTTGGCTATAGATATGGGTATTCATCCATCTGGCCTAAGCCGTAACAGGATGAGCATTTGCAAACTGGCTTGTCGGATGATCCACCAACTGGGGTTGCCAGAGGGATGTATTGCAGCGCCGGGCTGTGAACAGAACGTAGTGCTAACCGGTGAAACGGCGAAAGCGCTTCTCTCAATGCTTGAGCACATTCGTTTAAATGACGGGGGCGCTGGTGGATGAAAGGTTTGTTGAAACCGACAAGCGCTTCAGGAACAAGCGCGGCATTGTCGTGCGCGTCATCAGCTATGACAGGAAAGAGCGGCAGATCATTTTCATGTATGACGATTATGAACACGAATGCATCGTATCAAGGGAGCACTTCGATAAATTTTTTAACGAGGTTAAAAAAGAGGAAGGCTGAACAGGGGGAACTGTTCAGCCGGGTACTTATGCAGTTACTACCTTTAGCGAGGTTAATTATGCGACAAAAACGCCGTAAACCGCAACAGGAACCTACTGTACATAAAGACATGGCACGGGATGTACTCGCACGCCAGTATTCACCCGATGCCTGTCGCCTCCTTCGTCAAGCCCTTGAACAGGCGAAGCGTGAGGTATCCGGCCATGAGTAACGTGATTGCATTACCCAAAGCCACACCTGTCAGAACGGAGGCCGCCGTAAGGGGGTTCGCCTTGATCCACCGAAAAATTAAGCAGTTACCCTTTTACAATAAGGACTCTGAAGCCGTGCACCTGTGGGTGCATTTGATTATGGAAATGAACCATGCACCTGAGACCGTGGCAACTGATTACGGTGATGTTGTCATTGGCCGTGGGCAGAAAATTACAGGCGCTCCAACTTTGTCTAAGGAGACAGGTATTGAACTTGAACGGGTTAAATACCTGCTTAAAAAATTCCGCAAGCTGGAAATGATTTCAACATATTCACCCGGCAAATTTACCATCATTACTGTTGAAAAATACGACGAATATCAGGGTGAAATTAACAGGGATTTTCTCCCTCAAGTTTCCCCTGTTATTCCCTCAATAAAGCCAGTCGTGGCAACGGATGGCGAGGTGTTGTTCCCTCATGATTCCCTCGATATTCCCACAAACAACAATATTATAAATAATAACTCAATATCTAACGATATTGAGTGTGCTCCAGTCCCCTCTGAACAGCCTACTTTTCAGACAGGAAATCAGGACATCAATGAACCTAAAAAGCCGGCCTTCTCCTGTGAAGAAGTTTTAGCGGTTTATCACGAAGTTCTGCCTGAGGCTAAAGCCGTTCGCCTGCTTAGCGACAAACGACGCAACCAGATCCGCACCTTCTGGAAGAAGGCGACCAAAATGACCCGCCAGCTGGACGGCGTACCGTTCACACTCGAATCATGGCGTCAGTACCTGACCTACATTGCTGAAAACTGCCGGTGGATGCTGGAAGACCGTCAGGATCAGCGGTCCGGGCGCGTCTGGCATCGTAAAGGGCTGGAATACTTTCTCAACGATGAGACCTATCTGCTGGTGAGAGAGGGGGCGAAGGATGATCGCTGAGCCAAAAGTTATGCCTCAAAACATCGAAGCCGAGAAATGCGTTATTGGCAGCGTCATGCACGGTACGGGAAATGAGCGTGTTGAAAACGTCCTGGCCAGACTCAAACCGGAATCATTTTATCTTCCACAGCACAGGCTGATTTATGCAGAAATGCAGGCTCTGAATAAAAACCAGATGCCGGTTGATCTGCTGACGCTGGCCACTGCTCTGGACAATAAGGGCGTGACTGAAAGCGTTGGTGGGTTTGCCTACCTTGCCGAACTGTCCCGGTTTGTGCCCAGCGCGGCAAACATCACTGCCTATGCAGACGAAGTTCGTGATAAAGCCATGCTGCGTTATGGCATTGAAAAAACCACTGAAATGATGGCTTATTTCTATGAGTCGAATGGTCTGTCAGCTGCCGAACGTTATGAGGCGGCTCAGCGGGTATTTACGGACCTTGCCGATCACGCACGCACGGGTAAGCGCACGGGTTATCGCCCGTTTATGGACTGGCTGGGCGACTGGTCAAAGGAAGTCGATCAGCGATTTAACGATCCGGAATCTGTCCGTGGCCTGACAACTGGCATACCGGGCCTTGATGCGCTGATGGAGCCAAAACTCATTGTCCGAGGCTCACTTTTCGTTATCGGTGCGCGTCCTAAAATGGGTAAAACCACCATTTTGCAGCAGATAGCAATCAACTGTGCGCTGGTGGAAAAGAAAACCACACTTCTTTTCAGCCTTGAAATGCCAGGTATCCAGATGGTTGAGCGCACGATTAGCCAGCTGGCGCGAGTGAATTCCGAAACGTTCTATCCCGAAAAATTTGATGACATGCAGTTTTCTAAGGCCAGCGCAAAAGCGATGGAACTGGCCGAAAGCGGGAATATTTTCATGGATGACACACCCGGGATAACCCTGTCCTACATTCAGGCCGAGAGTCGCCGTCTTAAGCGTGAAAAGGGCTCCCTCAGCTTGGTCCTGGTGGATTACCTCACCCTGATGAAGCCTGAAAAATCAGAGCGCACAAGCCTTGGCTTTGGTTTGATTACCCAGGGTCTGAAAAACCTGGCTAAAGAGCTGGGATGCGCTGTCGTACTCCTCACGCAGCTGAACCGTGGTGTCGAAGGCCGTTCGGTCAAGCGCCCACGCCCGAGCGACAGTCGAGAAACCGGCTCGATTGAACAGGATTGCGATTACTGGGTAGGGATCCATGCTGACGAGGATGAAAACGGCATTCCCGATCTGTCTCTTACTGAATACATCCTGAGCCTCAACCGCCATGGCCGGACAGGCGTCTGTTACGCAGAGCAGCGCAATGGTGTGCTCTACGAACTTGATCAGTACCACGCTGCAGAGATGGCCCGCACACGCACTGATAACAAAAATCACAAATCAAACAAAAGAGGTGGATTCTGATGTTACAGATCTACGAAATAACGCCGCTGGGTAAGCCCCGTCAGACACAGCGCGACCGCTGGGCCAGGCGTCCGGCGGTCGTGCGTTACCGGGCATTTTGCGATGAGGTACGCCTACATGGCATCACTCTGCCTGACAGTGGCTGTCACATCACGTTTGTGTTGCCCATGCCTGACAGCTGGAGCAAAAAGAAGCGCACGCAGTTCACCGGCCAGCCCCACCAGCAGCGGCCCGATGTCGATAATCTGCACAAGGCTTTGATGGATGCTGTGTTTGATGAAGACAGCGCCGTATGGGATGCACGTATTACAAAAATCTGGGGAGAGACAGGGCTGATAAGGATCGAGAGCATTGCCTGAAACAACATACGCAGCAAAATTCAGTAAGGAGAATCACCTTGAACCTTGAAAGCACGATAAAGTTTTTCGCACCTAAATCACCTACGTTCAGCGATTCTCCACGGGCAACGGCCAGTGACAGCCTTGATATTTCGGATGTGATGGCATCCTTCGGGCTGACTGGCGCGCAGGCTCGTTTCGGATTTGAATTATTCCTGTCCAAGCATGGCATCACGTCCAGCGATCGCGCCGTTGAGATGTTAACTGAATTCGGTCTGAGTAAGGCGGGGCTTTTCCGGGCGGTCGCCGAACTCGAAGAGAATATTAAATGCGAATTTGTGCAATTGCTCGCAACGTTTGCCTACATGGATTATTCGCGCAGTGCGGCAAGTAAACACCCCTGTACCTGTTGCGGTGGTACCGGGTTTATTGATACTGAGGTATTCAGCACAAAGTCACACATGCCGTTCCCTGCGCGCGACTTTGTCAAAGCCTCTGTCCGTATGGGCGTTGAAGGCTTCACACCGTCCAGTTATGAGAAAGTCAGAGAGGTGAGAGAGATTCAGCGTGTCCGTTGCGGCACCTGTGAAGGGAAGGGCGTGATCAGCAATGCGTGTCGCTGTCATGGAAAGGGCAAAGTGCTGGACCTTGAGCAGAGCGAGATTCAGGGCGTACCTGTCATGAAAACCTGCACTAAATGTACCGGCCGCGGCTATGCGCGACTGCCTGCTGAAACTGTGCGGCGTGCTGTTGGCTATGCCGTTATGGCAGTAAGCCAGCCAACGTGGTCACGAAATTTTAAACCATTCTATGAAGCGCTCATTACTCAGTGCCATAAGGAAGAGTCCATAGCAGGGGAGATGCTGCAGCGTGTCACCGGAAACGGCGAAATCAGGCGTTTGAAGCGATAAGATTTATCTCATGTATTGACGGCGTGAATAAAATGGACCATTATCACGCCAATGATGGGATTTCTGCGTGCTGTTCATCAGTTCGAAATCCCGATAATCGGTCTTCATGACACTCAAAGCGCCCTGCGGTCTTAAAACTGCAGGGCGTTTTTTATTTCTGGTATTTATCTCTTGATGGTCTTTGCATACAGAGTTATCTGTATGTTACTTACGGTTTTCAAAGTGAAAAAAGACATGATTAATCATGAAGATATGACTGATACGGCGCAGGCCGTTTTACATTTCCTTCCCTCTAAATGGACTTCCCCGGATAAGGTTTCAGAGATGACAGGAATCACACCGCCAAAATGCCAGCTTATTTTGACTCAGCTGGCTATGGCAGGTCTGGTGGAAGATTTATCGGGGGGCGGAGAGAATTTCAGGCGCTGCGGATAACCCGCAGCATTCATGCTGTGAAAATGGGCGGCTGGCAGGGTGTTGGAGCACCTTACCAGCCATTCGCTCATGGGTAAGATCATAAGCAAACCGAGGCCCACTGCTTTAGCGCAAAAGCACAGTGAGCCTATCAGAGTAAAGCTTAGGGATCTATGGAAAATACTGTAAATTTAAACAGTGTTAATCTGGTCAATGCTGATTCACTGCAATTCATCAAAACCCTTCCTGACAGTTCTGTTGACCTTATCGCCACTGACCCACCTTATTACCGTGTTAAAGCGTGTAAATGGGATAATCAGTGGAAAAGTGAGGAACATTACCTTTCGTGGCTTGATGAGCTTCTTTCAGAGTTCTGGCGGGTACTTAAACCGTCAGGCAGTCTTTATATGTTTTGTGGTTCCCGTCTGGCAGCTGACACCGAATTACTGGTTCGCAACCGGTTCGATGTGTTGAGTCATATTGTGTGGGCCAAACCGCACGGCCCATGGATGAGGCAAAACAAAGAAAGTCTGCGGGCTTTTTTCCCTGCGACGGAACGAATTATTTTTGCTGCGCATTACGCCGGGCCTTATAAACCGCAGAGTAATGAATGGTCAGAAACCAGGAACCAGTTAAAGCAGAATGTATTCAGCCCTTTGATAAGTTATTTCCGGGTCGCAAGAGAGTCTCTGGGCGTTTCTTCTAAAGCCATTAACGAGGCAACAGGGACCAGCATGGCCAGCCACTGGTTTAGTGGAAGCCAGTGGCAGCTACCCGGTGAAAAACATTACAAACAGCTGCAGCATCTGTTTGAGAAAATCGCCGCCGAAAAGCAGCAGTCAAGTTTGCTGGAAAGGGGGCATAGTTCGCTGGTGGATAACTGGCAGATCCTCGACAGAAATTACAGGGACTTGCTGAAGGAACATGACTACCTCAGGCGCCCTTTTTCAGTCACAGCGAAAGTGCCTTACACTGACGTCTGGACGTATGCGCCCGTTGCCTTTTATCCTGGAAAACATCCTTGTGAAAAACCGGCAGAGATGATGGAACACATCATCCAAACCAGTAGCCGGCCTGGCGATCTGGTCGCTGATTTTTTTATGGGTTCTGGCGCGACTGTCAAGGCAGCGATAAAGCATGGAAGAAGGGCGCTCGGGGTTGAACTGGAGCGTGAGCGTTTTGAGCAGACATCTGCTGAAATCAACAATTAAAAATTTGCTCTGGGCAGACGTGCCGGGCTGTTAATCGCAATTGCGTCAGAGCACCCAATAAAAAAGGCCGCACAAGGCGGCCAATTAAGACGAAGGAATTCGGTCAGATATTGGAAAGCTCTTTCCGCGCCGCTTCTGCAATGAAATGGCTTCGGCTGGAATAACGTGAGTTTTGGCCCACTGCCTTGTCGATTTTATCAATTAAAAGTTGCGGCATGGTGATGTTGATGCGCTCAGATTTACCCTGATACTTGGTAATGTCGATATCAACGCAGATTAACATCACTTTGTTGCCGTGCTTGTTGATAGTCCCTGAATCAATGTCAGGAATAGGGTTGCTCTCAGGAATCGGAAAGCCTTTCTCAGCCGAAAGCTCAAAGTGTGCTTCAAGGGCTGACTCAGCTTCGATAAACGCTTCCTTGAGATTGTCGCCAGCATATGAGCATCCATCAATGCCGGGAAATACACCGCTGGCTGACCCGTCGAGAGTATCGATTTCAACGACACCGTAATAGATCATAAGCACTCCTCATAAAGAGCGCCCTTGCGGGCGGCTCCTGATTATTTAAGTTTCGCATCCTTCATGATTTGATGAACAGTGCCGATTTTCAAATCCTTCTTAGGGTGCGGAACCGTTACAACGATAGAGAAATCAGGATGACTAAACTGGTGATGACTTCCTTTCACTCGTTCAAGTTGCCAACCGTTTTTCTCCAACAGCTTTATCAGTTCCGAACTCTTCAAGCTTCCTCCGTCTCGCTAACTGATAACTGAATTATACGCACCATACACATTGAATCAATATAAAAGTGTGTATTGTGTGTATTTATTTATTCCCTTACTACTCACAGCTTCCGTCAATAACGGAGGTACTCACATGGTCAAAATTATGCCTGACAAAATAGCATCAGGGGTTACCTACTGCGCGTCAGGTGGCCTTGTCTGTAACGGTCTTTTCAATTGGTACGACTGGGTTTATCACCTGGACTGGAATTTCATCGGGCTGGTCAGTGGTGTGATGCTCGGTATAGCGACATTTGCTGTGAATGCGTACTACAAACGCAAAGAGAGCAACCGGGAGGAAATGGCCAGAAAGTTCGAGGCAGAGCAGGAAAGTTTACGCACTGCGGCGATCCAGAGTTATCTCAACAGGTCACCCGCGCATGATGAGGACAAAGCGCCCGAAGTAGTTGATACAGTCAACAAGGCTTTGAAGCTGGCGGAGAAAGCATAATGGCTATTTCACCTGCTTTACGTAAAAGCCTCATCACAGCAGCTGGTGGCGGTGCGTTGGCCATCGCGGCTGTTCTGGTTCCAAGCCTCGAAGGCAATTCTTACACACCATACCGTGACGTCGGCGGCATCTGGACTGTATGCAACGGCATAACTGGCCCGGACGTTATTCAGGGGAAAACATATACCCAAAAAGAGTGCGACGCGCTTCTGCAAAAGCACCTGCAGCCCTATGCCCGGTCGGTGGAAAGGTCCGTAAAGGTGCCGTCGAATGCATATCAGAAAGCCGCACTTATCAGTTTTAGCTATAACGTCGGCATTAATGCATTCGAGCACTCATCAGTACTGCGCAACCTTAATGCCGGCCGCTATCAGCAAGCCTGTGATGGCCTTCGCAGCTGGGTTTATGTTGACCGGGTGAGAATTCAGGGCCTGGCAAACCGCCGTGACGTAGAGCGGGAGATCTGTAACTGGAGCCTGAACCCATGACCTGGTTAATTATTAACTGGCGCGTTGTACTGGCGTTTCTGCTGGTGGTGTTGTTAGCGGCTTTATTGCTGGGCTTAGGCCATTATCGTGATAACGCCGTACGATATAAAAATCAGAGGGATACACAAAAATCACTCGCTGATAACCGACAGGCAGTGATTGATGAAATGACCCGGCGCCAACTTTCGATTGCTTCCATTGATGCCAAATACACGAAGGATTTAGCCGATGCGCAAAAAACCATTAGCGATCTGCGTAGGGATGTCGATTCTGGGGCTAAGCGCCTGCGCGTCTCAGCCAAATGTGATCGGCCAGTGTCCAGTAAATCCTCCGCCACCCGCGTGGATGATGATGGCAGCCCCAGACTTACAGACGCCGCTCAGCGGGATTATTTCACCCTCAGAGAACGAATCGAAACCGTCACAAAGCAACTGACCGGCCTACAGGATTATGTTCGTCAGATCTGTTTAACTCCTGCACCCTCAAAAGGTAAATAAGCCCATGTATACCACTACCGCACTCATTGCCTGGGCGCTATTTGCGCTTGTTACTGGTTTCGCCGCTGGATGGCTGGTGGGCTTGTTCCGCTGGAAAAACAGCCCTGTTAAAGCTGAGGCCGAATCAACAGCCATTCGTGACGGCTGGCACGATGTAGAGCAGCGGTTTCAGGCTCAGATTGACGAACTGAAAAGCAAACTGGATGAGCAGGCCATCACTCAGCCGCAGGAGGCGCAGAGTGAAGCGCCAAAAAAGATTTAACCGATGCCCTGTTGCAGATGAACAGGGCACTAACCATGAGAGAGGAAGTAAAGATGCCCGATGAAGTAATTGAAGATAGCACCCTGACTACCGCTGTACCGGCTCCAGTCATTGCATCGACCGATAACACCGATGCAATTCTGGCAAAGGTGAAAGAGCTGCTTAAGGTGGCTGGCCATGACGTCGAAGCGCTATTCGACGATGTGGCTTCACTGGCTAAAAAGCTGGCGTAATCATCACAAGGCGCATTTACGAGTGCGCCTTGTGACTTAAATTTTCACCATTTAAAGCGTTCATGAATACAGTAAATGAGTTACAAGCCTTAAAATTTTTTTAAAACTCAAGTTAAAAAGTTTTTCAGTGTTGCTAAACTTAGAGTTAGGGTAAAATTTTATAGGAAAAAAACTATGTTCAGAGGCGTTATTACTTCACCGGCTGTTTTAGTTCCTATTCCTGGCGGTGGATTTGAGAGTAGGGGCAGTTTGAATCTAACCGACTTAAATTATTACTCTCTTTACTGGGATAGACTGGTAGTACCCGATAACCATGTGGTTAGGTATCGCCTTCCTCTTGAAGAACACTATATAGGTGAAGGTATTTTGGTCCGACCTATGGTGGATGTCGATAACAGTGATGAATTGATTAGGAAAACCAGTGAAAAACAGATCGAATTGTTAAAACTGTACAGGGAGGAAAAAAGAACTGATGATTGGTTCATTCACGATATGGGGCAAGAGACAGCATTAATTAAGGTTTATGATGAGTCTAAAAAAAGCCTGAGAATTAAGCTTATCAATGCTCTTCCTGTACCATCTGATGATGTTCCGCTAGTGGATGTCCTTGAGTTCAAAAGAAGGCATTCATCAGCGTTGAGTGACTTGCATAATTATCTGGATGAGGTCTATAAACAAGTATTATATTGTCCAGACGACCCATTGTTTGAAGCCAAAGCCTACTCGAAGATGGAGGCTGTAATAAAAGCTATAAACCAGCTGAGTCAAAAGAGATGGGGTGAAGGTTTGCTTGGTTACAGTTTGACCTTAGATTTTTCTTCCACTAGAGACGTCGTTCAAACTATTATAAGTACAGCCAGGGCATTTACCAGTGGCGAACCATCCCAAGCTGTTCTTGATTTAGGACAGGCTGCTTTAAGCTTTGTAAGAATTAAGAGTTATGATGAATATATTCCTGAATTGGGCGGTGATGGTAGGAACCTAATGTTTTTGGCGGATGCCTTTAAAGAAAGAATATTAGCTCCAATTTAGAGCTTTAAGTATTTTTATAAAAATCAATTGTGCTGTGTTGCTTTTATCGAATGACTTGATAATTTTTTAGATTTTTATAAAGAGATATGAATATGGTTGACCTTAAGTCACTTACAATGCACCTCCAGGCTATTCGTAAACAAATACCTTTTGCCATAGCTCAGTCATTGACAAGTGTTGCTAGTAACATCGCAGCAGCAGAAAAAAAAGCGCTGACCCGTCGTCTTGATTCGCCCACGCCGTTCACAGTAAACGCAGTGGGATCCACAGGAGCGCGTAAAAGCAATCTTCAGGCTAAAGTTTTTGTCCGGGACATTGCTGCGAGCTACCTCGCACCGTTTGAGTTCGGGGGCCAGCACAAGCTCAACAGCAGTGCGCTGCTTAACCCGAAAAACATCAAGCTGAACAAATACGGCAACTTGCCACGTAATAAACTGAACCAGTTAAAGGCAAAAGATAACGTCTTTATCGGTGAAGTGGGCAATCGTAACGGTGTTTTCCAGCGCGTTAAGTCTAAGAAAGGCAAAAAGGCTAAAAAGCGGCTTAAGCGTTCGGCTAATGGTACGCGCAGGGAACGAGGTAAGTCTCCCGCGCCAAAGCTGCTGATACAGTTCGGTAATGCGCTGCCTGTCAAACCAGTGCTGGGCTATATGGAAAGGGCTGAGAAAATGGCCGGTGCGTTGATGCCAGCGGCGCTGAGTGCTGCTATCAGTCTGGCACTGAGAACGGCAAAGTAATTTATCTGTTTATGAAGCTCCGCAAAGATGGTGTGATTAAAATTTCTATCACAACAGCAAAAGGGAGAATGTCAATGAACGTGAGATCGATTGAACTTTGTGTTGTGGTCCTTTCATTTTGTCAGCTGTGCCAGATGGCTGCTGATTTCGTATCACTGATGTGAAGCCTGAAACTTAAAAATCACCTTTCATAAAGCAGAAAGAGTATTATCATAACGTTCGAGTTCAATGTGTGCTCCAGCGCGGCGAAGCTCCTTGCTGGTTCGGCATGGACTAGATCAAGCTCGATCGCAAAGTCATCCTTGACGTCGTAGTGATCCGCAGCAACGTGGATCAGCCGCGTGTGTTTGGGACTTCTTTTTGCAAAAAAATTACTTAAACAGCATAAGGATTTGGCGTGAAAATTAAAAAATTATTATTTGTAATGGCAGTTTCTTCTCTTGGTTACGTATCGTTAGCTTCAGCTGAGCCAAAAGCTGATACGGCAGAGTATTTCTTGAGGGAGCTCTGCTTAGTTAACCAAAATAATCCACAATCAGTTGCTATTGATCCTTCTGAAAAAATCGATGCAGCCCCAGCACATCAGACAGCATACCTGAAAAGGCAATTAGCGATTGCCAGAAAAGTCCACAATGCATTAAGTGATAAAGAAAAAGCAGAGTGTAATACTTATCAGGACGATAAATTGCATTCCTTGGTCCTAAAACATAAGTAATATAAACCCGCTACGGCGGGTTTTTTATTGGAGATAAAATATGTCAGCAGGTTACCCACCAATTAGCGGCGGAATTAGACAGTGTTGCAACTGCCACGTGTGTAGCCATACCGTTGGTGGTGGCGGCATCGGCATCAAGTATGGTGGCGGAATTAATCAGTGTTCCCCAATCGACATCGTTGCGCTGCGTCTCGCGGTTGAGGACCTCAACAAAACGCTCGAAGTCGTTGTCGAGACATTTGGACCACTCAGCGACCCGGGCATGATCGGCGGCTGGGGTATTGAATCCCCAATGGAGCGGGTGAAGTAAGAATCGTGAGCCAGGATTGGCTCGACGCTCTGACCCTGCCATGAAGATGACGTTTGCAACTGACTCAACGTTACTGATGTTGTGAGTTGCGATTGGGATGCTTAGTGATTTTAAAAAGTGATATGCCGTAAATCCTGCAATTAAATCTCCACCACCGCTTGAAATGTGTATTTGCAGTGACGTTGCCCCATTACCTAAAGCTTGCAGGCAACCTTGCTGAAAAAAAGAAACAGTCTGAGCTGTAACTGGGCATAAAAAATGAATTGTGTGCAGCATATCTTTATCCTTAAGAATATTCCGAGTGGATAACATAAGTCGAAATATAATGATTTGTAATCCTGACATTTGATCAGTAACCACTATGGTGGTTTTTTTATGTCCGAAGAAAACGAAATGACGGTAACCCCTCACTCTCTGGACGGCAGTGAAGATCAGGTAGTGAAAGTCCTAACAAACACCATCTTTTCAAAACTTCACATCTCGATGCCTGGCATCACGAATCATTCGAACATAAATGCCTTGAACACGATGACGACTACCGCGAAAGGTAATGGTTGTTCCGTTTTCAGGCCCCCAAAATGAATCTTTTATAAAGATGATAACCGTTATCAATTGAATGGGTCCCTCCTGAGACCTTTTTATTTCACGGGCATTGCGCGCCGCGTTATCCGGCTAGCTACGAACTTTTGAAATTTGGGTAACAGGTAACAGCCAGGGTAACACATGAATCAGTCCGATTTTGCAAAGCTACACGGAGTCAGCCGTAAGACGGTGACCACGTGGAAGGCCCGTGGCTGGCTGGTTCTGGACGGTGAAGAGATAAATGTTGATGCCTCAAACGCCCTGATCGAACGCTTCCGTAAAACTGTTACCCGACCCGAAAAAAAAGCACCAGGTAACAGCCAGGGTAACAAACAGGGTAACAAGTCAGGTAACAGACAGGGTAATAACGGGAAGGGTAACAAATCCGCTCAGACCCGCGACGAGGAGCGCGCCGAATCGGCTTCGAAAGTCGTCGAGCGTATCATCAGCGAAAACGGTCTGGAAATGACGCTGGATGAAGCGCGCCAGATGAAGGAAAACTATCTGGCCCTGCTGACCCAACTGGAGTACGACATCAAGTCCGGCCAGGTTCTCCCCTATAAAGACATGATCGCCGCTGTCGGTCAGGAATATTCACGCATGCGAACACGCCTTATTGCCATTGCACCTGAACACGGTCCTCGCCTGCGGGTGCTTGCCTCAACCACCAGTGATGCGGAGTTTGTTGCAGCGCTTCAGGAGGTGGTTCATGAGGCAATGGAGGAGTTAAGCCTGGATGAAAATGATAAACGAGGGCCTCAGTAACTCCGCAGCATGGCATAACTTCAGCGGTGAGTTGACCGCAAGACGCAGTGATATCCGTCCCCCTCTGCCGCTGTCCCTGAGCCAGTGGGCCAATACTTACGCCGTCCTGTCAAAAGAGACCAGTGCCCAGACCGGGCGGTTTCGCTCGTTTGGTTATCAGGACGGCATGATGGACGCCATTACCGATCCGCACGTGACCCAGGTGTCGGTGATGAAATCGGCCAGGGTGGGCTATACCAAAATACTCGACCACGTGGTCGGGTATTACCTGCAGCACGATCCGTCTCCGATTCTGGTCGTTCAGCCCCGCGTTGAGGATGCTGAAGACTACAGTAAGACCGAAATCGCGCCCATGCTGCGCGATACGCCGGTGCTGGCCGCCATTACCGGTGACAGCAAGGCGAAAGACAGTAACCAGACCATCCTGAAAAAGCAGTTTCTCAACGGTGCCAACCTGACACTGGTCGGAGCCAACAGCCCCGGTGGTTTCCGCCGTATCACGTGCCGCATCATCCTTTTTGATGAGGTGGATGGTTACCCGTCCGGCGGTGCCGGTACCGAGGGTGACCAGATAGCGCTGGGCATCAAGCGCTCGGAAACCTTCTGGAACCGCAAGATAGTGCTCGGCTCAACGCCCACGGTTAAGGGCGTGTCCCGTATTGAAAAAGCGTTTGCCGAAAGCGATCAGCGCCATTTCTATGTCCCGTGCCCGCACTGTGGTGAGTATCAGGTGCTGGAGTGGGGCGGTCCCGACACGCCTTACGGCATCAAATGGGACAAGGACGAGAACGGTGAGGGCCTGCCTGAGACGGCGTTTTATGTGTGCCGCCACCATGGCTGCGTCATCCATCACAACGACAAGGCCGGTATGGTGAAGCGCGGCGAATGGCGGGCGCACCGTCCGTTCACTGGTCACGCCGGTTTCCATATCTGGGCGGGTTACAGCCTCTTTCCCAACGCCGCCTGGAAATATCTGGTGGCGGAGTGGCTGCGCGTGAAAGATGATCCGCTCATGCGCCAGACCTTCATTAACCTGGTGCTGGGTGAGGTGTATGAGGATCGCGGCGAAAAAGCACTGAGCGAGCGTAAGCTCACTGAGCGTGGCGAAGTCTGGCCGGCTGAGGTGCCTGACGGCGTGGCCGTGCTGGTGGCCGGGGTCGATACCCAGGACGGTCGTTTTGAAATAGAGGTGGTGGGCTGGGGCCTTAATGAAGAGTCCTGGTCTGTTGCGTTTGATGTCATCGAGGGCGATCTGGAGACGGATGAGCCGTGGCTCAGGCTGGATGCATATCTGAAACAAATCTGGCGCCGGGCCGACGGTCGCGGATTCAGCATCATGGCCACCTGCATGGACTCCGGCGGTCACCACACGCAAAAGGTGTATGAGTTCGCCAAGGCCCGTCTGGGGCGGCGCGTCTGGGCAATCAAAGGTGAGTCGGCACGGGGCGGCAAACGCTCCCCGGTCTGGCCTGCCAAAGCGCCGTCTGCACGCAACCGCAGTCAGTTCAGGCCGGTGATAATCGGTGTCAACGCGGCAAAGGATGCTATCCGTGCCCGCCTGCACATTGAACCGCCCGAGCCGGGTCAGGCCTCCGCGGGCTACATGCATTTCCCTGCCGATCGGGATCTGGGGTATTTCAGTCAGCTGCTGGCTGAGCGGTCGGTGGTGAAAGTGTCAGGCGGCCAGCGCTACCGCGTGTGGGAGCAGTTGCCGGGGCGGGCGAACGAGGCGCTCGACTGCCGGGTGTATGCCTACGCGGCATTGTGTGGCCTGCTTCATATGGGCTTTAAGCTCAACGCCTTTGCGGCAAGCATCGCGGAAAATCCGGACAGGTTAATCGCGCCGGCCGCCGCGCCGGTGGAAAAAACCAGCCTGCGGCTGCCGGGCGCCGTGATTTCTGAGCCGGAACAACCGGCCAGGAAAAAATCCATCTCAAAGCTTCTGGCCTAGGAAAATCATCATGTTCAACCGTAATACCAGCCTGCTTGCCGGGTCGATGACGCCTGCGCAGCTGCAGGACGCACTGGTGAAGGCACAGCAGGCTTACATCGATCTGACCACGGGCAGCCGCGGGGTGTCGTTTTCCTATTCTCAGGGCGACGGCACCCGCTCGGTGACCTATCAGCAGAGTTCGCTTGCAGATCTTCTGGCGCTGATCCAGCTTCTTCAGGCTCAGCTTGGCATCGTCACCCGTCCGCGTCGCCCGGTAAGGTTCAGATTCTGATGAACGGAAAAGTACAGATACTGGGCGCGGACGGTCAGCCGCTGCGCCCCTCACGCCCATCTTTTTCTGCGCTAACGGGCGGCAGCCGTGTGCCCTATGACGCGGCGGATTCCTTCAGCGACCAGCTGGCCAACTGGCAGCCTGCGCTCTGGTCGCCGGATAATGAAATCAACATCTACCGCGACCGCATTGTGTCGCGCGTACGTGACCTCGCACGAAATGACGGCTGGGCAAGCGGCAGCATCACCCGCGTGCTGGATAATGCGGTGGGGGCGAATTTCCGGCCCATCCTCAAGCCGGACTACCGCATGCTGGCCATGATGACCGGGAACAAAGCCTTTGATGCCAGCTGGGCCGACGAATACGGCAAGGTGGTGGAGGCGCACTGGCGTTCCTGGGCAAATGACCCCGGACGGTGGTGCGACGCTGAGCGCAAGCAGACCGTATCGCAGATGCTGCGCCTGGGATTCCGGCACAAGCTGCTGGACGGTGATGCGCTGGCCGTCCTGCAGTACCGTACCGACAGGCTCGGACACGGGCGCGGGCGTTACGCCACTACGGTGCAGATTGTCGATCCGGACCGTCTGAGCAACCCGCAGCAGAATTTCGACATGCCCCACATTCGCGGCGGTGTGGAGATTGATGCGGACGGTGCGCCCGTTGCCTATCACATCCGTGAGGCGCACATAGGGGACTGGTTCAGCGGACCGAAGACCATGACCTGGCAGCGGATCCCGCGCGAAACGTCCTGGGGCCGTCCCCATGTCGTGCACGATTACGATCACGACAGGGCCGCGCAGCATCGCGGCAACGGCATCCTGACCCCCGTGGTGCAGCGCCTGAAAATGCTCATCAAGTACGATCAGTCAGAGCTCGAGGCGGCCATTCTCAACGCCGTCTTCGGAGCTTATGTCACCTCGCCTTATGACCCTGAGATGGTGCAATCGGCACTCGGTGAAAACTATGACGATACCGCGCTGGGCACCTATCAGGACGGGCGGACAGAGTTTCACAGGGACCGACGCATTTCGCTGCAGAACGGGGTGAGGCTGCCAACGCTGTATCCGGGTGAAAGCATCACCACCGTTAACGCCGCCAGGCCCACCAGTAACTTTGAGGGCTTTGAAAGCGCGGCGCTGCGTAACATCGCGGCCGCGACGGGGCTCTCGACGCAGCAGGTGACGCAGGACTGGTCTGACGTTAACTACAGTTCGGCACGTTCGGCGATGCTGGAGGCCTGGAAAACTCTGACCCGACGCCGTGATGATTTTTCGTCCGGCTTTGCGCAGCCCATTCTCTCCGCCTTTATTGAGGAAATCCACGACACCGAAGACTTACCGCTGCCGCGAAATGCGCCGGACTTCATTGACGCCCGCGCGGCCTACTGTCGCGCCCGCTGGATGGGACCGGGACGGGGCTGGGTGGATCCGGTTGCCGAGAAAAAAGGCGCCATTCTGGGTCTCGATGCGGGTATCTCGACGCTCGAGCTGGAGGTGGCAGAAAACGTGGGCGAAGACTGGGAAGAAATCATGGACCAGCGCAAGCGGGAAATCGACGCCTGTATCGAGCGCGGGCTGCCGCTGCCGAGCTGGGCGCAGGCCGATGTCTTCGCGCCCGAAACCATTCGTGATCCGGAGGAAAAGTGAATTTACCCCATCTGGCGCAGCGGCTGTTCAACACGCCGCTGGCTATCCATCCCCGCAAGGCCGAAGTCGTTATGGCTGCGCTCACCGACCGGTTTGGCATTACGCGCATCGAAGCCAGCATGGCGATGGAAGACGATGACGATTATGACTACCGCCGCCGGCGGCAGACCAAAGCCGATCCCGGTTATGACAACGTCGGCGGCGTGGCGGTGATAAGCATACAGGGCACGCTGGTGCAGAAACTCGGCAGTCTGCGGCCTTACAGCGGCATGACGGGCTATAACGGCATCCGCCAGGCCTTTCTCACTGCCATGGCCGATCCTGAGGTGGCCGGTATCTGCCTCGACATTGATTCACCCGGTGGCGAGGTGGCCGGGTGCTTTGACCTGGCGGATGAAATTTATCGTGCGCGGGGTGAAAAGCCCGTTCACGCCATCCTGACCGAAAACGCCTACTCAGCAGCGTATGCGCTGGCCAGTGCAGCCGATCGTATCTGCGTTCCCCGTACGGGCGGCGTGGGATCGGTGGGCGTCATTACCATGCACGTTGACTGGTCGCAGCGCATCAAGGAGGAGGGGCTGGCGGTCACCATCATCACCTACGGTTCACGCAAGGCGGAAAGCAATCCTTACCGCACGCTGTCCGACGAGGCCGCCGCGGCCATCCAGCGAGACATTAACGCCATGGGCGAAATCTTTGTCGGTACCGTTGCGCGCAACCGCGGCATGAAAGAGAAGGTGGTGCGTGACACCGAGGCGGCCTGCTTCATGGCGGCTGACGGCGTGGCGCTGGGCCTGGCGGATGAGGTGATCACCCCTGACGCGGCATTTCTTAACTTACTTAAACTGACCGGAGCCTGACATGGCAAAAAAACCGTTTTCCTTTGCTCACCTGGTGGGCCTGAACCGTTCCGCCGCCGCGCGCGCCGCGGAAGAACACGATGACGACGACGAGGAGAAAAAGGGCAAAAAGGCCCGCAGCCGTCGCGCGGAAGAGCAGGATGATGACGACAACCGCGACCCGGATGCTGATGACGACAGCGACGATCCGGACGCGGAAGGCGATGATAATAAGGACCCTGACGCCGACGAAGATGACGATAAAAAACGTGATCCGGACGCCAGCGAAGGGGATGACGACGACGGTGATGACGATGAAAAGCGCGACGGCCGCAAGGCACGAACCGCTGAACGTCAGCGCTGTGCCCGCATTTTTAACAGTTCTTACGCCGCCGCAAACCCGGCGCTGGCGGCCTCGCTGGCCTTTAACACCGGCATGAGCTCCGCCGACGCCATCCGCGTCATGAAGTCATCCGGATCGGCCGCCGCCGCACCTGAGCCGCGTCGCGCCTCGCTTGACGATCGCATGCGCAGTGCGGGTAACGTGCGTCTGGGCCCCGATGGTCAGAAAACCACGGCAACCCGCGCCAGTGCAGTCGTGGATAAAATGACCGGTCTCTACAACTCAGCCCGAGGTAATAAATAATGGATCAGTTTGGACAGAATCAGTTTGCGCCGGGAATGACCAGCTCACTCTTCGTGCCGGACCAGCTTGTCAGCGGTCCGCTGCAGCTTGTTACCGACAGCGTGACCATTGCAAAACTGGGTCCGCTGCTTCGCGGTACCGTGCTGGGGCGTCAGTCGCAGAAATCAGCCGCCGCCACGGCGGGCAGTGCCAACAAAGGCAACGGTACGCTGACGGGTCTCACCCTGGGGTCACAGGCCGTGGCCGGTGCCTATACGGTGACCGCCACCGATCCCAACACCTTCCAGGTCACTGACCCGACCAGCGCCGTGCTGGGTAATGCCACCGTGGGCAGCGTCTATCGCAGTACGCAGGTCAGCTTCACCCTTACCGCGGGGGCTAACGCCTTTGTGGCAGGCGATACCTTTACCCTTACCGTTGCCGCCGGCGCGGGCAAGTGGGTACCGTGCGTGCGCACCGCCACCGACGGCAGTCAGGTCCCGGCGGCCATTCTGGTGGACAACGTGGACAGCACCCTGGCGGACGTGATCGGCGGCGTGTACCTGATGGGTGAGTTTAACCAGAACCGCCTGATTGTAGACAAAACGTGGTACGTGAACAGCGTGCTGCTGCTGGATGACCTGAAAGCCGCGCTGATGCCGCAGGGCATTTTCCTGCGCGACAGCATTCAGGCCCCGGTTTCCTGATTTAACTCCCTTTTAAACTGCGCCTTATGCCATTTCCCCGGCAGGGTCGCGCGCGTCCGGAATCCGTACCGGCAGTGGCCGGTACGTCTCACAGAGAGAAACCATGAATATTTTTGATACCAACGTCCTGGTGCAGGTCGTTCCCAACCTGATGACCAGTCAGAACTGGCTGCTCGACCGCTTCTTTCCGAACGTGGTGACCTACGAAACGGAAGAGGTGTCGATCGATGTCGATATCGGTAAACGTCGTATGGCCCCGTTTGTGTCGCCGCTGGTGGAGGGCAAGCTGGTTGAGCAGCGCAAATACCAGACCAACACGTTTAAGCCCCCCTACATCAAAGACAAGCGCGCGCCGGATCTGCGCAAGCCTATCCGCCGCCAGATTGGTGAGCGCATCGGCGGCGAATACACCGCAGCTGAGCGCGAAATGCTGAACCTGCAGTTCGAGATGGCCGATCAGATTGACATGATCAACCGCCGCCTGGAGTGGATGGCGGCCAGTGCGCTGGTCTCCGGCACGGTGACCGTCGCGGGTGAGGGCTATGAAACCAAGGTGGTGGATTTTGGCCGCTCCGCGGACCTGACCATTGTGCTCAGCGGGACGGACAAATGGCCGACTTCGGTCCCGTTCGGGCAGACCAACACCCAGCCGTCTGATGATGTTGAAGAGTGGCAGACCACCTATCTCAAAGAGTCGGGCGGCGTGCCAACCGACCTGATTTTTACCAACAAGTCGTGGCGCGCGTTTCGCCTGGACACCACCATCAAGGACAACGCCATCACGTTCCCGGCGCTGAGCCCGTTTGGCAACCAGGTGAATGCCGGTGCGCAGGTCATGAAGGGGGCGGTTTATAAAGGGCGCTGGGGTAACTTTGACCTGTGGCTGTACAACGACTGGTTCATTGACCCGCTGGATAACATTGAAAAGCCGATGATCCCCGACGGCGCAGTGATCATGAGCGGTGCGGACCTGATGGGGACCCGCGCCTTTGGCGTCATTCTTGATCCGGCTTTCGCCTACGGTCCGCTGGCATACGCGCCCAAGACCTGGGTAAAAGAAGATCCGGCACAGCGCCTGCTGATGATGCAGTCCGCGCCGCTGGTCATCCCGAGTCGTGTGAACGCGTCCCTGTGCGCAACGGTGGTGTGATATGGCAAAAACTGACAATTCAAAAACCGAAGACGATCTCGGCGGCTTGCCTCCTGAGCTGATGACCGGCGACCAGACAACAACGGTCACGCCGCCTGAGGTAACGGACGAAGACACTGACGGTGATGCAGAGCACACAGAGAATGACGGAGATGAAGACGTTTCCGGTTTTGTGGTGCGTAAGGGCCACACCCTGCGTCACGATGGCAAAACCTATCGTCAGAACACCCGGCTGTACCTGCCTGCGGATGAGGCGAAACGCCTGATTGCTGCGGGCGTTGTCGTTGACTTTGACACGCTTCGCCGCGAGGCGCAGGCGCGTGAGGCCGCATCGGTTTCCGTCAGCTCACCGGGTGTTGCGTCATGAGCGTGAACTGGGACCAGCATCTGCTGGCCCCGCTCCACGGCATATTCGGTGACGCCGTGGAGTTTCGCCCGAACAAGGGCCGTGGCCAGCCGTACACCATCAACGGGATTTTTGACCGGGCCTACACGCAGGATGTCCAGCCCATGGATGCAGGCGATCCGTCCATCAATACCACCAAACCCGTGCTGGGCGTGCGTGACGCGGAATTCCGGTCACCGCCGCGCCAGGGCGATCAACTTTACATTGCCGTCGCCGGCGGGCGGACAGTGAACCAGCTTTTCGTGATCGCGGACGTCCAGCCGGACAGTCACGGCGGCACGAAGCTGGTTCTCAACGAAGTCAGGGGGTAGTACATGAATGCCGCCGACATTCGCGGCCTGGTGGTGGCCGCGCTCAAAAACAACACCGACGCCGGCGACCGAGTCTATTCTCCGCGCGACTGGCCCACCATGGACGAAGACTTTCCGGTGCTGCTGGTGCAGACGCCGCTGGACGTCAAGCACTCTCTCGGGCGCAACGCGCCGCAGTTCACCACGGTGACCACGGTGCGGATCACCTGCCGCACCCAGGCTTTTGATACCCAAGAGGGCAACACCGGCGCGCAGCAGTCAGAAATCGCGCTGGAAACGCTCCGCGAGCAGATTGAGCGCGGCATCATCAACAGCTACGAGCTGACCCGGCAGATACAGCAGTATCAGCAGGTCCGCTCTGCCGTGGCGGTCAGCAGTGAGGGATCCGGCCATATCGGTGAACTCACCGTTGAAATTGACGTGGAGTATTACCAGGGGCCCGAAGACTTCTATCCGGTCACCACCGCACCGCTCGCCGGGATTGACCTGGCCGTGAAAATGCCCGACGGCACAACACAACCCGGTATGATTATTAACCTTCAGGAGTAACCACATGTTAGTAAAACCCGCTGATGGCAGGCTTGTCCGCTGCCCCGTCAGGGGCACGGTGTTGCCCGAATCCGGCGAAGACGTACCGGAAAACATCTTCTGGACCCGCCGTCTGCGAGACGGTGATGTGGTTCGCGTCAAAGACAGTCAGAAGCCCGTGACCGCCGCACCCGCCGCGGCACCCGCGTCTGACAGCAGCAAAAACGCAGGAGAACAGTAATGGTTGCTTTCAGCCGTATTCCTGATCAGCTCAGGACCCCGCTGTTTTATGTTGAGTTTGATAATTCGCGCGCCAATACCGCCACCGCCGTTCAGCGTACGCTCATCATTGGCCAGCAGCTCGATACCGCCACCGCGACGCCGGGTATTCCCCAGCAGGTTTCCTCCGATACCCTGGTGGCGGGGCTCTGCGGCAAGGGGAGCATGCTGCACGGCATGATGACCGCGTATCAGGCCAATGATACCGCTGCGGAAATCTGGATCCTGCCGCTCGCGGATGCACAGGGCAGCATGACCGCCGCCAGCGGGTCGCTGAAGTTTCTCACCGCACCCAGCGCCACCGGCGTCATTTCGCTGTATATCGCCGGGCTGCGGGTTCAGGTGACGGTGCTCGCCACCGACACGGTGGTCACCATGGCGTCTGCCCTGAGCGCAGCCATTAACGGCACCACCGCGCTGCCGGTGACGGCGCAGGTAACGGCAGGGGCAACGGATACCGTCACGCTGACCGCAAAAAACCGCGGTGCGCACGGCAACGGCATCGACATCCGCATGAACTATCTGGGGCGAACCGGCGGCGAAACCACGCCTGCCGGTCTGACCTACACCCTTACGCCGATGTCCGGCGGGGCGGGTGCGCCGGACATGACCGCGGCGCTGGCCAGCCTTCAGGACCGGACCTTTGATTTTATCGTCAGCCCCTATGCCGACACGGCATCGCTTGACGTGCTCAAGGCGTTTCTGTCGGACGCCACGGGGCGCTGGGCCTGGGACAAGCAGCTCTACGGACACGCGTTCAGCGTGGTCAACGGTACTTACGGCCAGCTGGGTACCATGGGTGCCGCGCGGAACAACCAGCATGAGTCCCTGCTCGGTGTTTACCGCTCACCCACGCCCGCTTACGTCTGGGCGGCGGCCTATACCGCGGCGATCGCCCCGAGCCTTCGCAACACACCTGGACGGCCGACCCAGACCCTGCCGGTCAGCGGGGTACTGGCCCCGGCGCTGGAAGACCGTTTTGACCTGCCGGAGCGCAACAACCTGCTGTTCAGCGGGATTTCAACCTTTACGGTCGCCGATGACGGCACCGTGCAGGTTGAAAACATCATCACCACCTACCAGAAAAATGCCTACGGCGACGCCGATGACAGCTATCTGCAGGTGGAGACGCTGTTTCAGCTGATGTTCATTACCCGCTATCTGCGCACCCAGATCACCAGCAAGTTCGGGCGCATGCAGCTTGCCGCCAACGGTACGCGCTTCGCGCCGGGCCTGCCGATCGTGACGCCTAACGTCATCCGTGCCGACCAGATTGCCGAGTATCAGACGCTGGTCTGGAACGGCTATGCGCAGGACGCGGAAGGTTTTGCCAGCGGCCTCATCGTTGAGCTGAATGCGAAAAACCCGAACCGCGTGGATGTCCTCTGGGACGGCACGCTGATGAACCAGCTGCGCATCTTCGCGCTGCTTAACCAGTTCCGCCTGCAGGCCAGTTAAGGAGTCATCATGGCAGGAAATACCTCAAACCGGCTCGCCGGTCTGGCCTACGTCACCGTCGACGGGATCACCATCATGGTGGCCGGCCAGTTTAAATACCGTCCGTCAAAAATGGAGCGCACCACGCTGAGCGGCATGGATACCGTGCACGGGTATAAAGAAAAGCCCGTGCCTGGGTTCATCTCCTGCCAGGTGCGTGATGCCGGTGGCCTGTCTGTATCTGCCTTCAACAGTCAGACCAATGTCAACGTGATCGCCGAACTGGCAAACGGGAAAACCATCATTGGGCGCGCACTCTGGACGGTCAACACCCAGGAAGTGGACAGTGAAGAAGCCGTATTTGACGTGCGCTGGGAAGGCGCTGATGTGACGGAGAACTGAGATGGCTGAACTTGAAAAAAGCACCGTTATCCCGCTGAGCGTCCCGCTCAGTTCCGATTCGCTGAAACAGACCTGGGAAAGCCTGCCGCTCAAAGCGCCGGTGCTGTCTCAGGTGGAGCAGTTTTACGATGCGCAGGCAAAACGTGGATCCCTTCCCGCCATGCGTCTGCTGCTGTCGCTCACCAGCGGCGTACCGGAGTCGGTTCTGTCCGGCATGGATTTTATCGATTACCGCAAGTGTGAGGAGTACCTGCTCAGTTTTTTGAGCTGGAAGCCTTCGGGCGATGGCAGCGCCTAGCCGCTGAGGTGACCTTTTACTACCGCTGGCCGCCGGACAGCGCCTGGGCAATGAGCCTGCAGCGCCTGTCCTGGTGGCACGCCCAGGCGGTGCGCATCAATCATCTGAGAAAAGGGGGCGACGACGATGGCTAACGTGTTTGACTTCACGCTCGCCGGTAATGACGAGGCGAGCGCCGCCATCGCGCGTATTGAAGAGGCCGTCCGCAAACTTGAACCGGAGCTGGATAAAACCCGCGATGCGCTGAAACTCGGCGGACAGGAGTCGGCGGGCGAGCTCAGCACGTTTACCCGCTACCTGCAGGGGATGTCGCAGGCCGCACGGGACAACGTACAGTTTATCGGCGACATGGTGCCGCCGCTCAAAATGGTAGGGGAACTGGCCGGACGGTTCGGGGGCATTGCCGGAAGAATGGGCGTCGCGGGCGTTGCCGCGTATGGTCTCGCCAGAGGCGCGCAGGCGCTTGCCGGTAATATGAAAGAGGCCGCTGACAACGCCTACAGCCTGGACGTGGCTGCAAAAAACAGCGGTATGCGGGTTGATGATTTCACCCGCCTTTCCGGGGCCATGCAGATTCTTGGCGCTGACAGCGACGGTGCGCGCGCGTCGGTTGAGGGCATGTACAAAACCTTCAACGATGCTCTGCAGGGGCGTAACGGCAGCGTGCTGTCTGTGCTCAGCCAGATGGGCGTGCAGATTGTTAAAAACAAAGACGGCACCGCCGACGTCATGCGCACGTTTGAGCAGCTGGCGCAGGTATTCCCGTCGCTGACGCCGGATCGCCAGAAAACGGTCGCGGACGCGTTAGGCCTTGATGCCAGTGGCCTGGCGTTGTTACGTGAAGGGGCGAAGCTGAAAGCTTACCTCACCCGAGCAAATGAGCTGGGCCTCACCGTTGATCCCAAAGTTAACACGCAGCTGGTGGAGCTGAACCGCAACCTGACTGGCCTGAGTGCGGCCTGGGACGGCTTTAAAAACCGGGTCCGCCAGAAGGTGGCGGGCGGTCTGCTTTCCGACGGCTCTGTTAATGACGGCCTGCGTGGCGTCGGGCGTCTGATGCAGAATCCCGGCGATCCGGTGGCACTGAATGAGGCTCTGGGTAATCTTCGGGGCAGCGAGGGCGACTGGGTACGCCGGGCCAGAGACGATAAAAAATACCTGAATTCGCTGCCCGCCGATGAGCAGGTGAATCTCATCACGGGTCAGATCACCGACAAACAGCGCCGTGATCTGCGGGAACGTTACGGCCTGGGCGATCAGGCAAGTGTGCTGCAGGGCGATATTGCCGCTGCACTTAAAGCACCCTCTGCTATGGTTCCCGCCGCCTATACCGGCCCGGGCACGGGGGGTAACGCCCGCGGTATCCGAAACAATAACCCGGGTAACCTCAGGCATGCGCCAAATGCCAGCGGCAGCGACGGTGATTTTGTCACCTTTCCCACCCCGCATGACGGGATGGCGGCGCTGTCGCGCCAGCTTCAGCTGTATGGTGACCGGGGAAACAACACCCTTAACGGCATTATCCATACCTATGCCCCCGCCAGGGAGAACAATACACGGGGTTATATTGATGATGTGGCGAAAAAAACCGGCTTTGATCCGCGTGAGCGTATCAACCTGCACGATCCGGCCACGCTTCGCCGGGTGATGAGCGCCATTATTTCTCATGAAAACGGGGCGCAGCCTTATACCGATAATGAGATTAATCAGGCCATTCACACGTCCATCAACGATGACCGCTGGAAGGGGCTGCGGGATCCGCAGACCTTACAGGCGCAACGGCAGGCCGATGCACAGACGTCAGGCGGCACGCTTTCCTCTCCCGTTTCCTCTGCGGGCAGCGGTGGACAGTCAGGCGCCGCCGGTCAGGAGAATAAAGTCGCCGTCGAACTGACGCTCATTAACGATAAGACCGGCGAACGTAAACAGCTCATCACGCAGGGCGGTCGCGTTGCGACATCCATGTCCTGGCCCTGATAACAACCGGATTTCAACTCTATGGCAATCATACAAAACCTGCTTTCCGGCCTTACCGGGAGCGGCGATGGCTGGGACTGGCAGGCACATCTGCGACCGGCAAGCTTTCGCGGCGTGCCGTTCGGCGTTTATGAGGGGGAGGGGGTTTTTGGGCGACGTCAGGCCGTGCACGAATATCCGTACCGCGACACGGTCTGGGTGGAGGACATGGGCCGCGACGTCAGGAAAATAGCGATCCGGGGTTTCCTGGTGCAGGACAGCCTGCGCTACCAGGCAGGCGATGTGCTGAGCCAGCGTCAGGCGCTGATTGCGGCCTGCGAAACCAGCGGTTCGGGCACGCTTATTCACCCGACGCTGGGTGAGCTGACGGTGAGCGTGCCGGAAGGCGGCCTGAGGGTCACTGAAAGCATGGATGCGGCTCGCGTCTTTGAGTTCACGCTGACGGTTATTGAGTCGGGACTTCGCGTGTTTTCCGTTACGGGCAGCACCCAGGCGGGGGACGTGGTGAGCACAAACTGGCTGAAGCTTGCCAGCACCACGGCGGCCTCCTTTCTGGCGCAGGTCAAAGGGGAGATCCGGAGCGTTTCCCAGGCGATCAAAACGGTGCGCGGGGTTGCCTCATTCTGGCAGGGCATGGTGACGGACACCGTCAGCGAAGTCACCAACCTCAGCAGCACGCTGCGCTCAACGTTCGGGAGCACCCGGTACGGGCGGTACAGCCGGGGAACCGTGGGCGGCAGTGCCTCCGGGGCCACCGGCACCACGGATGTGGATGACACCGCAGATACCGCGCAGCTGGTAAATATCACCATGGCCAGAAGTGTGACGGCCCGTGACAGCATCACGCAACTGGCCTCAGCGCTTCCGGCGTTCACGTCCATGGACGATTTTGCCTCACAGGTTCAGGCCATCGTGCTGGCGATACTGAACAGCCCCGGTGGTGCCGAAGAGCGTATCCGGACGCTGGAAAAGCTGGCAGCGGCAGACAGCGGGCAGTATTACGCCACGCCTGAAAACGCTTCCGTGGCGGCCAGCGCCACACTGCTTATCCTCGTGCTCTGCTCGGGGGCGATGGCGGTTGCCGGTGCAGAAGCGAATCCGGCGGGGACAGGCGATGCATCGGCAATCAAAGACAGCGTCTGTGATCAGCTTGACGCTGCGCTGGTGATGGCCGGTGACCGGGGAGACGACGACAGTTACAACGCGCTTCTGGCGCTCAGGCAGGCTTTTGTGGACGCTATGGCGCTGAAAGGTGCCACTGGCGCAGACGTGATGCAGGTGTCCGTCCCTGCGGTGATGCCGTCGCTGGTGCTGGCCACGCGCCTTTATCAGGATGCGTCCCGCAGCGATGAACTGATTCAGGAGACCGGCGTGCGTCACCCGGCTTTTATGCCTTTACGCTTTATGGCGAGGAAACCCCAGTGAAAGATGAACTTATTCTGACCGTCGGGGGCAAAAATATTCAGGGCTGGGACGACGTGCGGGTGACGCGCGGCATCGAGCGGCTTCCCTCGGATTTCGATCTCGGCCTGATGGACTACTTCCCCGGCAGCAGTGAAAAACAGCTGGTCAGGGAAGGGGAGCCCTGCGAGGTTCGTCTGGACGATGACCTGGTCATGACCGGCTACGTTGACCAGTGGAGCCCGATGATCTCCGCGCGGCGTCATGAGGTGCGGGCGACGGGGCGCAGTAAGTGCCAGGACCTGGTGGACTGCTCCGCAGAATGGCCCAATAACGTGATCAACGAATCGGATGCGCTGCAGATAGCTTCACGCCTGGCGCAGCCCTACGGCATCAGCGTTCACTCTGACGTTTCCGATCTGGCGCGCGTGCCGCAGTTTACCCTCAACTGGGGCGAGTCGCCGCAGGAGATTATTGACCGCATCAGCCGGTGGTCCGCGCTGCTCTATTTTGATCAGCCTGACGGCAGCCTGCTGCTGACGCGCGTCGGTACCCGGCGTGCCGCCAGCGGTGTGGCGCAGGGGGTAAACATCGAGGATGCCTACTTTCGGGCGTCCATGGATGAGCGCTTTTCTGACTATGTCGGCGTCTCCATGAGCATGACGCCCACGTCTGAAATTTCACCGTCGGCGAGTTACGGTGCGGTCACGCTTGCCACGTCGCGCGATCCGGAAGCCGCCAGCATGCGCTATCGCAAGCGCATCGTGATCGTGGAATCCACCATGACGGCGCAGGCACTCTCCCAGCGCTGTATCGACTGGGAAATGAACCGCCGCTACGGTCGCTCAAAACAGCTTAACGTCATTGTGGACAACTGGCGCGACAGCGCGGGTAAGCTGTGGGAGCCCAACACGCTCGTCCCCATCAATATCCCGGCGTTCGGGCTGGAGAATGAGGAGTGGCTGCTGGCGGAGGTGTCGTATCTGCGTAACAGCGAAGGCACCCACGCCCAGCTTTCCCTGATGCCCCCCGCCGCCTTCACCGTTCAGCCCTATGCCTTCTATCAGCAACTTCTGGAGCTAACCCGATGAACGCTTTGAATGATGTCGTGCGTAAGCTGTCAACGCGGATCGCCGGCCTGCTGGGCATTGGTCGCATTACCGGACTTGATGACTCGGGCGTCGTACAGAAGGTGCAGTACCAGACCCCGCTGGAGGCCGCCAGCGCAACGCGCATGGCAGAGTTCGGCTTTACCTCGGGCCTGCCTGCGGGCACCGACGTGGTTCTGGGTTTTCTGGGTGGGGATCGGTCAAATCCCGTGGTCATTGCCACCAGTCACCAGACATACCGGCTGGTCGGCCTTAATCCCGGTGAGTCCGCGATGTATAACCAGTGGGGGTTGTTTGTGCGCCTCACAGAGCAGGGGATCGAGATTGAGGCCAGAGGGCAGGACGTCACGGTCAGCAACGCCCGCAAACTGACCGCCACCGCGACGGACTCCGTACGCCTCAATACGCCGGTGTTGTATGTCACGGGCGACGTTATTGATAACTGCGACACTAACAGCGTGTCGGTTAAGGCGCTGCGGGATAAATATAACGACCACAGTCATCAGATCAAAAACGTGCAGGGCGGCAGCAGCACGCTCAGCACGGAGAAAACGGGAGAACCGGCATCGTGAGCGATATTGCGGACACCTGGAATGTGGCAGAGATGAGGGCGGACTGGTCAGTCGCCGGCGGGATGCTGGAAACCGGTCACGATCTGCGCACGGCGGTTATCCTCAGCCTTTTCAGCGACAGGATGGCGCGCGACGATGATGACTATGAAGGCAGCGACCGGCGCGGCTGGTGGGGCGATACCGGCAGCGCGGATCCCATGGGGTCCCGTCTGTGGTTACTCGACAGACAGGTGCTCAGCCGGGAGGTTGCCCTCAGGGCAGAAGAGTACGCGCTGGAGTCGCTGGCCTGGCTGCGTGACGACGGCATTGTCAGTGATCTGGGTGCAAGCGCTCAAATCATCTGGCCCTCACGGCTGGACCTGATACTGACCCTGCAGCAGCCGGGGGCGTCGCGTCCGGTGGCAATGAAATTTTACTGGCTCTGGGAGCAGATCCGCTATGCCGTTTAAACGTCCTACCCTGACCGAACTGCGTCAGCAGAACCGGCTTTACCTTGAAACTGAGCTTGATGGCACCGGGACCGTCCTTAAAAACAGCAACCTTGCCGTGCTCGCCGATGCCGATGCGGGGATGGCACACCTGCACAATGCCTATCTTGATTACATCGCGCTGCAGACCAACCCGTTTACCTCAACCGATGAGTATCTGGCCGGCTGGGGCGCCATGAAAAAGGTGTACCGCAAAGCGGCCAGCGCGGCCACGTCCCCGACCTTTACCCTACAGGGCTCAGTGAACACGACACTGCCCGCGGGCAGCCTGCTTAACCGCAGCGACGGCGTTCAGTACAGAACCACGGCCGATATTACACCGGATGCCACCGGCAGCGGCAGCGGTCCGGTCACGGCGCTGCTGTCCGATCCCGCCGCCGATATCACCGGCGGTGGTGCGAAAGGGAATGCGCCGGCCGGTACCGTGCTCACGCTGGATGTTAACGTGCCGGGGCTTCAGAGCAGCGGCACACTGACCACGGCCGCGACCGGCGGCGCGGACATCGAAGACGAAGAGGACTTTCGCCAGCGCGTGCTGCTGGCATATCAGAACCCGCCTCAGGGCGGCAGTGATGCGGATTACAAATCCTGGGCGCTGGAAGTGTCCGGGATCACGCGCGCCTGGGTGAAGCGGCGCATCATGGGCGCGGGTACCGTTGGGATTTACATCATGACCGATAATGCGACCGCGAGCGGGGGTTTTCCGACGGGCAGCGACGGGGTCTCTTCGCTTGAGCCGTATTATGCGGTTAAAGCCAGCGGCGACCAGGGAAGGGTGGCAGACCATATCTTTCCGCTGCAGAGCGATACGGCGGTTGTGTGGGTCTGTTCCCCGGTAAAGAAGACGGTCGATTTTGTGATAAACGGCATAAATCAGGCCGGCAGCACCACGGTGGCCGCCATCGCGGCGGCGATCGACGGCGTGTTTTTTGAAGGGGGTAACCCGGACGGGACCGGGAAAATTTACCTGTCAGACCTTAACAAGGCGATAGGCGACGTGGACGGGACCACGGGTTACGTGCTGGTGCAGCCCGCCGCCAACATTGCTCTCGCTACGGGGGAATTACCCGTCAGAGGTAAGGTGACCTACACATGAGCCAGTACAGCGCAGATGACTATGCCGGCGCACTGAGCCAGCTTCTTCCCCCCGGCAGAGCCTGGCCCCGTGATATAAACAGCGTGCATTTCAAAACGCTTCGCGCCGTGGGGCGGCGTTATGAGGTGACCGACAGCACCGGCGAGCTTTTACTTTCAGGGTCCTTCCCCCCTACCGCAACGGTCATGTTGCCGGAGTGGGAGGCATCGCTGGGTCTGCCTGACGACTGTGCAATCAGTGAGATTAACAGCATCGGCGATCGTCAGGCCGCAGTGGTCTCTAAACTGACGAGTACGGGCGGTCTGTCACCGGGGTATTTTGTGCAGATGGCTGCAAACCTTGGTTATACGGTCACCATCACGCTGTTTCGTCCAGCCCTGTGCGGGCTGTCGGTGTGCGGGGACCCACTGAACGGTGACGACTGGCCTTTTGTGTGGCGTGTCAATGCCCCGCAGACGACCATCAAATATGCCCAGGCGGGCATCAGCTATTGTGGCGATCCGCTGCGTTCCTGGGGGAACAAACAGCTTGAGTGCCAGCTGAACAGGCTCGCACCCTCACACCTGATTCTCCTGTTTAACTACGCCGGTTAGGCACTTTTCTTCTCATTCATTATTGCCGTAAGGTAAGGGTTATACATGCTTAAAATTGGTGATTTAACGCCGACAGCAACGGCTGACGGGCACTGGACAGACGGCAACGTGGCAGGCGGTGTGTCGCCGACGCGCATGATGGCAGGCTGGTTTAACGCGGTACAGGACGAGTTTGTTAACGTTCTTACCGCAGCAGGAGTGGCGACCGATCCCAAAAACAGCGCGCAACTGCTGGCTGCGATGAATAAGCTCTATGTGGCACCTTCCCAGGTCCCGGCAACACTGAGTGGAATTGTCGGTAGCACGCGCAATCTCGCAATGAACGTCACCGCAGCTTCAGCCACAGCAACCATTAACGCTGATGAGATTATCGTAGAGACAGCGCTTGGGGGAAGTCAGTACCGAATTGGCTCATTCAGCAAGACCATTAACATGTCAACAACTGGCGCAGGTGGTATGGATACTGGCTCAGCCCCGGTTAGTGGATATGTAGGACTTTATGCAATATTCAACCCGACAACCGCCACGTCGGCGTTGCTGGCAGTCAATGCGACATCTGCAGTCATTCCTGAGGTTTACGGTGGCGCAAATATGCCGTCAGGATATACGGCATCTGCCCTGCTTAGCGTTGTGCCTACTGACTCCACAGGTAAAATCATTGTTCTCTATCAGCAGGGCAGGAATGTATTGCTGTCCACAACACAGATATCATCGACCACGTCTTTCATTAACACTCCCACAGCGGTCAATCTCAGCTCTATCGTTCCGAAGAATTGTAAAACCATTGACGGGATTTTGTTTCTCACATCAGGTAACTCAACCAGGCCGACGCTTCGATTACAGTCTTTAGCAAGCACTGACAACGGGATGAAGCAAATCGTTTCTGGCACAAACTCGAGTTACAACAGCATGCAGGCACCATTTTCTAATTTGGCAGTGGCAACCCCGCAAACACTTTACTGGTCAGTGACGAAAGGTGATTCAGGAGATACTTTGGCGTCAGCCTATGCATATTTAACGTCTTATACATTCTAACAGGGGGAAAAGATGGCTTACGTACAGTTTTCGGACAGTTCAAAATCCAAAATCATATCCACATTCGCATCCCCTCAAGAGGAAGGCGTTTACGAAAACTATGGAGAGGTGGAGGATACAGACAAAAGGTATCTGGCTTATTTAAAGTTGCCAGCCTGGAACGCGCTTCAGGGCAGGGCTTCGACAGCCCTGAGAGATTCAGACACTGTATTGATGAATTTTTTCTCACAGGGGAAGCAGCCGACGAGTGACTGGGCGGAATACAGGGGGAAACTGAAAGCGATACTGGATGCCGATCAGGGCGATCCTGAAGCGGGCCTGCCGTCTCCTCCTAAATCATAATCAGCAATTCATAGTGCAAGGATAAAAAAATATAAAATTATTAGCCCTCCTCTGATACGGAGGGCGAAAATATTATGAGTAGAATAATTCGTCTACATATCCATCCCGAACCCAACACTTGGACCTGTATGATTTTTTCATTCCACCAGCTTTGTCAACTAAATGTGAAACAGTCTTTGGATGGAAAAACTCATGATTAATACTCAGCATGCCAACTTTAGTAGTTCGTTTTATACATTTGATGAACTCAATTACCAAGTTGTCAGCTATTTCTGGAAAGCTGTCTTGGTTTAATGCTATATCATATTCATTTTCTTGTGATTTTGAGCACTCCCAGTATGGAAGTATTCTTACACATCCTTCTTTATGTTCCTCTCCATAAAGAGTTACGTTTTCTCCACCAAGGGCGTGGATTAAATAATTTGCGCAAAGTAAATTAGTGATTGGTAGATCAAATATCGTATAGTTACTGAATCCAATCTTTTTCATGTAGTAGGCTGATATCCCTAATCCGCCGCCAAATTCACAAATAGATGATATACTCCCGACAGCCTCAGAAACTCTTAACGCACTATACAAAGCATTTATATGTCTATAATGCAGCGCGTGATTTCCAACAGGAATTCCAGCCGTATGAATAATCCCCATAGGTGGGAGAATATCAAACCCCAATTTTTCTGACAGTAAGCGGCATAAAGATTCTGGTGTCATACTCATGGAATCACCCCAGTTATCATATTCTGGTCCGCTGGACGGGATTACCCCTGCAAACTCACATAATGATACAAGCTTGTCAAAATATGTAAGTGCAACATGACCAGGATTTAAATTTTTGTTGTAACCATCAACTCCTGTAGTTATACCGCCAAACCAAACATAATCACTGCCGAAAGATTTGAGAAAATCAGCTAGTTTTTTAGGGTCATTATCTTCGATTGCTTTCAACAGGTCTGGTAGCTCATTTCTTAACAGCCCCGTCCACAAATCCTCACCTTCTCGCTTTAAAGCGCTTTTTTCTTCATCTTCGATAGCTTTCATATAAGCAGTTATGATTCGCTCGGCGACATGAATTCTGCTTTCAATTTCATAAGAAGGTATTTCTGTCATAGACACGCCATTCAAACTGACTTTTATTGGGTGTGACAACAGTCTTTCAGTTAAAAAATCATCTTCTTCAGTAAAAAGAAGAGGACTTTTGGACTTTGAAATAAGCACTCTTAAATGATTTATTTCATTTTTGAGCCTGTTTATTTCGTCTTCATTTTTATTCCGCTTTCCATTCAACCAATTCATTATCATTTTCCGTTATTCAAATTTTAACTATATTATGAAATGATAGCACTCAACTTAGGTAGAATGCAGCAGATTTGCTTATTGGGCTATCAAATGTCAGCCAACCACACCAACCCCTCAGAATTAAACTCCTTCAGCGTCAATGTCTTTACAAATCTTCCCCTGTGCTCGCTTGATCAAATCTACAGATTGATATTACTGTAATTATATACAGTAATTATCGGAGCTATCACCATGCCACTTTACGGCGACATAAAGGTTTCATTCCATCAGGCTATGCGGCGCAGCGCGAAGATGGGTGTAACCGTCTCGACTTCTGACTTTGTTGCTGAGCTTGCAAAGCGCAACTGGGAGATGAGCCACAAGCAGGCTAACGAGTGGATAGCGCAGAACGTCATGACGTTTCGCGATCAGTCGCCGGAAGAGGGCGAAAATAAGATCTGGCAGCGTTTCTACCATTACGGGGAGTATTGATATGGGATTTCCTTCACCGGCAGCAGACTTCGTTGAGAGCCGTATAGATTTGAACAAGCTGATGATTCATAGGCCATCGTCAACTATTCGTATTGAGACGCCAGGAGGGTTTGCGCTGGTAGACAGTTCACTGACCCCAACGCCGGGTAATAAGGTCGCCTGGCAGGTTGACGGTTATCCAATGGTTGGGAAGTATTTCAAAACGGGCATCATTACAGTGGATGGTGAGACGATCGACGGAGAATCTCTTGAAGGGGTTGTGATGCTCGGCGTTGTGACGCATGAGGTGTTGTCGGTATACGAGGCTGACTGGCTTCCATTTTAACAGTATAATGGGCACAATTGCCGTTCGAAATGGGCCGTAAGTCATTGTGTTATAAGTAGCACGATGTCGTTAATTGTGGTCTAATGTCGCATGTTTTTAATCCTTAAATTTAGCGTAAATCGTTGAATTATAACGGAAACCAACCCAAAGAGTCATCAATGAGCTGGATTGAACGCATTCTTAATAAAAGCAACATTACGCCTGCACGTCGTGCCAATATTCCGGAAGGAGTGTGGACGAAATGCGACAGCTGTGGCCAGGTACTTTATCGTGCCGAGCTGGAGCGTAATCTTGAGGTCTGCCCTAAGTGCGACCACCACATGCGCATGCACGCCCGTGAGCGCCTGGCGAGCCTGCTCGATCAGGGCACGCTGGTCGAGTTGGGCAGCGAACTGGAACCCAAGGACCTGCTGAAGTTCCGGGATTCCAAAAAGTATAAAGATCGTCTGGTGGCTGCACAGAAAGCCACGGATGAAAAAGATGCGCTGATTGTGATGAAAGGTCAGCTGCACGGTATGCCGGTTGTGGCAGCCGCCTTTGAATTCGCCTTTATGGGCGGGTCAATGGGTTCTGTGGTTGGCGCACGTTTCGTGCGAGCAGTGGAGCAGGCGCTGGAAGATAACTGCCCGATGATCTGCTTCTCTGCCAGTGGCGGGGCGCGTATGCAGGAAGCGTTAATGTCGCTGATGCAAATGGCGAAAACCAGCGCCGCGCTGGCGAAAATGCAGGAGCGGGGTCTGCCGTATATTTCGGTCCTCACCGATCCAACCATGGGCGGCGTCTCTGCCAGCTTCGCGATGCTGGGCGATCTGAATATCGCCGAACCTAAAGCCCTGATCGGCTTTGCCGGTCCGCGCGTGATTGAGCAGACCGTGCGTGAAAAACTGCCGCCGGGCTTCCAGCGTAGTGAGTTTCTGATTGAGAAAGGGGCGATTGATATGATCATCCGTCGTCCTGAAATGCGCTATAAACTGGCGAGTCTGCTGGCAAAAATGATGAATCTGCCAGCACCGCTGCACGACGGTGAAGCGTTCGCACCTGCGACGACCGACCCGGAGAGCAACGAGGCCTGACAGGAGACCGAAGGCGCGCGGGTCGCGCCTTCCACCAATGCACCGTATACCTTGCGGCTTTCACCGGGTATAAATTTGCAAAACGGGACATATGGACAATCTTCACCTTCCTCAAGCCACGTCGCCTTTGGCCACGTGGCTTTATTATCTTGAACACCTCCACTCTCAGGCGATAGAACTGGGCCTGGATCGTATTCGCCTGGTGGCGCAACGTCTGGACCTGCTTAAGCCTGCGCCCTTCGTGTTTACCGTTGCGGGCACGAATGGCAAAGGCACCACCTGTCGCACTCTGGAAACCCTACTGATGGCCGCCGGTTATCGCGTCGGGGTTTATAGCTCACCGCACCTTGTGCGTTACACCGAGCGTGTCCGGGTTCAGGGGCAGGAACTCAGTGAAGCCCAACACAGCGCCAGTTTCGCCGACATTGAAGCGGGTCGCGGTACGATTTCTTTGACCTATTTTGAATTTGGCACGCTGTCGGCGCTTAACCTGTTTAAGCAGGCAAAGCTGGATGTGGTCATTCTGGAAGTCGGGCTGGGCGGTCGGCTGGATGCGACCAACATTGTCGATGCAGACGTCGCGGTCATTACCAGTATTGCGCTGGACCATACCGACTGGCTTGGCCCGGATCGTAACAGTATTGGTCGGGAAAAAGCCGGTGTCTTCCGCCAGGCTAAACCGGCGGTCGTCGGTGAACCGGATATGCCCGCCACCATTGCTGAAGTCGCCCGTGAAAAAGGCGCGGTGTTAATGCAGCACGGGCGCGACTGGCAGTACCGGCAGCAGGCAGAAAGCTGGTCACTGCGCGATGCGCAAGGCGAGCTGAGTGATTTGCCTCTGCCTCAGGTGCCGTTGCCTAACGCGGCTACCGCCCTGGTGGCGCTTCGCGCTTCAGGGCTGAAGGTCAGCGAGGCGCTAATCCGTGCGCATCTGCCGCTGGCGATTTTGCCCGGCCGTTTCCAGACGATCAGCGAATCACCTCGCGTAATTTTGGATGTTGCCCATAATCCCCACGCCGCAGCCTATCTGGCCTCGCGACTTGCGGCGCTGCCGCAGGCAGGTCGGGTACATGCGGTCGTTGGCATGCTGCACGATAAAGATATTGCTGGCACGCTGGCGGCGCTGTCACCTCAGGTGGACAACTGGTATTGCGCGCCGCTTGATGGCCCTCGCGGTGCCAGCGCGGAACAACTCATGGCGCACGTGACCTCCGCTCAGGCGTTCGCGGATGTTGAACAGGCCTGGCAACAGGCGCGCCAGCAGGCGGAACCGCAGGATATCATTCTGGTCTGCGGCTCTTTCCTGACGGTCGCGCAGGTCATGGAATCGATTGAAACGGAGAAAGGACGTGGCGAGTAAGTTTCAAAACCGTTTAGTCGGTACCGTTATTCTGGTAGCCGTCGGCGTAATCGTATTGCCGGGGCTGCTGGATGGTAAGAAAAAGCATTACAAAGAAGAGTTTGCCGCGATCCCTCTGGTGCCCAAACCCGATGATCAGCAGGACAGCGAAATGGTGCCGCCGGTGACGCAGTCGCTTCCTGCGCAGCCACCTGCGGGCGCGGGCAGTGCGGTCAGCCATCCTGATGCGGATGACGCTGACGCCACCGAGGGCAGCAGTCAGCCAGAGCACAGCAGCGAGCCGAGCGTGGTATCGCCGCCGCCGGTACATTCGTCGACGGCCACGACCACACCGAAAGCCAAACCGGTGGAGCCAACCCGACCCAAACAGGTTGAACAGGTTAAACCGAAATCGGCAGAGCCGCCGCAGAGCAAACCGGTGGAAAAAACCCGGCCGGTTGAACAGGCTAAGCCGGTTGAAAAAACCAAACCTGCCGAACAATCGCAGCCTGCGGAAAAGTCCGCCCCAGCAGAGCAGCCTAAAGAGACTCAGCCTACTGGTCAGGCTTATGTCGTGCAGTTGGGTGCGCTGAAAAATGCCAGTAAGGTCAATGAAATCGTCGCGAAGTTGCGCTTGTCGGGCTACCGGGCTTATACGGTGCCGTCCACGCCAGTACAGGGGCAAATCACCCGTATTTATGTTGGGCCGGACGCTTCAAAAGCCAAAATGCAGGCGGCGGTAGCTGAGCTGAAAAACGTGTCGGGCTTAAGCGGCGTCGTAAAATCTTACAGCGCACGTTAAACCGCTGATTGGTGCTGCCGATAAGATTAACAGGCAGCGCCTTTCGCCGCGGGAACGGGGACGCCGGGTGCGGCTCAGGCGTGAATAGCGACCACTTTTCAACCTGTTAATGGGTTAATAATGACACAGGCGAAGAGGGATTTTTTCATCGCCTTTTTTATGGATGCAGAACCTGAAAACCCCTACGCAAACGTTTTCTTTTTCTGTTAGAATGCGCCCCGAACTGGAAGCAGGGGTGCAATGGCACTGGCGCTGGAAGAGTTCATGATCTGGATTGATTACGTCATTATTGCGGTAGTTGGTTTTTCGGCTTTGGTCAGCCTGGTTCGAGGGTTTGTCCGCGAAGCCTTATCTCTTGTTACCTGGGGATGCGCGTTTTTTGTCGCCAGTCATTACTATGCCTACCTTGCAGTCTGGTTCACAGGTTTTGACGACGAACTGGTTCGTAACGGAATCGCGATTGCGGTGCTGTTCATCGCGACCCTGATTGTGGGGGCAATCGTGAACTACGTTATCGGCTCGCTGGTTGAGAAAACCGGCCTGTCGGGAACCGATCGGGTATTAGGCGTTTGTTTCGGGGCGTTGCGTGGTGTGCTCATCGTGGCCGCTTTGCTGTTCTTCCTTGATACATTCACGGGCTTTTCGAAGAGCCCGGACTGGCAGCAGTCTCAACTTATTCCCGAGTTCAGTTCTATAATCAGGTGGTTTTTTGACTACCTGAAAAGCACGTCGAGTTTTTTGCCCCGGTGAGGCCACCGGGCGTACGGCTTAATGAGGAAATGACAACATGTGCGGTATTGTCGGTATCACCGGTTTCATGCCGGTCAACCAGTCGATCTATGACGCGTTAACGGTGCTCCAGCACCGTGGGCAGGATGCCGCAGGCATTTGTACCATCGATGCGCTGAACTGCTTTCGCCTGCGTAAGGCGAATGGTCTGGTCAGCGACGTCTTCGAAGCGCGTCATATGCAACGTTTGCAAGGCAACATGGGGATTGGTCACGCACGCTATCCTACCGCGGGCAGCTCCAGCGCTTCTGAAGCACAGCCGTTCTACGTCAACTCGCCGTACGGTATTTCTCTTGCCCATAACGGCAACCTGACCAATGCACATGAACTGCGTAAGCGCCTGTTCGAAAAGGGTCGCCGTCATGTGAATACCACCTCAGATTCTGAAATTCTGCTGAATATTTTTGCTCAGGAGCTGGATCGTTTTCAGCACTATCCGCTGGAAGCCGACAACGTTTTCGCCGCCATTGCGGCGGTGCACCAGCAGGTCCGTGGCGCATATGCCGTGGTGGCGATGATTATCGGTCACGGTATGGTGGCCTTCCGCGATCCTAATGGCATTCGTCCGCTGGTGCTGGGCAAACGCGTCATTGCCGATGGCCGTACCGAGTACATGGTGGCGTCTGAAAGTGTGGCGCTGGACACCCTGGGTTTTGAATTCATCCGTGACGTTGCACCGGGTGAAGCGGTCTATATCACTGAGCAGGGACAGCTTTCTACCCGTCAGTGCGCCGAAAACCCTAAAAACAATCCTTGCCTGTTCGAATACGTCTATTTTGCCCGTCCGGACTCATTCCTGGATAAGATTTCAGTCTACAGCGCCCGCGTCCGTATGGGCACCAAGCTGGGCCAGAAGATTGCCCGCGAGTGGGAAGATCTGGATATCGACGTGGTGATTCCGATTCCGGAAACCTCAATGGATACCGCGCTGGAAATCGCACGTATCCTCGATAAGCCTTACCGTCAGGGCTTTGTTAAAAACCGCTACGTCGGCCGTACCTTTATCATGCCGGGTCAGCAACTGCGCCGCAGCGCGGTTCGCCGCAAGCTCAACGCTAACCGTGCCGAGTTCCGCGATAAAAACGTCCTGCTGATTGATGACTCTATCGTGCGCGGCACCACCTCTGAGCAGATTATCGAGATGGCTCGTGAAGCAGGCGCGAAAAAGGTTTACCTTGCGTCTGCCGCACCGGAAGTGCGTTTTCCCAATGTCTATGGCATCGATATGCCAAGCGCGACCGAGCTGATTGCCCACGGTCGTGAAGTGGAAGAAATTCGCCAGATCATCAAAGCGGATGCGCTGATTTTTCAGGACCTTGATGACCTTATCGAAGCCGTACGGGAAGAAAACCCGGATATCGTTCAGTTCGAGTGTTCCGTCTTCAACGGTATTTATGTGACGAAAGACGTCGATCAGGGCTATCTTGAATATCTGGAATCCCTGCGTAATGACGACGCAAAAGCCATTGCCCGTCAAAATGAAGTGGAAAATCTTGAGCTGCATAACGAAGGCTAAGCTAACCTGAATGCAAATAAGAGGGCGGGACTTATCCCGCCCTCTGTGTTTTCTGCCGGTCTGCGCTATTATGGTGCGCTTTGCCACTGCAAGGTTGAACGATGAAACGACTCATTATTGGTATTTCTGGCGCAAGCGGCGTGATATTTGGCATCCGGCTGTTGCAGGTTTTGCAGCAGGTCAGCGATGTGGAAACGCACCTGATCATCAGTCAGGCAGCACGTCAGACGCTGAGCCTGGAAAGCGACTACAGCCTGCGGGACGTCCAGGCGCTGGCCGATGTGGTTCACGATGTGCGCGATATTGCCGCCAGCATCTCCTCCGGGTCGTTTAAAACGCTGGGAATGGTGATTCTGCCCTGCTCGATGAAAACCCTGTCCGGTATTGTGCATAGCTACAGCGACTCGCTGCTGACACGTGCAGCGGATGTGGTGCTGAAAGAGCAGCGCAAGCTGGTACTGTGCGTGCGTGAAACACCGCTGCATATCGGTCATCTGCGGATGATGACCACCGCGGCTGAACTGGGGGCCATCATTATGCCGCCGGTGCCTGCCTTTTATCACCGTCCCACCACTATTGATCAACTGGTCGATCAGACTGTTAATCGGGTTATCGACCAGTTTGATATTGCACTGCCGCAGGATTTATTTGTGCGCTGGCAAGGTGCATAAGTTTCTTCTTCCGCACTTCTTTGGTGCAGAAACGCGGGAGCGATCACTGTTCCTGCATTTCCTGAACTAAAAGTTCACAACATCGCTTTTTCTCTGCGACATCACTGATATATTCCATTCACAAACCCAGCCTTTTCGTGGCTAAACGGCTGGCTGGGCAGGCGGTAACGTTGCAGAACTGGCATGAAACATGCACAGGAAAAGGCAGTGTTAGTCGCAAACACACATCATGCACCACATAACAATAAGCATTTTACTTGAGGGTAATCTATGAAGAAGCGTGTTCTGGCTCTTTCTTTAATGTTGGGCCTGTCCAGTGCGGCCAGCGTATTTGCAGCAGTACCGACCTCGATTCGTGTCGGCACTGACCCAACATATCCGCCGTTTGAGTCGAAAAACGCGCAAGGACAGCTGGTCGGTTTTGATATCGATCTGGCTAACGAAATCTGTAAACGTATTCAGACCAAGTGTACTTACGTAGAAAGCGACTTTGATGCGCTGATCCCCTCTTTGAAAGCCAAGAAAATCGACGCCATCATCTCCTCGCTGTCTATCACCGCTAAGCGTCAGGAAGAAATTGCGTTCTCTGACAAGCTCTATGCCGCCAATGCGCGTTTAGTGGCGCCTAAAGGCGCAAAAATTGAACCCACTCCTGAGTCGCTGAAAGGCAAAAATATTGGCGTACTGCAGGGCACCACCCAGGAAACCTATGCTAATCAGAACTGGCGTCCAAAAGGTGTGACCGTCACGCCTTATGCTAACCAGGATCTGGTGTATCAGGATCTGACCGCTGGCCGTATCGATGCTGCCTTCCAGGACGAAGTTCAGGCTGCCGAAGGCTTCCTGAAACAGCCGGTTGGCAAGAGCTATGCGTTTGCAGGCCCGGCAGTGAAAGACGATAAAATCTTTGGCGTCGGCACCGGCATGGGATTGCGTAAAGATGACACCGAGCTGAAAGCGGCCATCGACAAAGCGTTCGAATCTATGCGTAAAGACGGTACCTACGACAAAATTGCGAAGAAATATTTTACTTTCAACGTGTACGGTGACTGATCTGTCGTCTTCGCTTCTGCTGTTCGCATAACAGGATGCGCCTCTGGTTGCCCCAGCCTGTCTGGCCGGGGCAACGTTGTGCGTTATCGTTTATGTGTTAACAGAAGCAGCGCGGCCCGTCTGTAGGGCGGGCACCGCGTCGTTTCCACCCCACGACAGGACTTTTTTCCATGTTGTATGGCTATTCTGATGTCATTTTAAAAGGGACGCTGGTCACGCTTGAGCTCGCGTTGAGTTCAGTCTTGATGGCGGTGATCCTGGGGCTGATTGGTGCTGGCGCGAAGCTATCGCGTAATCGCCTGCTGTCCCTGATTTTTGAGGGCTACACGACGCTGATTCGTGGCGTGCCCGACCTCGTTCTGATGCTGCTGATCTTCTACGGTCTGCAGATTGCGCTGAATCACCTCACCGATGCGCTCGGACTGGCCCAGTTCGATATCGATCCCATGGTTGCGGGCATCATTACGCTGGGGTTTATCTACGGCGCCTATTTTACCGAAACCTTCCGCGGTGCTTTTATGGCGGTGCCAAAAGGGCAAATCGAAGCGGCCACGGCGTTTGGTTTTACCGGTTCCCAGATTTTCCGCCGAATCCTGTTTCCGGCGATGATGCGCTATGCGCTGCCCGGTATTGGTAACAACTGGCAGGTGATCCTGAAAGCCACCGCACTGGTTTCCCTGTTAGGTCTGGAAGATGTGGTTAAAGCCACGCAACTGGCTGGCAAAAGCACATGGCAGCCGTTTTATTTTGCCATCGTAGCCGGTGTGATCTACCTGGTCTTTACCACCTTGTCTAACGGCATTCTCTGGTGGCTCAATCGTCGCTACACGGTCGGTGTGAAGAGGGCGGAGCTATGATCGAGATTCTTCACGAATACTGGAAAGCGCTGCTCTGGACAGACGGTTATCGCTTCACCGGCGTAGCCATTACCCTGTGGCTGCTGATTGTCTCGGTCGTGCTGGGCGGCTGCATGGCGGTGTTGCTGGCGATTGCGCGCGTGTCACCGAATCGTTTTATCAGCCTGCCGGTGTGGCTCTTTACCTACGTTTTTCGCGGTACGCCGCTTTATGTGCAACTGCTGGTGTTCTACTCCGGCATGTATACGCTGGAAATCGTTAAAGGCACGGAGCTGCTGAATGCGTTTTTCCGTAGCGGCCTGAACTGTACGTTACTGGCTTTCACCCTGAATACCTGCGCCTACACCACGGAAATTTTCGCCGGTGCGATTCGTGCTGTGCCACACGGCGAAATCGAAGCCGCGCGGGCCTATGGCTTTTCCACCTTTAAACTGTATCGCTGCATTATTTTGCCTTCTGCGTTGCGCACGGCCTTACCGGTTTACAGCAATGAAGTCATACTGATGCTGCACTCAACCGCTCTGGCTTTTACCGCAACCGTGCCAGATTTGCTGAAAATCGCCAGGGACATTAACGCGGCAACCTATCAGCCCTTTACCGCGTTCGGCATTGCGGCCGTGTTGTACCTGATTATTTCTTATGTGCTGATTAGCCTGTTTCGCCTTGCGGAACGTCGTTGGCTGGCGCACGTGAAACCTTCTTCATCGCATTGAGTAAGACTATGGCTGATAACAAATTAAGCGTCACCGACCTGCATAAACATTACGGTGAACATGAAGTATTAAAAGGCGTGTCATTGCACGCCAATGCGGGCGATGTCATCAGTATTATTGGCTCGTCGGGTTCAGGGAAAAGTACCTTTTTACGCTGTATCAACTTCCTCGAAAAACCGAGCGAAGGCGCCATTGTGGTCAACAACACCGCCATTACCCTGGTGCGCGATACGGATGGCCAGTTAAAAGTGGCAGACAAGGAGCAGCTGCGCCTGCTTCGTACCCGTCTGACGATGGTCTTTCAGCATTTCAACCTGTGGAGCCACATGACCGTGCTGGAAAACGTCATGGAAGCGCCGATTCAGGTGTTGGGGCTGAGTAAAGCCGAAGCACGCGAGCGCGCCATTACCTATCTGAACAAGGTCGGCATTGATGAGCGGGCGCAGGGAAAATATCCCGTACACCTGTCCGGTGGTCAGCAGCAACGCGTTTCGATTGCCCGCGCACTGGCGATGGAGCCGGAAGTGCTGCTGTTTGATGAGCCTACCTCTGCTCTGGACCCCGAACTGGTCGGTGAGGTGCTGCGCATCATGCAGAAACTGGCCGAAGAGGGCAAAACCATGGTGGTGGTCACGCACGAAATGGAATTTGCCCGTCACGTTTCCAGCCACGTGATTTTCCTGCATCAGGGAAAAATTGAGGAGCAGGGGCCCCCGACGGAATTATTCGGTAACCCGAAAAGCCCACGCTTACAGCAGTTCCTTAAGGGATCGCTGAAGTAGTTGAGTTACCTGTCATTCAGCAGGCGCATGGCGGTGGTTTCGTCGGTCACCAGGCCCGATATCCAGCCGCCGTTCACCGCAGCCTGAATGGCAGCATATTTTCGCTCACCACCGGCAAAGCCGATGATATTGCGCGTCGTCTGGCTTTCCAGCGTCACGCTGGTTAACAGCGCATCGGTCTCCCCCAGAACACGTTCGCCCTGCTGATTGAAGAAGTGGCCGAGCATTTCCCCGACAACGCCGCGCGCATTCAGCGCTTGCACCTGACGGTCAGTAATAAAGCCTTCCGCATTCAGTGGGCAGCCGGGGTTAACTTCCCCGATCCCCAGAAACGTCACATGCGCCTGCAGTGCACGATCGACCACGCGCTGATAGACCTGATGCTGACACCACATCTGCTTATCTTCCGGGCTGTCAGCAAACAGCGGCGCGGGGATGAAGAAATACTTGCCCTGCATTTTTTCAGACAGCTTAAGTGGCACGTCATAGCGGGTGCCCGAGTCGTCACGGGCAATCGCGCCAATCATGGAAACACAGTGGTGCTGAGGGCGTTCCACCCAGGGCAGCGCATCGATAATGGCACGCAGCGTTTTGCCCGATCCAATGCCAAACACCTGCGGCTGATCGTCATTGATAAACTGTGACATCACCTCTGCACCTTCCACCGCCAGCATCTGCTGTATGGCGTCGTCGTCAAGGCCACCGGAGGGCACGACGCGACAATGCTGCAGGCCAAATTTTTCCTGTACATCGTGCGCCAGACGCAGGCAGTGCGTGACAGGATGATCGATCTTCACGCTGACCATTCCCATTTCACGCGCCCCTGAAATCAGGCGCTGGGCAACCTGGCGCGACAATCCCAGCGCCCGGGCGATCTCCTGCTGCGTTAAGCCCGCGACGTAATACATCCAGGCAGCACGCGCGGCGAGTTCCTGTTTCTTCTCTTCTTTGTTCATTCCGGCATTCCATCTTCTGTGAACCGCCATTTTATCGCGCAATGCGGCGAAAAGCCTATTCGGGCAAAAGCGCATTTGCTGGGCGAATGTTATAAATGTGAAATTAATCACAGTACATCGACGTAACCTCTGATTAACATATGTGCATCCGGGCAAATGCCCTTTGGTTAAACAAATGCTTAAAGAGGTCGTGATGACAACGTCAGTTTGGATGCATATCGGCGCAGGCTCGTTCCATCGTGCTCATCAGGCATGGTATCTGCATCGACTGATGCAGCAGGGCGACAGCCGTTGGCACATCGCCCTGGGAAATATCCGCGATGATGCCACGCCGTTACTCACGCAGTTGGCTGCGCAGCAAGGCGAATATGTGCTGGAAACGGTCACGCCAGAAGGCGAACGCGATTACGAAACCATCACCTCGATTCGTCAGGTTCTGCCGTGGGACAAAGAGATCAGCGCGCTGGTGCGGCAGGGTGCCGATCCGGCAACCCGGGTGATCGCGTTTACCGTGACCGAAGCCGGTTACTATTTAACGCCGGAGCATGAACTGGACCTGCAGCAGCCCGATATCCGTGCAGATCTTAACGGCGAGGCAAGGACGCTGTATGGCGCGCTGGTGCGCATCCTGACGGCACGTGTTGCCAACGGCGGTGCACCCGTAACGCTGTTGAACTGCGACAATCTGCGTCATAACGGTGAACGTTTTCGCCAAGGCTTTTTAGCTTTCCTGGCGGCGAAGGGCGCAGATCGTCTGGCCGAGTGGGTACGCGAGAAGACGACATCGCCAAATACCATGGTTGACCGTATCACCCCGCGCCCCACGGCAGATGTCGCTGAGCGGGTTCAGGCCGCGACAGGTAAAGATGATGCGGTGCCGGTGATGGCGGAATCCTTTATTCAGTGGGTCATTGAAGACGATTTTATTGCCGGACGTCCGGCGCTGGAGCAGGTTGGCGTCGAGCTGGTGGACTCGGTACTGCCCTGGGAAGAAGCCAAAATTCGTATCCTGAACGCCACCCACAGTGCAATTGCCTGGGCGGGAACCCTTATCGGCTTGCTTTACATCGATGAAAGCACCCGACAGAAAGCCATCCACCAGATGGCCTGGGAATACGTCTCTCAGGATGTCATTCCCTCGCTCTCTCCCAGCCCGCTAAACCTGGCGGACTATCGGGATGTGGTGTTGTCTCGCTTCAGTAACCCGTGGATCAAAGACACCAACCAACGTGTGGCGGCGGATGGCCTGTCAAAAATTCCCGCGATGGTGACGCCGACCTTGCAGGAATGTTACCGGCGCGGCACGCCACCTGCCGCCAGCGTGGTGCTACCCGCGCTGTTCTATCTGTTTTTGCAGCGTTGGGCCCGGGGCGAGCTGCCCTATGACTATCAGGATGGCGTGCTGCAACCCGACGTGATCCAGCAGTGGTTTGCCCGCACCGATCCGCTGGCGGCATATATGAGCCAGTCTTCCCTGTTTGGTGAGCTGGCCGCGTCTGACGATTTTCATGCGCGGCTGACCACGACCGTGGCCGGGCTGGAAACATGGTTGGTCCAGCCAGAGCAACTTCTTGCCGTGGTGTAGGGAGATGACTGGTTCTGGCTATGGATATTGGCCGCTCAGCGCTAAAAGCGCCGATGGTGAAATCACGGCAGCAATGTGGCATCGGAACATGCCGCATCTTATCCGCACCGGGCAAAGCAGAGCCCATGAAGCGGGTAACGCGCAGTTGCCTGAACGTCGCGATGCTGGCGCTGACCATCGTTATACCTCTCGTCAATGCGGCGGGTCATGAGCGGGCGGACGCGCAAATGTACCTCAACGTGCCAAATCCTGGCGTTTTCTGCCCAGGACCAGAGGCTTTAGCGCCGCCTTACACAGTGCCGTGAGCTCTACCGTCAACCATGTCAGTCTCGCTTGCTGACCTGAATAACCTGTAACCGAACAGAGAAGGACCATCGTCATGCACTCTACTGCGTACTGGTTTGGCTTGCCCAAACATCTGATCTGGGGATTTGTGGCTATTGCCGTTTTTATGGCGGGTGACGGCTTCGAGATGGCTTTCCTGTCACGCCATATTACCGATATGGGGTTCACGCCAGGCCAGTCGGCGCTGGTGTTCACTTTTTACGGTTTAGCCGTGGCGCTGGCGGCATGGGCGTCAGGTGTGGTGGCGGAGCTGATTACCCCGCAGCGCGCCATGCTGATTGGTTTTATTTTGTGGGTGGTCATGCATGCCCTGTTTATGAGCCTGGGGTTAGGGATGCGTAATTATCCGCTCATGGTGCTGTTCTATGGTATTCGTGGTTTGGCCTATCCGCTGTTTATCTACTCATTCATGATGATGCTGGTGCAGGTCCTGCCACGGGAAAGGCTGGCTGCCGCCACGGGCTGGTTCTGGGCGATGTATTCGGTGGGGATCGGTGTAGTGGGAAGCTATCTGCCAAGCCTGATTATCCCTTCCGTTGGTGAAACCGGCACATTATGGCTGGCGATTGGCTGGGTCACCTGCGGCGGCTTGCTGGCGTACTTTAGCCTGCGCAACGTGCCGGTCGATCGTTCTCGCGTCAACTTGCCTCTGCGGGAAAAAATGACGGAGATGTCGCGAGCGGTGACCATCCTGTTCACCAACCAGCATGTGTTTTATGCCTGCCTTATCCGCATCATTAACACACTGTCGCTGTTTGGCTTTGCCATCATCATGCCGCTGCTGTTTGTGGACCGCCTTGGGTTTACCCTGTCGGAGTGGCTACAAATTTGGGCGGTGTTCTTCTTTGTAACCATCTTTACCAATATTTTCTGGGGCATCATGGGCGAACGTATTGGCTGGATTCGCCAGGTTCGCTGGTTTGGCTGCCTGGGAATGGCCGTTTCCAGCCTGGCGTTCTACTACCTGCCTGTCTATGCCGGTCACAATTTCCTGGTCGCCCTTATTCCCGCCGTGATGCTGGGGATTTTCGTTGCGGCCTTTGTGCCGATGACGGCGGTTTTCCCCACGCTGGAGCCGCATCATCAGGGCGCGGCCGTTTCGGTATATAACCTGTCTGCCGGTATGAGCAATTTTGTCGCGCCCGCTATCGCCTCGGTGATGCTGCCGTTTTTTGATATCGTCGGCGTGGTCTGGGCGTACACCGGTCTGTATGTGTTTGCCGGTGTGCTGACGTTTATCATTCGCGTCCCGCAACCGAATCACGGCGCGCTGCGTAGGGTGAAGTCAAAACCCGCCGTCACGTCGCAGTAAACGACAGGGGAGCGCCATGCTCCCCTCTGTCGCTCAGTTTTTTACCACGTCCTGTAACGCGTCCTGCAGCTCATACCAGCGGAAGCGAAAACCCGACGCCTCCAGACGTTTGGGCAGCACATGTTGCCCACCCAGCACCAGCACAGAAGATTCACCCATCATCAGTTTTATGGCACTGGCTGGGGTGCGCATGAAAGCAGGGCGGTGCATTACCTCGCCCAGCGTGGCGGCAAACTGCTCATTGCGCACGGCATAGGGCGAAACCATGTTAAAAGGGCCGCTGCAGTCGTCATTGTCCAGCAACCACATAATGCCATTGACCATGTCATCAATATGAATCCACGGCATATACTGTTTGCCGCTGCCGATAGGGCCACCGATACCCAGTTTAAACGGCAGTTTCATTTTACTCAGCGCGCCGCCCTCGCGCGCCAGCACGACGCCGGTTCGCAGCAGGCAGACGCGCGTGCGCTCCGTTTGAGCGGTCAGCGCCAACTGCTCCCAGCGGGCACACAGCTCGTGGGTAAACTCATTTTGGCCGGGATCATCCTCGGTTAATACGACGTCGCCACTGTTGCCATAAAAGCCCGTCGCCGATCCCGAAATGAAGACGCGCGGTGGTGTGGTGCTGGCATTGATCAGTGAGGCGATGCGTTCCGTGATTTGCCAGCGGCTCTCGCACAACTGCTGTTTATGCGCCTCGGTCCAGCGTTTATCAGAGATGGGTTCGCCGGCCAGGTTAATGACGGCATCGATGCCGTCAAGCGACTGCTGTTGCGCCAGGCCTGACCAGAGCGCGATATCCTCCCCCAGCTTTTCTCGTGCGGTGGCCACGTCGCGGGTGACCACGCTAACCTCGTGACCGAAGTGTTGTAAACGTGGGATAAGATGGCGGCCAATAAGCCCGGTTCCACCGGTGATTAAGATATGCATAGTGCGGCTCCGTCTGATTTTTTATTTTTTGCTTACTTCATCATAGAAGAGTCGTACCCGTGTGGCGTGAGCCGCTTCGTAATTTAGCGAGTTGACCCCAAACATCGGACCAGCGCCTGGTTGTTTTCAGAAATAAAAGTCGGTAAACATGAGGCACCCCTTTTAGCCATTCGAGGTAGCAGATGAATTACCCTTCCATCACCCTGTGGTCAGATTCATCTTTCTTTAGTCCTTATGTCATGTCGGCTTATGTTGCGCTCAGCGAAAAAGGGGTGCCTTTTAGCGTAAAGCGTCTCGATTTATCGCAAAACCAGCAGCGTGCGGAAACCTACCGCGATCTGTCGTTAACCTGCCGTGTGCCGACCTTACAGGTCGATGACTTTATGCTGAGTGAATCCTCGGCGATCTGCGAATACCTTGAGGAGCGTTTTGCCGCCCCCGAGTACGAACGTCTTTATCCCAAAGATCGCGAGAAACGTGCGCGCGCCCGGCAAATTCAGGCCTGGCTACGCAGCGATCTGATGCCGATTCGCCAGGAGCGTCCTACCGAGGTGTTGTTTGCGGGAGAGCATTTTGCGCCGTTGTCGCCAGCGGCACTGGAAGCGGCGGATAAACTGATCGCCGCCGTACAGCGCCTGTTACCGGAGCGGCAGCAAAATTTATTTGGTGAGTGGTGCATTGCAGATACCGATTTGGCTGTCATGCTTAATCGACTGGCGCTGCATGGTGATACGTTGCCTGCGCGTTTACAACATTATGCCGAGTTTCAATGGCAGCGAGCATCAGTCCAGTTATGGTTAGCGGAAAGCGGCAAAAATCGCTAGCGATCGGCGCTTGCTCAACCCGTCATAAGTGATTACCTTACGACTGATAAAAACGTGGCAAACAGCGCTTGCATAAAGACACGCTAAACAGGAAAGGGTTACGGATGGTGGATCACATTGCTGGTGGCGAAATCGAATGGGTCGATATCGTAAGCGAAGAGAATGAAGTCGTTGCACAGGCTACGCGTGCGCAGATGCGCGCGCAATGCTTACGTCACCGCGCAACCTATATCGTGGTTCATGACGGTATGGGCAAAATACTGGTTCAGCGCCGTACTGAAATCAAAGATTTTATGCCGGGTAAACTGGATGCAACTGCCGGTGGCGTGGTGCAGAGTGGCGAGGACATGCTGGAATCTGCGCGACGCGAAGCCGAAGAAGAGCTGGGCATTGCGGATGTTCCCTTTGCAGAACATGGCAAATTCTACTTTGAAGATGAGCATTGCCGCGTCTGGGGCGGCTTATTCAGTTGCGTATCGCACGGCCCCTTTGCCATGCAGGAAGAAGAGGTGGATGAAATCTTCTGGATGACCCCGGATGAAATCACCGCGCGCTGTGATGAGTTTACCGATGATTCGCTTAAAGCTTTGTCTTTATGGCTGAGTCGTAACAACGAAAACAATCACTGATACCTTCTGTTAGCTTTGCGCGCGGTCATGGCCGTTCGCAAAGCTAGTCCTCTGTTTTAATCGCCGCCGCATTCCCGCCTGATTATCAGCTCCCCGTCTTTTAGCCATCAGTCGCGTTGTCAGGGCCACGCCGTCCATTCACCTTGCGCGCAAGAAACGGGCAGGGGATTTATGCTAGTCGGCCTGTCAGAACAGGAAAGCGGTTATGGGTCAACGGTGCGGTTCACCTTCACCGGACGATGACAAGGCGCAGGGCCGGTTCAGCGCTTGCTGTGACTTTGCGCCTGTCAGGCTGACAGCGGCAGGATGCGCACTGTCCAGATCGTACCACCGCCCACCGGTTAACCGCGTGGGCGGTAGTACAATGCGCACCCTTATACTGAGGGTGGTCTAAGCCGGTTGCGCCTGGCGCATCTTTTCCCCGCGCCGCCGCAGCACTTCCATCACGATCAGTAATAAAAGCGAAGCCGCAATCATGATAGTGGCGGCCGCTGCAATGGTGGGATCGAGATTTTCGCGGATACCGGCAAACATCTGAATCGGCAATGTCCGCTGCGTTGGGCTGGCAAGGAATAGCGTCACGACCACTTCATCAAATGAGGTCGCAAACGCGAATAACGCGCCGGAAAATACGCCGGGTGCAATCAGCGGCAGGGTGACTTTACGAAACGCCAGCAGCGGCGAGGCACCGAGGCTGGCGGCGGCCCGCGTCAGATTTGTGTCGTAACTTTTCAGCACGGCAACCACCGTGATCACCACAAAGGGCACGCCCAGCAGCGCATGGGCCAGTACCAGCCCAAGATAGCTGTTCAGCAGTGACAGTTTGGCGAAGAAGAAAAACATGCCAACGGCGATGATCACTACGGGCGCAACCATGGGAGAGATAATGATCGCCATCACCAGGGCTTTTCCGCGAAACTCACCGCGTACCAGGCCCATAGCGGCCAGCACCCCGAGGACGCTGGCCAGCAGCGTCGCCAGTGGGGCAACCAGCAGGCTGTTCATTAGCGCACCGATCCACTCCTTCGAGTGAAAAAAGGCCGCATACCAGCGCAGCGAAAAGCCACTTAGCGGATAGCTCAGAAACGAACTTTCGTTAAATGACAGCGGCACGATGACCAGAACAGGCACAATCAAAAACAGCAGTGCCGCTGCGCCGTAGAAATTAAACAGGTAGCGCCAGACCCGCAGCAACGTTGAACCTTGTTGTCTCATCATTCGCTCCTTAACGCACCGCAGCTTCGGATGAAGTCCGGGTGACACGTGAATACACCACATACAGCAACGTCACGATAATCAGCAACTGGCTACCTAAGGCGGCGGCCATGCCCCAGTTCATGGTGCTGTTGGTAAAGAAGGCAACAAAGTAGCTGACCATTTGGTCGTCCGGCCCGCCTAACAGGGCAGGTGTCACGTAGTAGCCAATCGCCATCATGAACACCAGCAGCGCACCTGCGGTAATTCCGGCAAATGTCTGTGGGACATAGACGCGCCAGAAGGCCACAAAGGGATGCGCACCCAGCGACACGGCAGCACGGACATAGCTGGGGGAAATGCCTTTCATTACCGCATACAGAGGCAGCACGATGAAGGGCAGTAGGATATGTGTCATCGAGATGTAGACGCCGACCCGGTTAAACACCAGCGTGAGCGGGCTGTCGATGAGACCTGTTGCCATTAAGGTCCGGTTAATTAATCCTCCAGACTGCAGCAACACAATCCAGCTCGCGGTACGCACAATTAATGAGGTCCAGAAGGGCAGCAGCACCATAATCATCAGGAGGTTGGCCCGGTTAGACGGCTGTTTCGCCAGCCAGTAAGCCAGCGGATAGCCTAGGCCGACGCACAATAAGGTGACGACGGTCGCCATCCACAACGTGCGCAGCAGAACATTCACGTAAAGCGCCTGATCGGGCGACTGTGGTGTGATGTCGCCGGTTTTGGCATCGACCTTATGGTCAAACACCGACAGCAGATAATAACTGGTATAAGGTTTGGCCACGCGTTTCAGGGTTTGCCAGGTGGACAGCTCTCCCCACATCGGCTGCTTGTCGATCAACGTTTGTTTGACGTTAAGGCCATCTTCGGGAGCCTGGCGAGGGACGGCCAGGATCAGCCGACGAAAGATGCTGTCTTCATAACTTAACCGCTTAGCAATACCGGAAATCTGGCCCTGTTCACGCGCCGCGCTGACTTCTTTTGCCATAGTGGCAAACAGGCTTTCATCCGGCAGCGCCTTGCCATCCCACTTAGTTAAGGCCTGGCTGGTTTGCGGGAGCCCATCTTTAAGCTCAGGGTTATTCACGCTCATACTGAGAATCGAGCCGATGGGAAATAAAAAACACACCACGACGAAAATCAGTAAAGGGGCAACCAAAAGCAGGGAGCGTTGCGTTTTGATCCAACCAGCCCGGTTAAATTTGTGACGCAGACTGAATGCGCCTTCCGTGCGTCTGACGGGTGCTGAATCCATAACGGGGTTTTGACTCATGCCGACCTCCTCAATGGTGCTGCCGGAGCGGGTCCGGCAGAGGGTTATTTCGCGGCCCAGGCGTTAAAGCGCTGTTCCAGTTCTTCACCATGTTCCAACCAGAACGTCGCGTTCACCTGAACCGCCTTGGCCATATTGTCAGGCGCAGTGGGCAGTTGGGCTAAACGATCGGCAGCCAGCAGCTTGCCAGCCTGGATATTGGCAGGGCCATAAGGAATATTTTCGGCATAGACCTTTTGGTTTTCCGGCTTCAGCGTGAAGGCAATAAACTTTTCCGCCAGCGCTTTGTGTTTTGAGCCTTTCACAATGGCCCAGTTGTCGAAGTCGTACAGGTTGCCATCCCAGACGATTTTAAAATTATGGCCTTCTGCCTGGGCGGTGCCGATGCGACCGTTATAGGCCGACGCCAGCGTTACGTCGCCTGAAACCAGCCACTGCAGGGGCTGTGCGCCCGATTCCCACCACTGAATGTTCGGCTTGAGCTGATCCAGCTTCTTAAAGGCACGATCCACGCCCGCCGGGGTTGCCAGCACGTTATAAACGTCTTCGCGCTTCACGCCATCCGCCATCAGCGCAATTTCCAGCGTGTATTTCGCGCTCTTACGCAAGGCGCGTTTGCCCGGGAATTTTTTCACGTCCCAAAAATCCGCCCAACTGGTTGGGGCCGTTTTTAGCTTGTTGCCATCGTAGGTCAGTACGGTAGACCAGACGAAGAAGCCTGCGCCACATTCGCTTACGCTGCCCTTGGCAAAGTCGGCTTTATTACCCAACTTGCTCCAGTCCAGCGTTTCAAGCAGCCCTTCTTCACAACCACGTTCCAGTTCCGGGGTTTCGAGCTCGACCACGTCCCAGCCGACCTGTTTGGTTTCGACCATGGCACGGATGCGCGCCATCTCACCGTTATATTCACCCGCTTCTATGCCGTCATGACCTGAGGCCATAAAAGGCTTATAAAACGCTTTATCCTGCGCGTCTTTGTTGGTACCACCGAAAGAAACCACCGTAAGGTTTTCGGCCTGCGCCTGGACAGCCACCGCCGCCAGAACCAGTGCCGCTATATTTTTCATCATCCCCGGACTCCTGAATTATTATGTTTGGGCAGAATCCTCTGCCCGGTGTTTGCTTTGCAATCTTAATGCCAGGGTACTGCCACGCTGCGGAACGGGCTGCGTGGCAGAACGCGAAACTCAATACTTGCCCAGAATACGGTTCAGCAGGTTCAGTGCCGTGCGGAACTGCGCGTCCGGGATGGTGAGCGGGTAGAGGAAGCGGATCACGTTGCCGTGCACGCCGCAGGTGAGCAGCAGCAGCCCCTCGTCCAGCGCCTGTTGCTGAATTGCTTTGGCGATGTCCGCACTGGGCTTGCCTGCGCCATCCATGAATTCAGCGGCGATCATTGAACCATGACCGCGCACCTCTGCCAGCGCTTTACAGCCTGCACCTTGCAGGGTTTCAACCAGTTGTCCACCCAGTTGCAGGGCTCGCTCGCTCAGGTTCTCATCGCGAATCACCTCAAGCACGGCCAGCGCGGCGGCAATGGCCGGTGGGCTGCCGGCGTAGGTGCCGCCCAGACCGCCGGGCAGCGGCGCATCCATCACCTCAGCCCGTCCTGATACCGCCGACAGCGGCATACCGCCCGCCAGGCTTTTTGCCATTGTGATCAGGTCTGGCTGCACGTCGGGATAGTACTCACTGGCAAACAGCTTGCCGGTGCGGGCGAAGCCACTTTGAATCTCATCGGCGATGAGCAAAATGCCATGCTGATCGCACAGCTTACGCAGAGCGGTGACGAAGGCGGGCGGTGCCACATTAAAGCCGCCTTCACCCTGAATCGGTTCATAGATAATGGCCGCCACCTGTTGTGGGCTGATATCGCAGCGGAAAATGGCCTGCAAACTTTCCAGTGCATCATCCACGCTGCAGCCATGCAGTGCATTCGGGTAGCGGGCGTGAAATACTGAGCTGGCAAAAGGGCCAAAACCGATTTTATACGGGACCACTTTGCCCGTCAGCGACATCGTCATGTTGGTGCGACCGTGGAAAGCCCCCGTAAAGGCGATAACGCCAGGACGGCCCGTGGCGGCGCGTGCAATTTTCACCGCATTCTCAACGGCCTCCGCCCCGGTGGAGAAAAAAGTGGTTTTGGCGGGCCCATTCACCGGCACCAGCGCATTCAGTTTTTCTGCCAGGGCGATGTAGTTTTCGTAGGGCACGACCTGAAACGCGGTATGGGTAAAATGGTCGAGCTGTTCTTTGATGGCGGCGATGACTTTGGGATGGCGATGTCCGGTATTCAGCACGGCAATGCCTGCGCTGAAATCGATAATTTCGCGTCCCTGATGATCCCATAACGTGGCGTTTTCTGCTTTCACCGCATAGAAATCGCACATCACGCCCACGCCGCGCGGCGTAGCATTGAGACGACGAACCTGAACTTCACTGTTACTCATAACGCGACCTCATGGTGTTTGTTGCCATATTGTTACAGTGGAATCTGCCTCCTTGCTTTTTAGCGTTTTCAGGGTTTTATAATCCAGAGCCAGTTTTTTTTATTTTGAGGTACCAATTTTGCGAAGCTTACTCGGTGACCTGCTTGCACAACGTCTGGCCTCGCTTTCCGGCGGTACGCTGAATAAGCGATTGTATGATGTCTTGCAGGCAGCCATTCAGGATGGAGCCATTGCCACCGCGACGCGACTGCCCGCCAGCCGCGACCTTGCTCGTGAACTCGCAGTCTCACGTAACACCGTGCTGGCAGTTTATGAACAGCTTCAGTCTGAGGGTTACTTACAAACCCGTACCGGAAGCGGCACCTTCGTCAGTGCGGTATTGCCGGAACAGGCACCGGGAGAGCCGCTGGTCAGGCCGGTAACGCCGCCGATGAAACCCGTCCGGCTGTCGCGACGGGGTTCACGTCTGCTGGCGAACAGCGGTGCCGGGAGCCATCAGTGGGGCGCGTTTATGCCCGGCGTACCGGACGTCAGCCATATGCCGCACGACATCTGGCGAAAAATTCAGCTTCGCCTCAGCCGACGGCTGCCGGTTGAGAACCTGAGCTATGCCAGCCACGGCGGCTGCGTTGAGTTACAACAGGCGCTGGCCGATTACCTGCGGGTGATCCGATCGGTGAACTGCAGCCCCGAGCAGATCCTGGTCACCGCCGGAACGCATCAGTCGCTGGATCTGCTGGCGAAAATGCTTTGCGATCCCGGTGACAGGGCTATCGTGGAAGAGCCGGGATACTGGGGAATTCGTAATGTGCTGGCGGTGAATGGGGTGACGCTGATTCCCACTCAGGTGGACGACCAGGGGCTGGTTTTGCCCCCTGAGCAACCGGACAGCCCGGTACCGCGCCTGATTTGTGTGACGCCTTCCCACCAGTACCCACTGGGTGCGGTGATGAGCCTGCAACGGCGCCATGAATTACTGGAGCGCGCGAAAAGCAGCGGCAGTTGGGTGGTGGAAGATGACTACGATGGCGAGTTTCGCTTTACCGGTAGCCCGATCCCGGCGCTACAGGGCCTGGCGGCGGATGCACCGGTGATCTATCTGGGCACCTTCAGCAAAACGCTGTACCCGGGCATCCGGCTCAGCTACATGGTGGTGCCTAAATCCATGGCCGCACGCATGAAAATGGCGCACTCAGAGCTGTACCGTGGCGGCTACGGCCTGGTGCAGCTCACTCTGGCGGAGTTTATTCGGGAAGGGCACTATGCGGCCCACGTTCGGCGCATGCGGCAGATTTACAGCCGTCGCCGGGCCGTGCTGGTGGAGGTGATTAGCACCTCGCTGGGCGCTGACTGGATTGTGCACCACAGCAATGCAGGTTTGCATCTGGTGCTCAGGCTGCCCGACAGCATCGACGATGTGGCCTTCAGCGCAGAGTTAGAACAGTGCGGTGTGTTAACGCGTCCGCTTTCATCCTACTACCTGCAAGGTACGCCGCAGCGAGGCTTGCTGCTGGGCTACGCCTGCGTTAACGAGGCAGATATCCCCGCCGCCTTTGCGCCTGTCCTTGCCCGATTGGAACATCATCTGCAAATTGCCTCAGTTTCGCCCTGAGGCACCATCAGCGTGCATCACCCTGGCTTGCCTGATTCTGTGAGCAATCTCACGTTAAATTAATGTTAAATATAAAAAGACAAAAAAATACAATGGCCTGCAAATTGATTTTGTAAGCCGTTTCTTTTCCTGTTGTCAAATTCTGCTTGTGCAAATCAAAGGCGTTGTGGTAGTGCTAAAAAAAGGCCCGCCAGAATTCGCACGTCAAAAGGATGATGCATGAATCGTGCCGACACCTTTTTTTATCCTGTTTACGAGAGTACGCCATGAGAAATTTTGTCAGTTTTCGCAACATCAAAAAGAGCTACGACGGCGACAAGCTGGTGGTGCGCAACCTCAATCTGGATGTGGCAGAAGGGGAGTTTTTGACCCTGTTAGGGCCATCTGGCTCCGGGAAAACCACCAGCCTGATGATGCTGGCAGGATTTGAAACGCCCACCGATGGTGAGATCCTGCTGCGTGATAAACCCCTTCACACCTTGCCGCCGCATCAACGTGATATCGGTATGGTATTCCAAAACTATGCGCTTTTTCCCCACATGACGGTGGCGGAAAATCTGGCGTTTCCGTTGTCGATTCGCCGTTTGAGCAAAGCCGATATCAGTGTGCGGGTTAAGCGGGTGCTGGATATGATTAAACTCACTTCGCTGGCAGACCGCTATCCCGCGCAGATGTCTGGGGGGCAGCAGCAGCGTGTGGCCCTGGCGCGGGCGCTGGTCTTTGAACCCAAACTGATCCTGATGGATGAGCCGCTAGGCGCGCTGGATAAACAACTGCGCGAGCACATGCAGATGGAGATTAAGCAGCTCCACAGCATGCTCGGGCTGACCATTGTCTATGTCACGCATGACCAGAGTGAAGCCATGACCATGTCAGACCGGGTGGCGGTCTTCAATGATGGAATGATCCAGCAAATGGACAGTCCGCATAAGCTTTATGAGCAGCCCGATAACGCCTTTGTGGCGCAGTTTATCGGCGAAAATAACAGCCTGTTGGCCACGCAGTCGGGACAGCATGGCGATTATTATCAGGTGACGCTGGATAACGGTGTTCAACTGGATGCGCTGAAGGTGCGCCCGAGCTCGCCTGGTAAGAAAATACAGCTCAGTATTCGCCCAGAACGCATCAACGTGAACGCCGCCAAACCGGGCGAACAGTCTGTTCAGGCCAGGATACAGCAGTTTATCTATCTGGGGGATCACGTGAGAATGCTCACTGAGGTTGCCGGGCAGGGGAATTTTATGGTGAAAATGGCCGCATCTGAGGTGTCACCCGACTGGAAAGCCGGCAGTGAAGTGAGACTGTCCTGGCAGCCTCAGCACCTGCGCGCGCTTGACGTTACGCTGCAATAGGCAAAAAAAAGAGCATGCAGTCTGCATGCTCTTGTTCAGCCATGGAAACTTAGCCTTCAGCCTGCTGCGACTGAATCGCCGTCAGAGCGATGGTGTAGACGATGTCATCCACCAGCGCGCCACGTGACAGGTCGTTGACCGGTTTACGCATGCCCTGCAGCATTGGCCCGATTGAAATCAGGTCAGCTGAACGCTGTACCGCTTTATAGGTGGTATTACCGGTATTGAGATCCGGGAAAATAAACACCGTTGCGCGACCGGCAACCTGCGAGTTGGGGGCTTTGGATTTTGCCACGTCTTCCATAATCGCCGCGTCATACTGCAACGGACCATCAATCACCAGATCTGGACGTTTTTCCTGGGCAAGTCGCGTTGCTTCGCGCACTTTCTCCACGTCGCTACCTGCACCTGAGTTACCGGTTGAGTAGGAGATCATCGCGACGCGCGGATCGATGCCGAAGGCTTTGGCGGAATCGGCGGACTGAATGGCAATTTCTGCCAGCTGTTCAGCGGTGGGGTCCGGGTTGATCGCACAGTCGCCGTAGACCAGCACCTGCTCCGGAAGCAGCATAAAGAACACCGATGAGACCAGCGAACTGTTGGGTGCGGTTTTGATCAGCTGTAACGGCGGACGGATGGTGTTTGCAGTGGTATGCACTGCGCCGGAGACCAGCCCGTCGACTTCACCACTTTCCAGCATCATGGTGCCCAGCACCACGTTATCTTCCAGCTGTTCCTGAGCAACCACTTCGGTCATGCCTTTGCTTTTACGCAGTTCGACCAGACGTGGAACGTAGTTCTGGCGAACCACTTCGGGATCAACAATCTCAATCCCTTTGCCCAGCTCAACGCCCTGAGCTGCCGCAACGCGCTGGATTTCATCCGGATTGCCTAACAAGACACAGGTCGCGATGCCGCGCTCGGCGCAGATGGCTGCCGCTTTGACGGTGCGGGGTTCATCCCCTTCCGGCAGCACAATGCGTTTGCCTGCCTTGCGTGCCAGCTCGGTCAACTGATAGCGGAAGGCCGGCGGTGACAGGCGACGGCTGCGTTCAGACGTCGCCGTCAGGGATTCAACCCAGTCAGCATTGATGTAGCTGGCAACGTACTCCTGGACTTTCTCAATACGCTGCGTGTCGTCCACGGGCACTTCAAGGTTGAAGCTTTGCAGGCTGAGCGAGGTTTGCCAGGTGTTGGTTTTCACCATAAATACCGGCAGACCGGTCTGGAAGGCACGTTCGCACAGTTTGGCGATGCGCTCATCAATTTCATAGTTACCGGTTAAGAGGATGGCACCAATCTCAATACCGTTCATTGCCGCCAGGCAGGCAGCAACCAGCACATCAGGACGGTCGGCAGAGGTGACCAGCAGCGAGCCTGGACGGAAGTGCTCAAGCATGTGCGGAATGCTGCGTGCGCAGAACGTCACTGATTTTACGCGGCGCGTCTGAAGTTCACCTTCGTTAATGACCCGGGCGTTAAGGTGGCGGCACATATCAATGGCGCGGGTGGCAATCAGGTCAAAGCTCCATGGCACACAACCCAGGATGGGCAGTGGGCTATTGGCAAACAGCTGGTCAGGATTGATGTTGGCAATGCTGGCCTTTGACGAATCATCGAAAATTTCTGACAGGTCGGGGCGCGTGCGGCCCTGTTCGTCGACCGGCGCGTTCAGTTTGTTAATGATCACGCCAGTGATGTTTTTATTCTTTGACCCGCCAAAGCTGCTTTGCGTCAGTTCAATACGCTCTTTAAGCTGTGCAGGCGAATCGTTACCCAGCGCGGTCACAAAGACGATTTCAGCGTTTAACGTTTTGGCGATTTCATAGTTCAGGGCGTTGGCAAACTGGTGCTTGCGCGTGGGGACTAAGCCCTCGACCAGGACCACTTCAGCATTCTGGGTATTGGCGTGGTAGCGGGCAATAATCTCTTCCATCAGCACATCTTGCTGATTTGACCCCAACAGCGATTCCACGCGGGACATTGGCAACGGCTCTGCGGCCGGAATGCCTGAACTCTTGCGCACAATGCTGGTGGTCTGGTCTGGTGCATTGCCGCCCGCACGCGGTTGAGCAATGGGTTTGAAAACGCTCAGTCGAACGCCTTTACGTTCCATGGCGCGAATGACGCCAAGGCTAACGCTGGTCAGACCGACGCTGGTGCCGGTCGGAATGAGCATAATTGTACGTGACACGATTGAACCTCTCAGATTTCACTGGGTGTCAAAACAACGCCGTCAGCATGGGCTGACGGCGAAAGGAGATCAGGCGGTAAGACGTGCGGCGTCGCGGGCAATCACTAACTCTTCGTTAGTCGGAATCACCACAGCCGGGCGGGTGCCTTCTTTATTGATAAAACCTGACTTGCCAAAGCGTGCCGCCAGGTTGCGGTCGTGGTCAAGCTCAAAGCCAAGCAGCGCCAGTTTATTTAAGGTCAGCTCGCGCACCATTGCCGCATTTTCGCCGATACCACCGGTAAAGATCACACCATCAAGACGGCCGTCCATCAGCGCCGTATAGCTGCCAATGTATTTGGCAAGACGATGGCAGAAGACATCCATCGCGCGTTTGGCATCCGCTTTCGTTGCATAGTTATCTTCGACATAACGGCAGTCGCTGGTGACTTCGGTGAGCCCTAACAGGCCGGACTCTTTGGTCAACATTTTGTTGATGGCGTCAACGCTCATGCCTAAGGTGTCGTGCAGGAAGAAAATAATCGCGGGATCGATGTCGCCACTGCGGGTACCCATCACCAGGCCTTCCAGCGGTGTCAGGCCCATCGAAGTATCCACACATTCGCCGTTGCGAATGGCAGAAACAGACCCACCGTTACCGAGGTGACAGGTAATAATGTTCAGCGTTTCCAGCGGCTTGTTGAGCATTTTTGCCGCTTCGTGGGTCACATAGTAGTGACTGGTGCCGTGCGCGCCATAGCGACGAACGCCATGTTCTTTATAAAGCGCATACGGCAGCGCATAAAGATAGGACTCTTCCGGCATTGTCTGATGGAAAGCCGTGTCGAAAACCGCCACATTCTTGTCGGACAAATGCGGGAAGTTTTTCATGGCTTCATCAATACCGATCAGGCCGGCTGGGTTATGCAGTGGTGCAAAAGATGACGCATCTTTGATACCCTGCACGACAGACTGAGAAATGACCACTGACTGCGTGAGTTTTTCGCCGCCGTGAACAATACGGTGACCTATTGCTGCGATTTGTGCTGAAAGCTCTGGTTTTTGTGCCAGAATTGTTTTAACAATGAAATTCAGCGCTTCGCTGTGGGCAGCGCCAGCACCCAGAGGGGTTTCCTGCTTCTGGCCCTCAAGTTTCCATTTAATCCGCGCTTCGGGAAGGTGGAAGCATTCTGCCAGGCCAGACAGGAATTCTTCACCGCTGGTGGGATTAAGGATGGCAAACTTAAGGGAAGAGCTGCCGCAGTTCAGAACCAGTACTAACTTACTCGACATGGAAGTACCTATTTGTTAAAAGTGGCTAAAAATAACGCAATCAGACTTACAGCGTAGCCCATTGAAGCAGCCAGATTAATGACAGAAGTCATACCCAGGTCAAAATAGTGCGTTTTTACGCAAAAAAATTTGAGTTTTTACGCATAAATTTGAAAATTCGCTTAAAACGGGCCTTGTCGTCTCTGTTACAAGGAAAGTTGCGGCAGGGACGTTGTTAAATCGGCGACAGAATAGCCGGAGTCACCTTTAAAGACAAAAACATTTGAAGGATGTTACGTAAAGTTGTGTCGTTATAATTATTTTTCAAAAAATACAGCATTAGTTGAGGCGAGCCATGGCGAATGAATCCCACACCGGCTGGTTCCGGATGTTTCAACGCGGACAGCATTATATGAAGACCTGGCCCAACGATAAACGCCTGGCGCCAGTCTTTCCTGAAAATCGTGTCTCTTCGGCGACACGGTTTTCAATTCGCTTTATGCCGCCGCTGGCGGTCTTTACGTTAACGTGGCAAATCGCGATGGGTGGCCAACTTGGCCCAGCGGTCGCGACGGCCCTGTTCGCCTGCAGTTTGCCCATGCAGGGTTTATGGTGGTTAGGTAAGCGTTCGGTCACGCCATTGCCGCCCACGCTGCTGCGCTGGTTTCACGAGGTGCGCACGAAACTGGAAGCCGCAGGGCAGGCGATTGCCCCGGTTGAGGGGAAACCCACATACCAGGCGCTGGCCGATCTGCTTAAGCGTGCCTTTAAGCAGCTGGACCGGACATTTCTGGACGATCTTTAATCTGCGCCGTGCGGCAAATTATTGCACCCAAACCCGCGCTTAAATCAATGAAAAGCGATGTGGCAACGCCCACATCGTTTCCCCTGTGTAATTATCCTTCCATCGTATAAAACCTGAACGGCCAGCGAGCTTGAGGAAGAGATGATGGAAATGACCCATGCACAACGTTTGATCCTGACAAACCAGTACAAAATCATGGCGATGCTGGAGCCGGAGAACGCCGAACGTTTTCGTCGCTACCAAACCATCATTGAGCGTGGTTACGGCCTGCAGATGCGTGAACTGGATAAAGAATTTGGCAAACTACCCGAAGAAACCTGCCGCACGCTCATCGATATTATGGAGATGCACCATGCGCTGCAGGTTTCCTGGTCTAATCTCAAAGCCGAAGGCGACATCGATCCACGACGTCTGGCGTTCCTGGGTTTTGATGCCGCCACGGAATCGCGTTATCTGGGCTACGTGCGTTTTATGGTGAACACCGAAGGGCGCTATACCCATTTTGATGCCGGCACGCACGGCTTTAATGCGCAAACGCCGATGTGGGAAAAGTATCAACGGATGCTGGCTTTGTGGCAGACTTGTCCTCGCCAATACCATTTAAGCGTAAACGAGATTGCGCAAATCATTAACGCCTGATGAGGAGTGACGCGTGGAGTACAGTGGTTTTTTATTTGATTTAGATGGCACCTTAGTTGATTCACTACCGGCGGTAGAACGCGCCTGGAGCAACTGGGGTGCGCGTCATGGCATTGCGGCTGATGAAATTCTGGACTTCATTCACGGTAAGCAGGCTATTACTTCACTGCGCCACTTCATGTCGGGCCAGTCAGAAGAAGCGATACAGGCTGAGTTTCTGGCGCTGGAAAAAACAGAAGCAGAAGACACCGACGGCGTGCAGGCGCTGCCAGGCGCAAAAGCGCTGCTCACGCAACTGGATGCGTTGCAGATCCCCTGGGCGATTGTCACCTCAGGTTCCGTGCCGGTGGCACATGCGCGCCATAAAGCAGCAGGATTACCGCAGCCTGCCGTGTTTATTACGGCTGAGCAGGTGGCAAAGGGCAAACCGGAACCCGATCCTTACTTACTCGGGGCGAAAATGCTGAAACTCTCTCCGGCCGACTGTGTCGTGGTCGAAGACGCGCCTGCCGGTGTGGTGTCAGGATTGGCGGCAGGCTGTGCTGTCATTGCCGCCAATGCGCCAGATGATACACCACGCATCGATGAGGTGGCGCTGCGCCTGACCTCACTGACATCACTGGTGGTCACCCGACAGACGACGGGCAAGTTTGCTTTTCACAGTAAAGACTAAGCAGAACGTGGCGGCGTGAAGCCGCCCGTATCAGAGCGGCGAATCCTGCGAAATTTCATCCAGAGACAGGCTAAAGCTGGGAATAAACACCTCGACGAAATAGCTCATTTCGGGTGAGCGACGTTGGCTCAGGGTTTTCTCCAGTCGCGCCTTTGCTAATAAAAATTCATTGTTGCCGGCCGACAGCTCTTCAAGGCATTTTACGTATGCGCAAAGTGCATCGGCCTGCTTCACCACGGCTTTCTCTTCTTCACTGTGCAGGTGCTCATCAATCAGCGGGCGGTAAATATCCTGCAGTTCTTCCGGCAGCATCTCAATCAACTTCTGCTGCGCAATCTTTTCAATCTTTTTGTATTCGTGGGCTATCTGCGCGTTGTAGTACTTCACCGGCGTCGGTAAATCGCCGGTCAGCACTTCACTGGCATCGTGATACAGCGCCATCATAGCGATGCGCTCGGCATTGAGATTGCCATTGAACTTCTTGTTCTTAATGGCGGCCAGGGCATGGGCAACCATCGCCACCTGCAAACTGTGTTCCGAGACGTTTTCGGTGCGTACGTTACGCATCAGCGGCCAGCGGTTGATCAGTTTGAGACGGGAAAGGTGGGCGAAGAAATGGCTTTGAGTCATGGTGGTTCCTGTTTGCAACAGGGGAGAGGCGAGCTCTCCCCGACATCACATCAGTATAGGCGCAACAGGACTACTGACGGTAGCCCTGCAGGAAACGGCCAAACTTATTGATCGCCATCTCCAGATCGTCAACGCGTGGCAGCGTGACGATTCGCAGGTGATCGGGCCACGGCCAGTTAAACGCCGTGCCCTGTACCAGCAGGACCTTCTCCTGCAACAGGAAATCCAGCACCATTTTCTGATCGTCGTGAATATTGAATTTTTTAGCATCAATACGTGGGAACATGTAGAGCGCGCCCTGCGGCTTCACACAGCTGACGCCGGGGATCTCGTTGATCAGTTCCCAGGCACGTTGGCGCTGCTCATAGAGCCGTCCACCGGGCACAATGAATTCACTAATGCTTTGGTAGCCACCCAGCGCAGTCTGAATCGCGTGCTGCGCCGGTACATTGGCACACAGGCGCATGGATGCCAGCATTTCCAGGCCTTCGATATAGCCTTTCGCATGCTTTTTAGGGCCGTTCAGCACCATCCAGCCCTGGCGGAAACCCGCGACGCGGTAGGTTTTAGACAGGCCATTAAAGGTGACGGTCAGTAAATCCGGTGCCAGCGCAGCGATAGAATGGTGCTGTGCCGCGTCATACAGAATTTTGTCGTAGATTTCGTCAGCAAAAATAATCAGGTTATGCTGACGGGCAATCTCAACCACTTCCATTAACAGCTCTTTGCTGTAAACCGCACCGGTGGGGTTATTGGGATTGATAATCACAATGCCACGGGTGCGCGGCGTGATTTTACTGCGGATATCATCAAGATCCGGGAACCAGCCTGCGGATTCATCACACAGATAGTGCACGGCCTTGCCGCTCGACAGGGACACGGCGGCGGTCCACAACGGATAGTCGGGCGCAGGCACCAGCATTTCATCACCGCTGTTCAGTAACGCCTGCATAGCCTGGACAATCAGTTCTGACACACCATTGCCGATGTAAATGTCCTCGACCGTAACGTCGCGCATATCGCGCGCCTGGTAGTGCTGCATAATGGCTTTGCGGGCAGAATACAGCCCTTTGGAATCACAGTACCCCTGCGCACTGGGGAGATTGCGGATGACATCAACCAGAATCTCATCCGGCGCTTCGAAACCAAAAGGTGCCGGATTGCCGATGTTCAACTTAAGAACTTTATTACCTTCTTCTTCAAGGCGTTTAGCCTCTTTTAAAACCGGCCCACGAATGTCGTAACAGACATTGTCCAGTTTGCCGGATTTATCAATTTGAAAAGTCATTGTGGCCGCCTTAATGTGCAGAATCCTTTTGCCTGCCGCTGAAAACAAACCTGCACAATGTACTCTCCTCAGGCCTACAAAAGAAGGGCAAGAAACGGTTTTGGCGTGTTCAGCATCTTTGTCTTCGGGCAGACGACGTAATGCATATTGGTTATCATGCAGTCCGGTTGAAACGTTTGGTTTATAAGGCTTTCCTGGTTTATTGTTCTGTGAGTAAAAGTTGAGCGCTGGGTAATGTCTGCTTTTATTATGCCGATAATGAACCTGAAGGCCGTGACACAATCTGAGTCTGCGCAATGCGTCATGAGCGAAATAGTTTAATTATGCTTTATTAATGCATAAAATTTGCGCGACTTTGACCGCAGTTAATCAGAGTAACCTGAAAAACAACGGTTGCTCTTGATGTTAACGCATTTATATCTAAGGTTTTTTTAACGATTATTAAGGCCGACAGAAATAATGCAGAGCATCTTCAATGCATGTTTCGACAATGAAAAGTCGTATTTACTGTTTTCCGGCAGGTTACGTCCGCTCAGGAGGGACAAGGATGGATGTAAGATGCGATTTGATCAAAATATGCAATGCTTTTCATAAAAACATTTCCATTTTGCGGTCAAAAATGATTAAGTATAATTTACTATTTGATGAGATTAAACGCTACACACCGTTAGCGTATTCCAGACCTGTTTACCCCTGCTTAACCGCATTTTGGGGGTAGAAAAAAGACAACTACACAGCTTCCCGCATTTTTGCATCCCGTGCCCTCGGCACAGAAGTTGTCTCTGTCTTCAGGAGCCGGTTTCCTTGTTTTGCAGGGAAGTTCCGTCTTCCTCCGTAAGTAAATTTTATGTCGGCCCTTTGCCGGGACGCCATGAAGCATCATTACCGCTTATCGCTTTGATAAGCATGTAATAACACCAGGATAGTAGTTCTTAAAAATCTAATAAGTGAAGAAAAAAACATGACTAATGCAAATCGTCCGATACTTAATCTCGATCTCGATCTGCTCCGAACTTTTGTTGCTGTTGCTGATTTGAACACCTTTGCAGCCGCTGCTGCTGCGGTGTGCAGAACGCAATCGGCAGTAAGTCAGCAGATGCAACGTCTGGAACAACTGGTTGGTAAAGAGTTGTTTGCCAGACATGGCCGCAACAAGTTGTTAACAGAACACGGTATTCAGCTTCTGGGCTATGCCAGGAAAATCCTGCGTTTTAACGATGAAGCCTGTACTTCCCTGATGTACAGCAACATCCAGGGCGTACTGACGATTGGCGCTTCTGACGATACGTCCGACACCATTCTGCCGTTCCTGTTAAACCGCGTGACCTCTGTCTATCCAAAACTGGCGATTGATGTTCGCGTGAAACGCAATCCCTTTATGATGGAAATGCTGAACCAGGGCGAAGTCGATTTAGTTGTCACGACCTCCAGCCCGGGTAACTTTACTTACCAGGTCCTGCGCACGTCGCCGACCTTGTGGTACTGCGCGGCGGATTACGTGTTCCAGCGTGGGGAAGCGATTCCGTTGGTATTACTTGATGAGCCAAGCCCGTACCGCGATATGGCGATTGACCATCTTAATGAAGCTGGTATTCCGTGGCGTATCTCCTACGTTGCATCAACCCTGGCGGCCGTGCGCGCTGCGGTGAAAGCAGGATTAGGTGTAACGGCGCGTCCGGTAGAAATGATGAGCCCGGAATTGCGTGTCATGGGTGCCGCTGAAGGCTTACCGGTATTACCTGATACGCAATATCTGCTGTGTCGCAATGCTGACAGTGATAACGAGCTGGCGCTGGCGATCTTTAATGCTATGCAGTCTACGCACGATCCTTACAACATGGTGGCCAATGCCGATGGCACATTGTTGCTGGATGATGAAGAGTAAATACCGCATTCTTTTGCAAAAAATGCGCAATTTAGCAGCACGATAACCTCTGTAAATACGCCTCTTGTCCTGTAAAAAGGACAGGGGGCTTTTTTTTAGGCTTTTTCTTGCGCAAAAAAACCGATTTTCGAGGTGTTGTCTTTACTTGCTGTCAGCCACCCGCAATCGAGCGGACGTGAGAGAAGGACGCCTGTAAAATGTGAAATAGTTGATTCGAATCAGTCTGATAACTGCTGAAATTTAACACAAAAAAGATAATTCTGTGTTCTGGATCAACAAAATAGCCATTCCAAAGGGAAGGAAAAGCCTGAAAATCCTGTCAAAATATGGGGGTTAAACGCACGATCCATGCGCGCAAATACCCGCTACACTAAAATTACCCTTACAGACTGAAGCGATTTAGCTGGAAACACGCGCATCATATGTTAATAATATGATGCAGGTGTAAAATAAAGTTTGGATACTTTTGTCTAAGTTGACAAAAGGTTATAGAAAGGAGTAAAAAACCCCATAAAATTGCTGCTTATTCCAGAGTAACAGCAAAATTTGTAAGGTTTTTATCCTTCCCTTTGAATCGATGTGGTGAGTTTGCTGCCAGAACCCGAGCAGGATGCCAGCGCCACTTTTGATGAGTAAGCAAAGAGTATGTCAACTACCACCGAAATCATCGCTCAGCATTGGGCATTCGTCGTTTTTATCGTCATTGCATTTGGCCTCTGTGCGTTTATGTTAACCGGAGGATGGCTGCTTGGCGGCAGAGCGCGTGCCCGTTACAAAGACACACCTTTTGAGTCCGGCATTGAATCTGTCGGTGATACTCACCTCCGCTTGTCAGCAAAATTCTACCTGGTGGCGATGTTCTTCGTTATCTTCGACGTAGAAGCTCTCTTTTTATACGCATGGGCGACTTCAATCCGCGAAAGTGGATGGATCGGCTTTGCGGAAGCCGCAATTTTCATTTTGGTGCTCCTGGCGGGCTTGGTTTATCTGGTGCGCATTGGCGCGTTGGACTGGACGCCTGCACGCCGCCGAATCGTGGTTAAAACTCCCACGGTAAGTCACACCAATCCTCACAAGCAGTAAAAGAGAGGCAATAAGATGGACTATACGCTCACCCGCATAGACCCAAACGGTGGTGAGAACGACCGTTACCCTCTGCAAAAGCAGGAAATCGTCAGCGATCCGCTGGAGCAGCACGTTCATCGCAGCGTTTACATGGGCAAGCTCGAACATGCCCTGCACGACATGGTGAACTGGGGACGTAAAAATTCCCTGTGGCCGTACAACTTTGGTCTTTCCTGCTGCTACGTTGAGATGACGACCTCTTTCACCGCCGTGCACGATGTGGCGCGCTTTGGTGCTGAGGTTATGCGTGCTTCTCCACGTCAGGCTGACTTTATGGTGATCGCCGGTACGCCATTTACCAAAATGGCCCCGGTGATTCAGCGTTTGTACGATCAAATGCTGGAGCCGAAATGGGTCATTTCCATGGGTGCCTGTGCCAACTCAGGCGGCATGTACGATATCTATTCTGTCGTGCAGGGCGTGGATAAGTTCCTGCCGGTTGACGTTTATATCCCAGGCTGCCCGCCGCGTCCTGAAGCCTATATGCAGGCGCTACTGCTGCTGCAGGAGTCGATTGGCAAAGAGCGTCGTCCCCTGTCGTGGGTGGTCGGTGATCAGGGCGTTTATCGTGCCAATATGCAGCCTGAGCGTGAACGTAAGCGTGGCGAACGTATTGCAGTAACCAACCTGCGTACACCAGACGAAGTTTAAGTTAACCGTATGGATGGAATTCGTGCCTGCAGCAGACAACATCACAAATTAATGCATGGCACCATCCTGACGCCTTCATTTGAGCGCCTGTTATCAGGCCGGAATGGTGAGTAACGTATGACAGATTTGACCACGCAAGATCTCGCTCAGCCACTATGGCAAACCCGCGATCACCTGGATGATCCGGTGATTGGCGAGCTGCGTAATCGTTTTGGGCCGGATGCTTTTACCGTTCAGGCCACCCGCACCGGTATTCCGGTGGTGTGGATAAAGCGTGAACAGCTGCTGGAAATCATTACATTCCTGCGTAAATTACCTAAGCCGTACGTCATGCTCTATGACCTGCACGGCATGGACGAACGTTTACGTACCCACCGCGCAGGTTTACCTGACGCGGATTTTTCCGTTTTCTACCACCTGCTGTCGATTGAACGCAATCGCGACATCATGCTCAAGGTGGCTTTATCTGAAAACGATATGCATGTGCCGACCATCACCACTATTTTCGCCAATGCCAACTGGTACGAGCGCGAAACCTGGGAGATGTTTGGCATCACCTTTGATGGTCACCCGCATCTGACGCGCATTATGATGCCGCAGACCTGGGAAGGGCATCCGCTGCGTAAGGATTATCCCGCGCGCGCGACCGAGTTCGATCCTTTTACGCTGACGAAGCAGAAAGAAGATCTGGAAATGGAAGCGTTGACGTTCAAGCCTGAAGACTGGGGCATGAAACGCAGCACCGCCAATGAAGACTTTATGTTCCTCAACCTCGGTCCAAACCACCCCTCCGCGCACGGTGCTTTCCGCATCATTTTGCAGCTGGATGGTGAAGAGATCGTCGACTGCGTCCCGGACATTGGTTATCACCACCGTGGCGCGGAGAAGATGGGCGAGCGTCAGTCCTGGCACAGCTACATTCCTTACACCGACCGTATCGAGTACCTCGGTGGCTGCGTCAACGAAATGCCTTACGTACTGGCGGTAGAAAAACTGGCCGGTATCGTTGTCCCTGACCGCGTTAATGTGATTCGCGTTATGCTCTCCGAGCTGTTCCGCATTAACAGTCACCTGCTGTACATCTCCACCTTTATTCAGGACGTCGGTGCCATGACACCGGTGTTCTTTGCCTTTACCGACCGCCAGAAAATCTATGACGTGGTTGAGGCGATTACCGGTTTCCGTATGCACCCGGCCTGGTTCCGTATTGGCGGTGTGGCACACGACCTGCCGAATGGCTGGGAACGCCTGCTGCGTGACTTCCTGGACTGGATGCCGAAGCGCCTGAAAGAGTATGACAAAGCGGCGCTGCGCAACACGGTACTGATGGGACGTTCACAAGGTGTGGCGGCCTACAATATGGAAGAAGCGCTGGCATGGGGCACCACAGGTGCGGCTCTGCGCGCGACCGGTCTTGATTTTGACGTGCGTAAATGGCGGCCATATTCAGGCTATGAAAACTTCGACTTCGATGTGCCCGTGGGTGCCGGCATCAGTGATGCCTACACGCGCGTGCAGCTGAAAATGGAAGAGATGTGGCAGTCGCTGCGTATTCTTGAGCAGTGCCTGAACAACATGCCGGCAGGGCCGTTTAAAGCGGATCATCCGCTGACCACGCCGCCGCCGAAAGAGCGCACGCTGCAGCACATTGAAACCCTGATCACTCACTTCCTGCAGGTGTCATGGGGCCCGGTTATGCCGGCCAATGAATCCTTCCAGATGATTGAGGCGACCAAAGGGATTAACAGTTACTACCTGACCAGCGATGGCAGCACAATGAGCTATCGCACACGTGTGCGTACGCCGAGCTTCCCGCATCTGCAACAGATTCCTTCGGTAATCCGTGGCAGCCTGGTATCCGATTTAATCGTGTACCTCGGTAGTATCGACTTTGTTATGTCAGACGTGGACCGCTAATTATGCACGATCAACACATTGCTATTAAAACGATCGACCCCAACGAGGTCTTCGTGCTGAGTGCGGAAGAGCACCATGCGATTGAGCACGAAAAACACCATTACGAAGATGCACGCGCCGCGTCAATTGAAGCGCTGAAAATCGTGCAGAAGCAACGCGGCTGGGTACCCGACGGCGCAATTCACGCCATTGCAGACGTCTTAGGTATTCCTGCCAGCGATGTAGAAGGTGTTGCCACTTTCTATAGTCAGATTTTCCGTCAGCCGGTTGGCCGCCACGTGATCCGCTATTGCGACAGCGTGGTATGCCACATTACGGGTTTTCAGGGAATTCAGGCTGCACTGGAAGAAAACCTGAATATCAAGCCGGGTCAGACGACAACCGATGGTCGCTTTACGTTGCTGCCAACCTGCTGCCTGGGTAACTGCGATAAAGGCCCAACCATGATGGTGGATGAAGATACGCACGTTCATCTGACGCCGGAAGGCATCGCCTCTTTGCTGGAGCAGTATCAATGACAATTAAACAGATCATTCGTACTGCCGAAACCCATCCCCTGACCTGGCGCATGCGTGACGATCAGCAGCCCGTTTGGCTGGATGAGTATCGCAGTAAAAACGGTTATGCCGGTGCAGAAAAAGCCCTGAAAGGCATGGCACCAGATGAGATCGTGGCGCTGGTGAAAGATTCCGGCCTGAAGGGACGCGGTGGTGCAGGCTTCTCTACCGGTTTGAAGTGGAGCCTGATGCCGAAAGACGAATCCATGAACATCCGTTACCTGCTGTGTAACGCCGATGAGATGGAGCCGGGCACCTATAAAGACCGCCTGTTGATGGAGCAAATGCCCCATCAGCTGGTGGAAGGCATGCTGATCAGTGCGTTTGCCCTGAAAGCTTACCGTGGCTATATCTTCCTGCGTGGCGAATACATTGAAGCTGCGGTGCACCTGCGCCGCGCTATCGCCGAAGCCACCGAAGCCGGTTTACTGGGTAAAAATATCCTGGGCTCGGGGTTCGATTTCGAACTCATCGTGCACACCGGTGCCGGCCGCTATATTTGTGGTGAAGAAACAGCCTTGATCAACTCGCTGGAAGGGCGTCGTGCTAACCCACGTTCTAAGCCACCTTTCCCGGCGAGTGCGGGCGTCTGGGGTAAACCGACCTGCGTCAACAACGTTGAAACGCTGTCAAACGTGCCAGCTATTCTGGCCAACGGGGTTGAATGGTATCAGGGCCTGTCAAAGAGCGATGATGCCGGTACGAAACTGATGGGCTTCTCAGGTCGGGTAAAAAACCCCGGCGTCTGGGAGCTGCCGTTTGGTATCACTGCCCGTGAAATTCTTGAAGACTATGCGGGCGGCATGCGCGATGGCCTGCGCTTCAAAGCCTGGCAGCCGGGCGGTGCAGGAACAGACTTCCTGACCGATCAGCACCTGGATCTGCCGATGGAGTTCGCCAGCATCGGTAAAGCAGGCAGCCGCCTGGGTACTGCCCTGGCTATGGCCGTCGACCATGAAATCAATATGGTTTCACTGGTGCGCAACCTGGAAGAGTTCTTTGCTCGCGAATCCTGCGGCTGGTGTACGCCATGCCGTGATGGTTTGCCGTGGAGCGTGAAGATCCTGCGCGCGCTGGAGCAGAAAAAAGGCCAGCCGGGGGATATCGAAACCCTGGAGCAGCTTTGCCGCCAGCTCGGCCCGGGCAAAACCTTCTGTGCTCACGCACCTGGTGCCGTCGAACCGCTGCAAAGCGCCATTAAATATTTCCGTGAAGAGTTTGAAGCCGGCATCGCGCCGCAGGTGTTTGGTAATACCCGAGCTATCGGTGGTATTCAGCCAAACCTGCTGAAAGCGCGCTGGTAATTCGCCGTTATCCACGGGAGCTGGCCCTGTGCCGCCGTTCCTGCTGCAGTGTGCAGGGACAAGAATTTGATTAACGCTCGTTTATGACGAGCCTTACGGAAGCATGTCACTATGGCTACAATCCATGTAGACGGTAAAGAATATGATGTGAACGGAGCGGACAACCTGCTACAGGCATGTCTGTCTCTGGGCCTTGATATTCCTTATTTTTGCTGGCATCCGGCGCTGGGAAGCGTGGGTGCCTGCCGCCAGTGTGCGGTAAAGCAATTCCAGAACGCTGAAGATACCCGCGGCCGCCTTGTCATGTCCTGTATGACGCCGGCGTCTGATGGCACCTTCATCTCTATTGATGATGGCGAAGCGAAAGAGTTCCGTGAAAGCGTGGTCGAGTGGTTAATGACGAACCACCCGCACGACTGTCCGGTATGTGAAGAGGGCGGTAACTGTCATCTGCAGGATATGACGGTGATGACCGGCCACAGCTTCCGTCGCTATCGCTTTACCAAACGCACCCATCGCAATCAGGATCTTGGCCCGTTCATTTCGCATGAAATGAACCGCTGTATTGCCTGCTATCGCTGCGTGCGTTACTACAAAGATTATGCTGATGGCACCGATCTGGGCGTTTATGGTGCCCATGACAACGTTTACTTCGGCCGCCCGGAAGACGGCACCCTGGAAAGCGAGTTTTCCGGTAACCTTGTCGAAATCTGCCCAACCGGCGTCTTCACCGATAAAACTCACTCTGAACGCTATAACCGTAAATGGGATATGCAGTTCGCGCCAAGCATCTGCCAGCAGTGCAGCGTAGGTTGTAACACCAGCCCGGGTGAGCGCTATGGTGAACTGCGCCGCATAGAAAACCGTTATAACGGCAGCGTTAACCACTATTTCCTGTGTGACCGTGGTCGCTTTGGTTACGGCTACGTGAACCTGAAAGATCGTCCTCATCATCCGGTGCAGTTACGTGGCAGCGACCGCGTAACGTTGAATGCAGAGCAGGCGGTGAACGTCGGTGCTGACGTTCTGCGTCAGGCGAAACGCGTGATTGGTATTGGCTCACCGCGCGCCAGCATCGAGAGTAACTTTGCGCTGCGTGAACTGGTCGGGGCCGAAAACTTCTCTACCGGTATGCCTGCGGGTGAGCAGGAGCGCCTTGAGCTGCTGTTAAAAGTGCTGCGCGAAGGTGGGATTTATACACCGTCGCTGCGCGAAATTGAAAGCTATGACGCGGTGCTGGTGTTGGGTGAAGACCTGACGCAGGTCGGCGCGCGCGTTGCTCTGTCTGTTCGTCAGGCGGTGAAAGGCAAGGCCCGTGAAATGGCCGCTGCGCAGAAAGTCGCAGACTGGCAAATCGCGGCCATCATGAATATCGGTCAGCACGCTAAGCATCCACTCTTTGTTACCAACGTCGATGAAACGCGTCTCGATGATATTGCCGCATGGAGCTACCGTGCCCCAGTGGAAGATCAGGCGCGTCTTGGATTTGCCATCGCCAATGCGCTGGACGAAACCGCCCCGGCCGTAAGCGATTTCGACCCTGCGCTGAACGGCAAGCTGGATGTGGTGGTACAGGCTCTGGCGGGTGCGAGAAAGCCGCTGATTATCTCCGGCGTCCACTCCGGCAGCCGCGCCATGATTGAAGCCGCAGCAAACGTGGCGAAAGCGCTTAAAGCACGCGGCGCAGAGGTGGGTATCACCTTACTGGCAAGCCATGCGAACAGCATGGGGCTGGGCCTGATGGGCGGAAACACCCTGGACCACGCGCTGGAGCAGCTGCAAAGCGGCGAAGCCGATGCGGTTGTCGTGCTGGAAAACGATCTTTATCGTCATGCGCCAAAAGCGCAGGTCGATGCCGCGCTGAATCATGCCGCTAATGTGATCGTGGTTGATCATCAACGCACCGCCACGCTGGAAAAAGCCGGACTGGTTCTTTCCGCTGCCAGCTTCGCAGAAAGTGACGGCACCTCGATTAACCATGAAGGCCGCGCACAGCGCTTCTTCCAGGTCTACGATCCTGCCTATTATGACAACAGCATCGTGATGCTTGAAAGCTGGCGCTGGCTGCATTCACTGCACAGCGCGCTGGAAAGCCGTCACGTTGACTGGACGCAGCTCGATCATGTTATTGATGCCGTGGTCGCCAGCCTGCCACAGCTTAAAGGCATTAAAGAAGCTGCACCGGATGCCAGCTTCCGTATTCGTGGTCAGAAACTGGCGCGTTCACCGCACCGTGCCAGTGGACGTACCGCCGCGCGCGCTAATATCAGCGTGCATGAGCCGCGTCAGCCACAGGATCAGGACACCATGTTTGCCTTCTCTATGGAAGGGAACAACCAGCCGAGTGCACCGCGTTCGCAGATTCCGTTTGCCTGGGCACCCGGCTGGAACTCACCTCAGGCATGGAACAAATTCCAGGATGAAGTGGGCGGTAAACTGCGTCACGGCGATCCCGGCGTTCGCCTGTTTGAAGCCAGCGAGGCGCAGTTAGCCTGGTTCAGCAGCGTACCAGGTGCTTATGCCACCACCGGTCAGTTCCGTGTCGCCCCTTACTACCAGTTGTTTGGTAGTGAAGAGATGACGCAGCGTGCGCCGGTAATCCAACAGCGTATGTCGGCACCGACCCTGGTGCTGAACCCGGATGATGCGGCTAAGCTGGGCGTGAACAGCGGCGCATCCGTGGAATTAACCTGTGCCGGTGAAACCGTTCGCTTACCTGTGCGCTTCTCTTCTTCGCTGCAGGCAGGGCAGGTGGGCCTTCCACTCGGTCTGCCAGGCGTGCCGCCATTCCTGGCGAATGCAAAAATTGATTCTCTGCAGGAGGCGGCGCAATGAGCTGGTTAACTCCGGGTGTTATCGACATTCTGATCGCCGTGGGTAAAGCGCTGGTGATTCTGCTGGTTGTCGTGGGCTGTGGTGCGTTTATGAGCTTCGCCGAGCGTCGTTTGCTTGGTCTGTTCCAGAACCGCTACGGACCAAACCGCGTGGGCTGGGGCGGCTCCTTGCAGCTGGTTGCTGACATGATCAAGATGTTCTTTAAAGAGGACTGGGTTCCCCCCTTTACAGACCGCTTTATCTTTACCCTGGCGCCGGTGATTGCTTTTGTGTCACTGCTGCTGGCGTTTGCCATCGTACCGGTCTCACCGACCTGGGTCGTCACTGACCTGAACATCGGGTTGCTGTTCTTCCTGATGATGGCTGGCCTGGCGGTCTATGCGGTGCTGTTTGCTGGCTGGTCGAGTAACAACAAATACTCACTGTTAGGTGCCATGCGTGCTTCTGCCCAGACGCTGAGTTATGAAGTGTTCCTGGGGCTGTCGCTGATGGGCGTAGTGGCGCAGGCGGGCTCGTTCAATATGACCGATATCGTCAACAGCCAGACGCACCTGTGGAACATCATCCCGCAGTTCTTTGGTTTTCTGACCTTCTGTATTGCGGGCGTCGCAGTGTGCCACCGTCATCCATTTGACCAGCCAGAAGCTGAGCAAGAACTGGCCGACGGTTACCACATTGAATATGCCGGTATGAAGTTTGGCCTGTTCTTTGTGGGCGAATACGTTGCGATTACCACCGTTTCAGCGCTGATTGTTACGCTGTTCTTCGGTGGCTGGCATGGGCCTTTCCTGCCGCCATTCATCTGGTTCGCCCTGAAAACGGCGTTCTTTATGATGATGTTCATCCTGATTCGTGCTGCGCTTCCGCGTCCACGCTATGACCAGGTGCTGTCGTTCGGCTGGAAAGTGTGTCTGCCGTTGACGCTGTTGAACCTGCTGGCAACCGCCGCAGTCATTCTGTATACAGCGCAGTAAGGGGTAAACAAATGACATTAAAAGATATTGTCGTAGGCTTCGGCACGACAGTGCGCAGTATCTGGATGATAGGCATGCATGCCTTCGCGAAACGCGAAACCCAGATGTATCCGGAAGAGCCGGTCTACCTGCCACCACGCTATCGTGGTCGTATTGTACTGACCCGAGATCCCGACGGGGCAGAGCGTTGCGTTGCCTGTAACCTTTGTGCAGTAGCCTGCCCGGTAGGCTGTATTTCACTGCAAAAGGCCGAAACAAAAGACGGTCGCTGGTATCCAGAGTTCTTCCGCATTAACTTCTCACGCTGCATTTTCTGCGGTCTGTGTGAAGAGGCCTGCCCAACCACCGCTATCCAGCTGACGCCGGATTTCGAACTGGGCGAGTTCAAGCGTCAGGATCTGGTGTATGAGAAAGAAGACCTGCTGATCTCGGGGCCGGGTAAATATCCGGAATACAACTTCTACCGCATGGCAGGTATGGCGATTGACGGTAAAGATAAAGGTGACGCTGAAAACGAAGCGAAACCCATCGACGTCAAAGGCTTATTACCTTAAGGAGCAAGGCATGGAATTTGCGTTTTATCTTTGCGGACTGGTGGCGGTAGTGACGACGTTACGCGTTATCACCCACACTAATCCGGTACATGCGTTGCTGTACCTGATCGTTTCGCTGTTATCGGTGGCTGGCGTCTTTTTCTCCCTGGGTGCCTATTTTGCCGGTGCGCTGGAAATCATCGTTTATGCCGGTGCCATTATGGTGCTGTTCGTGTTCGTCGTGATGATGCTCAATCTGGGCAAAGCCACTGAAAAACAGGAACGCGAATGGCTGAGCCCGTCATTGTGGATTGGTCCCGGACTGGTTTCGTTTCTGCTGTTAGCGGTCATGATTTACGCCATCATGACAGCGCATGACCAGGGCATTGACGGTAAAATCATCGACGCAAAAGCGGTCGGTATTAGCCTGTTTGGCCCTTATGTCCTGGCGGTTGAACTGGCGTCAATGCTGCTGCTGGCCGGTCTGGTGGTGGCCTTCCATCTGGGACGCGAAGAGCGTCAGGGTGAAGTGCTGAGCAACCGTTCAAACGAAGCCGCGCAGGCGAATAAGGAGCAAGCATGATTCCGTTACAACATGGATTGATTCTGGCCGCGGTGCTGTTCGTCCTTGGACTGACCTCGCTGGTACTGCGCCGTAACCTGCTGTTTATGCTGATCAGCCTTGAAATCATGATCAACGCTGCGGCCCTGGCGCTGGTCGTCGCGGGCAGCTACTGGGGACAGGCCGATGGTCAGGTGATGTATATTCTGGCAATCAGCCTCGCCGCAGCGGAAGCCAGTATTGGTCTGGCCCTGCTGCTTCAGCTCTATCGTCGTCGTCAGACGCTGAACATTGATATTGTGAGCGAGATGCGCGGATGAATCTTCTCTATTTAACTGTCTTGTTTCCGCTAATCGGCTTTTTGCTGTTAGCGTTTTCCCGTGGTCGCTGGTCAGAGAATTTATCGGCTGCTGTGGGAATGGGATCGGTGGGGTTAGCCGCACTGACGACCGTTTTTGTTGGCTTCGACTTCTTTGCTAACGGGCAGCAGGTCTTCACTCAGGCGCTGTGGACCTGGATTCACGTGGGCAATTTCAACATCCAGGTCAATCTGACCCTGGATGGCCTGTCACTGACCATGCTGTCGGTGGTCACCGGCGTCGGTTTCCTGATCCATATGTTCGCCTCCTGGTACATGCGTGGCGAAGAGGGCTATTCCCGCTTCTTCGCCTATACCAACCTGTTTATCGCCAGCATGGTGGTTCTGGTGCTGGCGGATAACCTGATGCTGATGTATCTGGGCTGGGAAGGGGTAGGGTTGTGCTCCTACTTACTGATTGGCTTCTACTACAGCAATCCAGAAAACGGCAAAGCGGCGATGAAAGCTTTTATCATCACGCGCGTCGGCGATGTGTTTCTGGCCTTTGCCCTGTTCATTCTTTACAACGAACTGGGTACGCTCAACTTCCGCGAAATGGTTGAACTGGCACCGGCACACTTTGCCGCCGACAATCACATGCTGCAGTGGGCGACCCTGATGCTGTTAGGCGGTGCGGTCGGTAAGTCTGCCCAATTGCCTTTACAGACCTGGCTGGCGGATGCAATGGCAGGTCCAACACCGGTATCGGCACTGATTCACGCCGCGACCATGGTGACGGCGGGTGTGTACCTGATTGCCCGCACACATGGCCTGTTCCTGCTGACGCCTGAAGTGCTGCATCTGGTCGGTATTATCGGTGCCATTACCCTGGTGCTTGCCGGTTTTGCCGCGCTGGTTCAGACGGACATCAAACGTGTTCTCGCTTACTCCACCATGAGCCAGATTGGCTATATGTTCCTGGCGCTGGGCGTACAGGCGTGGGATGCCGCGATTTTCCACCTGATGACTCACGCCTTCTTTAAAGCCTTACTGTTCCTCTCTTCAGGTTCGGTTATTCTGGCCTGCCACCACGAGCAGAACATCTTTAAGATGGGCGGACTGCGTAAAAGTATCCCGCTGGTTTATACCTGCTTCCTGGTCGGCGGCGCGGCGCTGGCGGCACTGCCGCTGATTACCGCAGGTTTCTACAGTAAAGATGAAATCCTGTTTGGTGCGCTGGCTAACGGTCATCTTAACCTGATGGTTGCGGGTCTGGTGGGGGCGTTCCTGACCTCAATCTATACCTTCCGCATGATCTTCATCGTGTTCCACGGCGAAGAGAAAATTCATGCTCATGCGGGTAAAGGCATTACCCATCATCTGCCGCTGATTGTACTGCTGGTGCTCTCCACCTTTATTGGCGCATTAATTACCCCACCGCTGGCGGGTGTTTTACCGGCTAATGAGTTTGGTGAAAACGGTAAAGTGACGCTGGAGATCGCTTCTGGTCTGGTCGCCGTTGCCGGCATCGTTATTGCTGCCGCGCTCTGGCTGGGCAAGCGTCAACTGGTTACCCGCATCGCCAATAGCGGCCCGGGCCGGTTCTTTGGCACCTGGTGGTTCGCCGCCTGGGGCTTCGACTGGCTCTACGATAAAGTGTTTGTCAAACCTTACCTGGGCATTGCGTGGCTGTTGAAACGCGATCCGCTTAACGGCTTGATGAACCTGCCTGCGTTGCTTTCACGTATCGCCAATAAAGGTCTGGTGGTGAGTGAAAACGGTTATCTGCGCTGGTACGTGGCGTCGATGAGCGTGGGCGCCGTCGTGGTTCTGGCCCTGTTGCTGGTAATTTAAAGATTGATGAGCGGGTAGGTGTGAAAACTTACCCATTAAGAATGTCAAAGATTGTCTGATGTAAGGGCGTAATCGGCGCAGTCCGTTTCGCCACCGCCAGCGCACAGCAACCGGAGCGTACTGAAGTACGTGAGGATGCGAGCACTGCCGGGGGCGAAACGGGCAAGTGAGATAGCCCGAGCCAGGACAAAAAAAAGGGAAGTATGCCGTGTTATTACCTTGGCTAATTTTCATACCCTTCTTCGGTGGTTTTATCTGCTGGCTCACCGAGCGCTTCGGCGCGAAGGTGCCACGCTGGATTGCCCTGATCACCATGGGGCTGACGTTGGCGCTTTCACTGCAGCTCTGGTTGCAGGGTGGCTATTCACTGACGCAGGCAGCGGGTATTCCGCAGTGGCAATCGAGCTTCTCAGTACCCTGGATTCCTCGTTTCGGCATTAATTTCCATTTAGCGCTTGATGGCCTTTCGCTGTTAATGGTGGTGCTGACTGGACTGCTCGGCCTGATGGCGGTGCTGTGTTCATGGAACGAGATCGAGAAGTATCAGGGATTCTTCCATCTTAACCTGATGTGGATTCTGGGCGGCGTTATCGGCGTGTTCCTTGCCATCGACATGTTCCTGTTCTTCTTCTTCTGGGAAATGATGCTGGTGCCGATGTACTTCCTCATTGCACTGTGGGGACATAAGGCATCGGACGGTAAGACACGTATCACCGCCGCCACCAAATTCTTTATTTATACCCAGGCGTCAGGTCTGGTGATGCTGATTGCGATTCTGGCGCTGGTGTTTGTTCATTACAACGCTACCGGCGTCTGGACCTTCAACTACGAACAGTTGTTGAAAACGCCAATGTCGCACACCGTTGAATATCTGCTAATGCTGGGCTTCTTTATCGCGTTTGCGGTGAAAATGCCGGTTGTGCCGCTGCACGGCTGGCTGCCGGATGCGCACAGTCAGGCACCGACAGCCGGTTCAGTTGACCTTGCGGGTATTCTGCTGAAAACCGCAGCCTATGGTTTGCTGCGCTTCAGCCTGCCGCTGTTTCCCAACGCCTCGGCTGAGTTTGCACCTATCGCGATGTGGTTAGGTATTATCGGTATCTTCTACGGCGCATGGATGGCGTTCTCGCAGACTGATATTAAACGACTGATTGCCTACACCTCGATTTCACACATGGGCTTTGTGCTGATTGCGATTTACACCGGTAGCCAGCTGGCTATGCAGGGCGCAGTGGTACAGATGATTGCGCACGGTTTGTCGGCGGCGGCACTGTTCATCCTGTGTGGACAGTTGTATGAGCGTCTGCACACGCGTGACATGCGTCAGATGGGCGGTCTGTGGTCGCGTATCAAATGGATTCCGGGTTTATCACTGTTCTTTGCTGTCGCCAACCTGGGGATGCCGGGCACCGGTAACTTCGTGGGTGAGTTTATGATCCTCACCGGCAGCTTCCAGATCGTCCCTGTCATTATTGTGATTGCGACCTTTGGTCTGGTTTTCGCTTCGGTTTATTCGCTGGTAATGATGCAGCGTGCCTATTACGGTGAAGCGAAATCTAAAGATCCACTGCCGGGAATGTCGGCACGTGAATTCATGACCATTGGCGTGCTCGTGGTTCTGCTGGTGCTGCTGGGTATTTATCCACAGCCGATTCTGGATACCTCACATGCTGCAATGAGCAATATTCAGCAGTGGTTTACCGCTTCAATTTCAACTACAAGGCCGTAATTCGCCATGACAATAACTCCTCAACAATTGATCGCGTTGCTGCCGCTGTTAATCGTCGGATTGACGGTGGTGGTTGTGATGCTGTCCATTGCCTGGCGACGCAACCACTTTGTTAACGCCACGCTAACGGTGGTTGGCCTGAACCTGGCTCTGCTGTCACTCTACTTTGTGGGCCATGTCGGGGCGATGGACGTCACGCCGCTGTTGCGCGTCGACGCTTATTCGATGTTCTATACCGCACTGGTGATGCTGGCCAGCCTGGCAACCTGTACCTTCGCCTATCCGTGGCTGGCAACATTCCCGGATAACAAGGACGAGTTCTATCTGCTGGTATTGATTGCCGCGCTGGGCGGTATTGTACTGTCAGCCTCTAACCACCTTGCGTCGCTGTTTATTGGTATTGAACTGCTGTCTCTGCCGCTGTTTGGGTTGATTGGTTACGCGTTCCGCCAGAAACGTTCTCTGGAAGCGGCCCTGAAATACACCATCTTGTCGGCGGCAGCATCGTCTTTCCTGCTGTTTGGTATCGCGCTGATTTACGCTGACTCCGGCAACCTGGGCTTTGTCAGCTTGGGCAAAAGCCTCACTGACAGCATGATTCAGGAACCGCTGTTGCTAGTGGGACTGGGGATGCTGATTATCGGCCTGGGCTTTAAGCTGTCGCTGGTGCCGTTCCACCTGTGGACGCCAGACGTGTATCAAGGCGCGCCTGCACCGGTGTCAACCTTCCTGGCAACCGCCAGTAAAATTGCCATTTTTGGTGTTGTCATGCGTCTGTTCATGTACGCGCCGGTCACGGACAGCGAAGCCGTGCGGACGGTACTGGGCATTATCGCCTTTGTTTCCATCCTGTTCGGTAACCTGATGGCGATTTCGCAGAGCAACATCAAGCGTCTGCTGGGTTACTCGTCTATCGCCCATTTGGGTTACCTGCTGGTCGCGCTGATTGCGGTTAAAGATCATCAGCTGTCGCTGGAAACCTCTGGGGTTTACCTGGCGGGTTATCTGTTCAGCAGCCTGGGTGCTTTTGGTGTCGTGAGCCTGATGTCGAGCCCGTATCGTGGCCCGGACGCCGATTCACTGTACTCCTACCGTGGTCTGTTCTGGCATCGTCCGATTCTGTCTGCGGTAATGACCGTAATGATGCTGTCACTGGCCGGTATTCCAATGACGCTGGGCTTTATCGGTAAGTTCTACGTTATTGCCTCAGGTGTCAGTGCTCACCTGTGGTGGCTGACCGGTGCGGTCGTGGTCGGTAGTGCGATTGGCCTGTATTACTATCTGCGCGTTACCGTCAGTCTGTACCTCAGTCCACCAGAACTGCTGAGCCGCGATACGCCAGCGAACTGGGCTTTCACCGCCGGTGGTGTTGTGGTGCTGATTTCTGCGATTCTGGTGCTGCTGTTGGGTGTTTATCCACAGCCGCTAATCAGACTGGTACAAATGGCCCAGCCGCTGATGTAAGTTTACGCCGTTACACTGAATCAGGCCTCCGGGCCTGATTTTTTTTGCCTTGATCCTATCCCGTCAGCCCGTTGGTCAGTTCAAACCCGCTTGATCCTACTGATGCGTCCACCTTCCCGTTATAAAATGCATATCTTCATTCTGTTTCCATAGTTTCCTGCTGAAATGGGCCATACCTTGCTATCAGGAGTACCCTCTATGGATCGTCGCCGTTTTCTGACAGGTTTGGCGGCTGCATGGGTTGCCGCCAGGAGTACCGGTTCCCAGGCTCAGCCATCCGCTTACTCACAAAGGGTGGTGCCGCTCTGGCCTGGCACACCGCCGGGCGGCGGCGGACCGGAAGGCCAGATCGAGACGCTGCCTTCAGGGGCGCAACGTCATATCGCCATTCCGACCTTAACGGTGTTAAGTCCCAGCGTGTCGAACGGTCATGTTGTTCTGATAGCCGGAGGCGGCGGCTATCAGCGCATTGAGATGGCAAAAGAGTCCTGGCCTGCAGCGCGCTGGTTAACTGCACGCGGCTATACCGCAGCGGTGCTGCGCTACCGTCTTCCCGGTGAGGGCTGGGCTGATGGGAATGAAGTGGCCTTACAGGACGCCCAGCGCGCGCTGCGGCTGTTAAGACCGCAGGCAAAGCGGTTAACGGTGCTGGGTTTTTCAGCCGGTGCGCATCTGCTCGGGATGGCCGTGACCCGGCATCAGCTTCACAGCTACCCAGCCATGGATGCCCTGGACAGCACGCCCGCTTATGCTGATGCTGCTGCGTTGATCTATCCAGTCATCACCCTGGAAGCGCCTTATACGCACACGGCAACGCACCGTATGTTAGTCGGTGCGCATGCCACGGCGGCAGAAGATGCAGCCTGGTCAGTGCAGAATTATGTGACATCAACATCGCCCCCTTTTTTTCTGGTCCAGGCCGAGGACGATCCGGTTTCCGATCCCCATAACACACTGATTATGGCACGTGCCTGTCAACAGCATCAGGTTGACGTTGAGATGTATCGTTATCTCACGGGCGGTCATGGGTTTGGCATGGGAAAACCCGGAACGCCCACGGTCGCCTGGCCTGGGCATTATCAACGCTGGCTGCAGAAAGGGTAGCATTGTAGATTAGTGTTATTGCGCCGCCGGGCAGTCAGCCCATTGTGATAAGGATAAGAGATGCAAATCAGTTGGCTGGATCTTCACCAGCAAGCCATAACCGTACCGCAGCTTTATGCGGCGCTGGTCCTGCGCTGCAAGGTGTTCGTGGTGGAGCAAAACTGTGCCTATCTGGACGTCGATGGCCTGGATTTGCAGGCCGATAACCGCCATGTGTTGGGCATGGCGCAGGATGATCTGCTCGCGTATGCCCGCATCTTGTCACCGGATGGCCCGCAGGCAGACATCACCATCGGGCGCGTTATCGTTTCTGATAAGGCGCGTGGTCTGAATCTGGGAAACCAGCTCATGGCGCAGGCGATAGCCAGTTGTGAGCAGCACTGGCCGGGACATGCGCTGTTTCTTTCCGCCCAGGCGCATCTCCAGGCTTTCTATCAGCGACATGGCTTTGTTGCGGTCAGCGACAGCTATCTTGAAGATGGCATTGCCCATATTGATATGCGCAGAGCAGAACAGGCTGGCGAATGAGTCTGCCTGTACACTGGGCGAAACGGAGCAGGTTTGAAAAGAGAGGCGCGCTGACGGGTGCGCATTCACCACGCGCTCAGGAGATGATGGGCAAAAAAAATGCATCCCGGCAGAGCGCCTGGGATGCATTTAGGTCAAGCCTGAACGATTAACTCACCGTCATCTGACGGTCATCAACGTATTTACGCTGATCCGGCGGCGGCGGAACGTACTGATAGAGCCAGGTTTCACTCAGGGTTTCCTCTTTTGTCCGCAGGAACAGACGCATTTCAACCGGTTTGACGGCGTCGCTGTTGGGATACCAGTCGAACAGAATGCGGTAGCCCTTGATGGGTTCGACATAGAGAATCTCAACCTGTTTGAAGGTACCGGATGAAACGGTAATTACCGGCTCAATCCCTTTCGCGGCCGCGGCCTGCAAATCACCACCGATGAAATCGATAGCAAAGCGACGGCACCAGACATCCGGGAAGTGCTCGCCGGGTGCCCAGCCTTCAGGGAAACCACCGATGCCGGTACGGGTTGCATCCACGCGCGCCAGATCGCTCTGTACAGGCGGCAGGGCACTCCAGTAAAGCTTGTAGGCAAAACTGTATTCGCTGCCGGCTTTAATGGGCTCAGCGGGCTGCCAGAAGCAAACAATGTTATCGAGCGTTTCACCGGTCGTCGGAATTTCCATCAGGTTGATGGCGCCTTTGCCCCATTTGCCTACTGGTTCAACCCACAGGCTCGGACGTTTGTTATACCAGCCGATAACGTCCTGATAATTCTCGAAGTCATGGTCAAGCTGCAGCAGACCAAAACCACGTGGGTTTTCATCTTCATAGGCGTTGAACTGCAAACGCTGAGGATTATTCAACGGACGGGCAATCCATTCCCCTTTACCGCTCCACATCGCCAGGCGATCGGAGTCGTGAATCTGTGGGTGATAGGTATTACACATGCGACGTTCGTTGGTGCCGCAGCTGAACATGCTGGTCATCGGCGAAATGCCTAACTGGCGAATATCCTTGCGGGCAAAGAGATGATTTTCAATCTCCATCACCACGCGTTCGGCTTCGCAGTGAATGACAAACTTATAGGCACCGGTAACGCTGGCTCCGTCCAGTAAGGCATAGCAGGTAAACGTGGTGTCCTCGGCTTTCGGCGTTTCAAACCAGAACGCCGTAAAGTCGGGGAACTCTTCCTGACCATTGCTGAACGTGTTGATTGCCACGCCACGGGCGGACAGGCCGTACTGATAAGTGTCATCGACCGCACGGAAGTAACTGGCACCCAGGAAAGAGACGATATCCCGGCGGGCCAGCTCAGGCTTTTTAAACGCGCGGAAGCCCGCAAAGCCAAGATCGGTTTTGCCTTCCAGCTGTTTGGTGTCGACTTTGGCATCGTTGTAATTAAACAACTCAGGACGGAAATGAATTTCACGTGCTTCACGGCTGGCGCTGTCCACGGAGAACATGCGGATGCGGCGTTTGAATCCCATTCCTACGTGAAAGAACTGCACATCCAGTTCGCGATTGGGAATATTGTTCCACAGAGAGTGGCTGGCATCATACTGAATGTCGTTGTATGCCTGCGGTGTCAGGGTCGCCAGCGTGGGTGGAAGAGGGCCGGGTGCGCCGCCCCAGGGTTTTTTAGCCAGCGCGGCCGCATTCTTCTTCAACTCATCGAAATCGAAGCGTACTGCGGTTCCGTCAGCAATGCCATCGTCTGCCCAGGCGGATTGCGCGAACAGCGTCGATAAACCTGTCATACCGCTTACCGCGGAGAAGGCCATTGACGCTTTCATAAACATTCTTCGATTCATGCCAGAGATCATTCCTTAGCTGTTCGAGTTTGTTGTGACTGTCGTGTCAGCACATTGTTATGCACATGGCCTGATTATTACAGGCAACAGCAGGGTACGACAGTCGGCGTAGAGAAAAATTCAGTTCGCTAAAAATTTATCAGATAAATCAAATAAGCGAAGCGAAATTACGGCCAGCAGGCCATCTCTTACACTTCTTTGCGTAGCGCTCAGCGTGACACAGATTGACTTGCGTTCGGTTTACTTATGCTGATTTTCAGGCGATTCCTGGTCGGGTTCCGCGCAAAGCCCTATTTTATGGCTATAGTTACCTTTGTGCTTTGCAATTCACATGGAGGAAATGATGGTAAAACAGACTGAACCTTTCGAAACAGGCTATGACGACGATATCGCACTGCTGACCGAAACGCTGGAAGAAGTGCTGAAGTCATCAGGCGATCCGGCCGACCAGAAATATATCGAACTCAAAACCAAAGCTGAACGAGCGCTGGAAGATGTAAAGTCACGTGTTAGCCAGGCATCCGATAGCTACTACTACCGTGCTAAGCAGGTGGCTTACCGTGCTGATGACTACGTACATGAGAAACCGTGGAAAGGCATCGGCATCGGTGCGACTGCGGGACTGATTTTAGGCTTGCTGCTGGCTCGCCGTTAATCGTAACGCGCACTACATCGCGTACAACGGGCAGGCTTCGTCCTGTCCGTTTTGTTTTTGAATTCCGGCTTCTTCGCACCCGCATGTTAGTCCCGCTGTTTTACTCTCCCGCCTGTCCCGCCAGAAAAGGTCTTATTCCGTGCTAAATCCGCCTTACAGATTGTGTTTTACGCAGGGGCTTCCTAAAGTGAAGTGACTGGCACAAGGAGAAAGAACGTGATTAGAGTTGAAATGCTGTCCACGGGCGATGAAGTGTTACATGGTCAAATCGTCGATACCAACGCGGCCTGGCTGGCTGATGTGTTATTTCAGCACGGGCTGCCGATGACCAGCCGTACGACGGTCGGTGACTCCCTGTCATCGCTGGTGGAGACGCTACAGGCGCGTAGCCTTGAGGCGGACGTTCTCATCGTCAACGGCGGTCTGGGCCCTACCAGTGACGATCTCAGTGCTCAGGCGGCGGCCAAAGCGAGCGGTGTAGCGCTGGTCATGCAGGAGGACTGGCTGGAAACCATGGAGGCCTGGTTCGCCAGCCGCGGACGGGTGATGGCAGACAGCAATCGCAAGCAGGCAGAAATCCCCGCTAACGCTGAAATGCTGGATAACCCGGTCGGTACCGCCTGTGGATTCGCCATGCAACTCAACCGCTGCTGGCTGTTTTTCACGCCTGGCGTACCTTCAGAATTTAAAGTAATGGTTGAGCAACAAATCATTCCCCGCCTGAAAGACAAATTTGAACTGCCCGAGCCGCCGCTTTGTCTGCGCCTGACCACGTTTGGTCGTGGGGAAAGTGACATTGCCAATGAACTGGAGCCGCTGCCCCTGCCAGAGAACGTGTTGATGGGCTACCGCTCGTCGATGCCCATTATCGAAATCAAACTGACCGGGCCGGCCGCCCAGCGTGTTGCAATGGAGCAGGTCTGGCAACAGGTGCGTTTGCTGCTGGCGGAGTGCACGATTTTTGAAGGCACCGAGGGGCTGCCTGCACTGTTGGCGCGTGAGCTGCATCAGCGTAACTGGCGCCTGGCGATTAGCGAGCAGTACACCGCAGGTTTACTGAACTGGCAGCTGGCTTCAGCTGAGGTTCCCCTGAGCGCCACCGAAATTTTACCGCAGCAGGACGAAAGTCTTGAAGTACAGGTAATGCGTACTCAGGCGCTGGCGGCGAGGCTTCAGACACCGTTAGCCCTGTCGGTAGGCAATCTGCGCGAAGGCGAAATCTCCGTTGCGCTCCATACGCCAGAGGCCACATGGGGGCAACGCGTGAAGTTCAGCCACGGTCGCCACAACCTGGAAACCCGGCAAAAAGTCGTGGCGATGATGGCGATGAATATGCTGCGGCGCTGGTTGCACGGCAGTGAGGTAAGCACAGGCCACGGCTGGATTGACGTAATCGAAACGGTTAAGCACTAAGGATTACAGGGCCGCATTGCGTGAAGGCGGCCCTGTACATCCAGGCTGTTCGGCTCTTCTGCACGAACGCTACTCCGGTCTCGGCTGGCATGATGCCGTAGGCTGCAGTAACCCCCCCGCCAGCACGTTAAATGTCGCCGTCACTTTCGCTAAGGTCGCCTGAGGATCATCACTGGCGGCCACCCACAATGCGGCAGTAAAAGCGGCACCGTTGAGCAAGCGGGCTGCCGCTTCGACGTCCACCGGCTTCACTACTCCGTTCTCAACCATCTCACTCAGCGCGCTTTGCGTGGCAGCCAGGCAGGCGTTCTGGCTGGGCCAGAGAGAGGGATCGCCAAGAAAGGCCGGGCCATCCAGTAACACAATGCGCTGGACTTCAGGGTCGAGCGCCATGTGAATGTACGCGATCCCTTCCTCCAGTAGCTGGTTCCAGCTGTCTTTTATACCCGCCGCTCTCTCTTTGGCCCGATGGGCTATTTCGCTATCGACTTCCGCTACAACGGCGGCGAGCAGGCCGCGCTTATCGCCAAAGTTGTGGTAGAGCGCTCCCCGGGTTAACCCGACGCTGGCGGTAAGCTCATCCATGGATGCGGCTGCAAAGCCTTTTTCTGCAAACGCTTTGCGTGCTGCGGATATCAGTTTGACGCGATTCTCTTCCATCGTGACCGCGCGTGGCCGTGCTGTCATCTCTCCTCCTTTTCAGATACGTACCGTATTTGGCTTTGACATACGGCGCGTATCTGTGTTCTATTTCATATACGCCATGTATCTTAAATCAAGCAGGTGATGCGTGCATGACTTACTGACCGTAAATCGATTAAAGGTGATTGTATGATGACTCGTGAGGCCGTATTTCCCGAAGGACGCCATGCGCTGTATGACATGCATGGGTATTCTGCTGCCATCCGCTCTGGTGACCTGCTGTTTGTCTCCGGCCAGGTCGGCAGCCGCACAGACGGCACGCCAGAGCCGGATTTTGCCGCTCAGGTTGCGCTTGCCTTTGATAACCTGCGGCAAACCCTGGCGGCGGCGGGCTGCACATTGGACGATCTTATCGACGTCACCACCTTTCATACCGATCCTGAACATCAGTTTGAAACCATCATGCAGGTAAAGAATGCCCTGTTTCCTCAGGCACCTTATCCCAACTGGACGGCGGTCGGCGTGACCTGGCTGGCGGGGTTTGATTTTGAAATTAAGGTGATTGCGCGTATTCCCTGAACTATCCGTGGATATAAAAAAACCGCAACCCGGTCGGGATTACGGTTTTTAACGCGGACGGCTCAGGCGTTAAAGCTCAAGCTCAATGTCGCCTTTCGCCTTACAGCAGCAGGGCAGAATCTCGCCCTGTTCAATGAAAGCCAGCGGCGTTTCCGCATAGTCGACCTCACCGCTCAGCAGCCGCATACGGCAGGAGCCGCAGTAGCCTTCGCGGCACTGGAATTCAACACACAGATTGTTGGCTTCCAGCATGGTCAGCAGGTTAGGGTGATCGTCTGCGCACTCCAGTCGGGTACCGGAGCTGCGCAGAATAACAACAGAACGGCTCATTATTACAGCTGGAAGTCGTCGAAGTCGTTTTCACCCACTTCGGAGTCAATCTGACCGACCAGGTAAGAGCTGACTTCCACTTCCTGCGGGGCCACCTGAACGTTGTCCGACACCAGCCAGGCGTTAATCCAGGGAATCGGGTTCGAGCGTGTTTCAAACGGCAGGTCGAGGCCAACTGCCTGCATACGAATATTGGTGATGTATTCAATATACTGGCACAGGATATCTTTGTTCAGGCCGATCATTGAGCCGCCGCTGAACAGGTATTCCGCCCACTCTTTTTCCTGCAACGCCGCTTTCTTAAACAGCTCAAAACACTCCTGACGACACTCAGCGGCAATCTCTTTCATTTCAGGATCGTCTTCGCCCGTGCGCAGCAGGTTCAGCATGTGCTGGGTGCCGGTCAGATGTAAGGCTTCATCGCGGGCAATCAGCTTGATGATTTTCGCATTCCCTTCCATCAGCTCACGCTCAGCGAACGCGAATGAACAGGCAAAGCTGACGTAGAAACGAATCGCTTCCAGCGCATTGACACTCATCAGGCAGATATAAAGCTGCTTTTTCAGCGCACGCAGGCTGACGGTAACGGACTTACCCGCGACCTGATGTGTGCCTTCACCTAACAGATGCCAGTAGCTGGTCATCTCAATCAGGTCATCGTAGTACTTCGAGATATCCTGGGCACGCGCCAGAATCTGCTGGTTGGTGACGATATCGTCAAACACCACAGCCGGATCGTTGACGATGTTGCGGATGATGTGCGTATAAGAGCGCGAGTGAATCGTCTCTGAGAACGCCCAGGTTTCGATCCAGGTTTCCAGTTCAGGAATGGAGATCAGCGGCAGGAGCGCCACGTTCGGGCTGCGTCCCTGAATCGAGTCCAGCAAGGTCTGATACTTCAGGTTGCTGATGAAAATGTGTTTTTCATGATCGGGCAGTGCCTGGTAGTCGATGCGGTCACGTGAAACATCAACCTCTTCAGGACGCCAGAAGAAGGAGAGCTGCTTTTCGATCAGTTTTTCAAAGATGTCGTATTTCTGCTGGTCAAAACGCGCCACGTTAACGGACTGACCGAAAAACATCGGCTCTTTCAACTGGTCATTTTTGTTCTGTGAAAAAGTGGAGTAAGCCATAAAAACTGTCCAAAGTAGACGAGGCTCAGCACCGGCCTCGCGGGAAAATGTGGGCGGAAAAGGCTTCCCGCCCGACCGTCAGATCTTACAGGCGCCGCTCTCGCAGCCATCATCCTGAATAGAAGGTGCCAGATCATCCTGTGCATCTTCCGCACCATCACGGGTGTTTTGATAATAGAGTGTCTTCACGCCAAACTTGTAGGCGGTCAGCAGATCTTTTAACAACTGCTTCATGGGCACTTTGCCGTTGGCAAAACGTGACGGATCGTAGTTGGTGTTAGACGAAATCGCCTGGTCGACGAATTTCTGCATCACGCCGACCAGTTGCAGGTAACCATCGTTCGACGGCATATCCCACAGCAGTTCGTACTGATCTTTAAGGCGCTCATACTCCGGCACAACCTGACGCAGAATACCGTCTTTGGATGCCTTGATGCTGATATGACCACGCGGTGGCTCAATACCATTGGTTGCGTTTGAAATCTGCGATGAGGTTTCAGACGGCATCAGCGCGGACAGCGTCGAGTTACGCAGACCGTGGGTTTTAATCTGCTCACGCAGGGTTTCCCAGTCCAGGTGCAGCGGCTCATTACAGATCGCATCCAGATCTTTCTTGTAGGTGTCGATCGGCAGCACGCCCTGCGCATAAGTGGTTTCATTGAACCACGGGCAGGCACCTTGCTCTTTCGCCAGCTCATTGGACGCTTTCAGCAGGTAGTACTGAATGGCTTCAAACGTTTTGTGCGTCAGACCATTGGCACTGCCGTCGGAGTAACGTACACCGTGTTTCGCCAGGTAGTAAGCAAAGTTAATTACGCCAATACCCAGCGTACGGCGACCCATTGCACCGCGTTGTGCGGCCGGGATAGGGTAGTCCTGATAATCGAGCAGGGCATCCAGTGCACGCACCGCGAGTGTTGCCAGCTCTTCCAGGTCGTCCAGGCTTTCGATGGCACCCAGGTTAAAGGCCGACAGCGTACACAACGCGATTTCACCGTTGTCGTCGTTAACGTCGCTCATCGGTTTGGTTGGCAGCGCAATTTCCAGGCACAGATTAGACTGGCGCACGGGAGCGATGCTGGCGTCAAACGGGCTGTGCGTGTTGCAGTGATCGACGTTCTGGATGTAGATACGGCCCGTTGAGGCGCGTTCCTGCATCATCAGCGAGAACAGGTCAACCGCTTTGACACGCTGCTTACGAATGCTGCTGTCTTTTTCGTATTTGGTGTAGAGACGCTCAAATTCGTCCTGATCGGCAAAGAACGCATCATACAGGCCAGGCACGTCTGACGGGCTGAACAGCGTGATGTCTTCGCCTTTAAGCAGACGCTGGTACATCAGTTTGTTGAGCTGCACGCCATAGTCCATATGACGAACGCGGTTGCCTTCAACGCCACGGTTGTTCTTCAGAACTAACAGGCTTTCGACTTCCAGATGCCACATGGGATAGAACAGTGTGGCTGCACCACCACGGACGCCGCCCTGCGAACAGGATTTTACGGCGGTCTGGAAGTGTTTGTAGAACGGAATACAGCCGGTATGGAAGGCTTCACCGCCGCGGATAGGGCTACCCAACGCGCGGATACGGCCGGCGTTAATACCAATGCCCGCACGCTGAGAAACGTATTTCACAATCGCACTGGAAGTGGCATTGATGGAGTCCAGGCTGTCGCCGCACTCAATCAGCACGCACGAGCTGAACTGACGCGTAGGCGTACGCACGCCGGACATGATGGGCGTCGGCAGTGAGATTTTAAAGGTCGAGATCGCATCATAGAAACGCTTGATGTAATCCATGCGGGTCGCACGAGGATAAGCTGAGAACAGGCAGGCTGCGACCAGGATATACAGGAACTGTGCGCTTTCATAGATTTCACCGGATACACGGTTCTGAGCCAGATATTTGCCTTCTAACTGCTTCACCGCCGCGTAGGAAAAATTCATGTCACGCCAGTGGTCGAGAAAGCCGTCCATTTGCTCGAACTCTTCACGGCTGTAGTCTTCCAGCAGATGGCGGTCGTACTTACCCAGATCGACCATCTTAACAACCTGATCGTACAGGGCTGGGGGTTCAAACTGACCGTAAGCTTTCTTGCGCAGGTGAAAAATAGCCAGTCGCGCGGCCAGATACTGATAGTCAGGGGCATCGCGAGAAATGAGGTCTGCAGCGGCCTTAATGATAGTTTCATGGATGTCAGACGTTTTGATGCCATCATAAAACTGAATGTGGGAACGCAGCTCTACCTGTGAAACCGACACATTGTTCAGCCCTTCGGCCGCCCAGTCGAGGACACGGTGAATTTTGTCGAGATCAATGCGCTCCTGGCGGCCATCGCGTTTAGTAACGAGCAGACTTTGGTTCATGTCGCGTTTTTACCTTTGCGTGAGTATCCAATAATTAAAAGAAATCCCGATTTATGCACAGCATATTCATTGTGAATAATGTTGTGGATAAACACTACATCTTGGGGTTGTCGAAGATATGTATAACAATATGGAGGCTTATTCTAGTATTTTGCTGGCGCTTAACAAGAGGAAAAAATGATGTCTACGGGGGTTGTATTTTCTAAGGGTTTTCTTAAGCCGCGTCTCGTAAGGCCGCAGGTCATGTCAACCATCCAGAGAAAATATTGCAATTTATGATCGACCGCTGATTTTTCAAACATTGCGCAAGTTTTTCAAACACCAGAAAGCAGGCATCAGCAAAATGTGCAAATGTCACGGCTCCGATGACACAGAACTGCCCCATGGGAAAATTAGCGCGAGCAGATGACAACAGGATGACAGCAGCGTGGGCAGAGCCGCACGCTGCGGCGGATCAGGCGTCGCCGTGGTGGGCGTGTATCATGTAGTTCACATCAACACCGTTACCCAGACGAAACTTATCGGTGATGGGGTTGTAGTGCAGGCCAATCATATTGCGCTCACGCAGTGGCGTTTCATCGACCCAGCCCAGCAGTTCTGAAGGGCGGATAAATTTTTTCACATCATGCGTGCCGCGCGGCACCATGCGCAGAACATACTCAGCGCCAAAAATAGCCATCAGCCAGGCTTTGGGATTACGGTTAATGGTAGAAAAGAACACCTCACCGCCGGGTTTCACCAGCTGCGCGCAGGCGTGCACTACCGAACGTGGATCGGGCACATGTTCCAGCATCTCCATGCAGGTCACCACATCGTATTCTCCCGCGTGTTGGCTGGCGTGCTCTTCCACCGTCTGCTGCACATAGCTGAGCGTGACGCCGCTTTCCAGCGCGTGCAGACGCGCGACTTCCAGCGGTTCAGCGCCCATATCCAATCCGGTGACCACTGCGCCTTCCCGGGCCATGCTTTCGGCCAGGATACCGCCGCCACAGCCGACATCCAGCACCTTCTTGCCAAACAGCCCGTTGCTGTGTTGTGCAATATAGCCCAGCCGCAGAGGGTTAATACGGTGCAGCGGTTTAAATTCGCCCTCCAGATCCCACCAGCGCGAGGCAACGGCCTCAAACTTGGCAATTTCCTGTGCATCGACATTGTGCTGATGATTCTGTGGTTGTGCATTCATTGAATCGTGACTCCTGACAAAATGTGACATCAGTATAAACGCTTAACTGACTCAGACGCACCTTATCAACTTGAGGAAAAGCACCTTAATAAGGTGGTTAACGTTCACCAGTGAATTGCGGTGTGATATACTTTCGCACCTTTAAAATCCGGGATTAGTAGAGGGATAGCGGCTCCATGAGCGACCTTGCGAGAGAAATTACACCGGTTAATATCGAAGAAGAGTTAAAAAATTCTTACCTCGATTACGCCATGTCGGTCATCGTTGGCCGAGCTTTACCCGATGTGCGTGATGGCCTGAAGCCAGTGCATCGCCGCGTACTTTTCGCGATGAGCGAACTGGGTAATGACTGGAACAAACCCTATAAAAAATCTGCCCGCGTCGTCGGTGACGTTATCGGTAAATATCACCCGCATGGTGATTCTGCCGTTTACGACACCATTGTACGTATGGCCCAGCCTTTCTCCCTGCGTTACATGCTGGTGGACGGTCAAGGCAACTTCGGCTCCATCGACGGCGACTCCGCTGCGGCGATGCGTTATACCGAAGTGCGCATGTCCAAAATCGCCCACGACCTGTTAGCTGACCTGGAAAAAGAGACCGTCGATTTCGTTCCGAACTACGACGGTACAGAGCAGATCCCTGAAGTTCTGCCCACCAAAATCCCTAACCTGCTGGTAAACGGCTCGTCCGGTATCGCAGTCGGTATGGCAACCAACATTCCGCCGCATAACCTGCGCGAAGTGATCAACGGCTGCCTCGCTTATATCGAAGATGAAAACATCAGCATTGAAGGGCTGATGGAACACATTCCGGGGCCTGACTTCCCGACAGCGGCAATCATCAACGGCCGCCGCGGCATTGAAGAAGCCTATCGCACCGGCCGTGGTAAGGTTTATATCCGTGCCCGTGGCGAAGTAGAAGTGGATGCCAAAACCGGGCGTGAAACGATCATCATTCACGAACTTCCGTATCAGGTGAACAAAGCTCGCCTGATCGAGAAAATCGCCGAGCTGGTGAAAGAAAAACGCGTCGAAGGGATCAGCGCCCTGCGTGATGAGTCCGATAAAGACGGCATGCGCATCGTCATTGAAATCAAACGCGATGCAGTCGGTGAAGTGGTCCTCAACAACCTCTATTCACTGACTCAACTGCAAACCTCTTTCGGCATCAACATGGTGGCACTGCATCAGGGCCAGCCGAAGATTATGGCGCTGAAGGAGATTCTTGAAGCCTTCGTTCGCCATCGTCGTGAAGTGGTGACGCGTCGTACTATTTTTGAACTGCGTAAGGCGCGCGATCGCGCACATATCCTTGAAGGTCTGGCGATTGCGCTGGCTAACATCGATCCGATCATCGAACTGATCCGTCGTGCACCGACGCCAGCGGAAGCCAAAGCGGGCCTGATTTCACAAGCGTGGGATCTGGGCAACGTGTCAGCCATGCTGGAGCGCGCAGGTGACGATGCAGCCCGACCGGAGTGGCTGGAGGCGCAGTTTGGTATTCGTGACGGCCAGTATTATCTGACCGAGCAACAGGCTCAGGCCATTCTGGACTTACGTCTGCAGAAACTGACCGGTCTTGAGCATGAAAAGCTGCTGGATGAGTACAAACAGCTGCTGGATCAAATTGCCGAGTTACTGCACATCCTGGGAAGCTCAGAGCGCTTGATGGAAGTCATCCGCGAAGAGCTGGAACTGATGCGCGATCAGTTTGGTGATGAGCGCCGCACGGAAATCACCGCGAACAGTGCTGACATCAACATCGAAGACCTGATCAATCAGGAAGACGTGGTGGTTACGCTGTCGCATCAGGGTTATGTGAAATATCAGCCACTGACGGATTATGAAGCGCAGCGCCGTGGTGGCAAAGGCAAGTCAGCCGCACGCATTAAAGAAGAAGACTTTATCGATCGTCTGTTGGTGGCAAACACCCACGATACCATTCTGTGCTTCTCCAGCCGTGGCCGACTCTACTGGATGAAGGTCTACCAGTTGCCGGAAGCCAGCCGTGGTGCGCGTGGACGTCCCATCGTCAACCTGCTGCCGCTTGAAGCCAACGAACGTATCACGGCGATTCTGCCCGTGCGCGAATATACCGAAGGCTTCAACATCTTCATGGCAACCGCAAGCGGTACAGTGAAGAAAACGGGTCTGCAAGAGTTCAGCCGCCCACGCAGCGCCGGTATCATTGCCATTAACCTGCGCGATGATGATGAGCTGATTGGTGTCGCGCTGACCAACGGTAACGATGAAGCGATGTTGTTCTCGGCTGCCGGTAAAGTGGTGCGCTTCGCCGAATCTGCCGTGCGTGCCATGGGCCGTACCGCCTCGGGCGTTCGTGGTATCAAGCTGGCGCAGAACGATCGGGTGGTTTCACTCATCGTGCCGCGCGAAGAGGGCGCTATCCTGACGGTCACCCAGAACGGCTATGGTAAGCGTACAGCTAACAGCGAATACCCGACCAAGTCGCGTGCTACGCAGGGCGTTATCTCTATCAAAGTGACCGAGCGTAACGGTCCGGTGATTGGCGCAGTGCAGGTGGTCGACAGCGATCAGATCATGATGATCACCGATGCAGGCACTCTGGTGCGTACACGGGTATCTGAAGTCAGCATCGTGGGCCGTAATACCCAGGGTGTGATTCTGATTCGTACTGCAGAAGACGAGAACGTGGTCGGACTGCAACGCGTTGCGGAGCCGGTGGAAGAAGAAGAGCTGGATTCCATCGACGGCAGCGTCGCGGAAGGGGACGAAGATATCGTGCCTGAAGTCGACAACGACGACGACGATGTCCCGGCAGCGGACGACGACGTGTAAGTCATCCAACGCACGTGAGTCATGAACGGCAGGTCAGGGGCAACCCGACCTGCCGTTTTTTTTGCGGTGGTGTGTTAGCAAGGATGATTTCCGGTAAGGTCAAACATTCCCAAACTGCGGTCGCGCTCCGTAGCCGACTGGCTTTTTTGCTGCGATAAAGCTAGTGTATGAGCATTAAAAATCCAACGATGCGACTAACCTTGCCACCTGCGAGTCACCTTTGAAATATCTAGTCTCTTTCCGCACGACGCTTCGCATTTCGCGCTATCTGTTTCGCGCGCTGGCGCTGCTAATCTGGTTACTGGGCGCGGTGCTGACCACCTTCTATATCATCAGCGTACTTCACGATAAAGAGAATAAGGTTCGTCAGGAATTCGCCAGCAACTACGGGACAATTGACTGGTACGTGCGCCACTCGGCGGGCATGATGCGTGAGCTCAAGTACATCGCTGAAAACCATTTAACCAGTAGCGGGGCCGATCCCTCAGGTCGGTTACCGGCCGGCAAAACCATTCAACCGCAGTTTACGCCACTGTATTCAGGCGACGACTGCGCCTCCATGAGCACCACCTGGCGCACCTCACTGGACTCACTTGGCAACTATATCAATTACTGGAAAAGCAACTTTGCCTCATCTTATGATTTGAGCCGGGTTTTCCTGATTAGTGGGGATAGTAAGTGCCTGGCGGATTTTGCTATCGGCAATAACGTCAGTCGCGATCGCAGTCTGAAACTGCTGCAAGAAAACCTGCAACGCTACCGCAACAGCTCGGAAGAGGACCGGCGCAATCCCGCTTACTGGGTAAACAGTAGCGCGCAGCCTGGCGTGGGTAGCTTCTCTGTTGTGATGCCGATATACGTTGCCGATAAGCTTCAGGCCTTGCTGGGGGTGGAACAAAACATTCAGCTTGAGGAGTTTATTCAGCCCGGTAGCCTGCCCGTAACAGCCACGATCACGGATGAAAACTATTATCCGCTCCTGACCTCGCGCCGGGGTGGTTTAGGTTTTTCACTAAATGAATTGCCCGATGACAAAACCTGGTTTGGCTATCTTGACGGTTATCGTCAACTGGTGCTGAAAAAACCGCTGCCGCCCTCGAATCTTAACGTGGTGTGGTCGGTATCGACCGACGTGCTGGTCGATCAGCTTAAGCTGATGATGATTAATGCCTTATTGCTTAATATCCTGAGCGCGATTGTGCTGTTTACGCTGGCCTGGCTATTTGAGCGGCGCATGTTTCTGCCAGCGGAAGAAAATGCCCACCGGCTGGAAGAGCATGAGCAGTTTAACCGTAAAATTGTGGCCTCGGCCCCGGTCGGGATTTGTATTCTGCGCACCAGCGATGGCACCAACATTCTCAGTAATGAGCTGGCGCACAACTATCTCACGCTGCTGACGCAAGAAGATCGTAAGCGATTGAATGAGATTATCGGTGGTCAGCAGGTCAACTTTGTCGATGTGCTGACGGGCAGCAACACTAACCTGCAAATCAGTTTCGTGCATTCCCGCTATCGAAATGAGAACGTAGCCATCTGTGTGCTGGTGGACGTGTCCGCGCGTGTCCGTATGGAGCAATCGCTACAGGAAATGGCCCATGCTGCTGAACAGGCCAGCCAGTCGAAATCGATGTTCCTGGCGACGGTCAGCCACGAACTTCGTACGCCGCTGTATGGCATCATTGGCAACCTGGATCTGCTGCAGACGCGCCAGTTGCCGAGCGGGATAGCGTCGCTGGTCACCGCAATGAATAACTCCTCCAGCCTGCTGCTGAAAATCATCAGCGACATTCTCGATTTCTCCAAAATTGAGTCGGAGCAGCTGAAGATAGAACCGCGTCCTTTCTCGCCGCGTGAAGTGATTACCCACATTGTCGGTAACTACCTCTCCCTGGTAGTAAAGAAACGTCTGACGCTTTACTGCTATATCGAACACGATGTGCCGCAGGCGCTTGATGGCGATCCACTGCGCCTGCAACAGGTGATTTCTAACCTGCTGAATAATGCCATTAAATTTACCCATACGGGCTGCATTATCCTGCATGCCTATGTCACACAAGGCTATCTGGCGTTCCGCACGCGGGATACCGGCGTCGGCATTCCGGCAAAAGAGTTAACCAGACTGTTCGACCCTTTTTTCCAGGTGGGTAATGGCGTACAGCGTAATTTCCAGGGCACCGGGCTGGGTTTAGCGATTTGCGAAAAGCTTATCAATATGATGGACGGTGATATTGAGGTTGAGTCTGAGCCAGGAATGGGAAGCCAGTTTATTGTGCGCATTCCCATCTATAACGGTAAGCAGCCATCAATCCCGCTGCTGGATGGGTTACAGGATAAGAAAATCTGGCTGGCGATGCGTAATGAATATCTGGCGCAGTATCTTGAGCGGTTGTTAAAGCAGCATGGTATTCAGGTCGCCGAATATCAGGCTGATCCCGGCAGTGATGATGTGGTGTTAACGGATTATTCGTTAGACGTTAGCTCTCCGGTTCGCGCAGTTATCACCGTTGACGGCTCACACGTGGACATGCCGCGTGAGCCCCAGGCCGGGCGCTGGATTCACAGCACCGCCACCCTGCATGAGCTGCCAACCCTGCTGGCGCGCATTTACCGCATTGCGGTTGAATCCGACGTGAACGATGCGTTGTCGCTGGCCAGTCCGGTGGAAGAGAAAATTCATAACGACGACATTATGGTGCTGATCGTTGACGATCATCCTATCAACCGTATGTTGCTGTCAGAGCAGCTTGGCACGCTGGGTTATCAGGTTAAAACGGCACAGGATGGCGTTGATGCGTTGAATGTCCTCAGCCGTAACAGCATTGATATTGTGCTGACCGATGTGAACATGCCGAATATGGATGGCTATCGCCTGACACAGCGGTTGCGTCAGCTTGGGCACGTATTCCCGGTGGTGGGCGTGACGGCGAATGCGCTGGCGGAAGAAAAACAGCGTTGTATGGATGCCGGAATGGACAACTGTCTGTCGAAGCCAGTGACGTTAGACGTGCTGAAAACGACGCTGGGTATTTATGCGGAGCGGGTACGTAAAACGCGGGAAGGATAGCCGGGAAGAGAGGCGGTGCGTAAACGCACCGCCTGCGGACTTAATCTTTATCGATTTGGGTCGCACTCACCGATGACAGGTAGTTGAGCAGGGCGATATCGTTATCCACACCCAACTTCATCATGGCTGATTTTTTCTGGCTACTGATGGTTTTAATACTGCGGTTCAGCTTCTTGGCAATTTCTGTGACCAGGAAACCTTCAGCAAAGAGGCGCAATACTTCGCTCTCTTTTGGCGACAAACGTTTGTCGCCATAACCGCCCGCACTGATTTTCTCCAGCAGTTTAGCCACGCTTTCTGGCGTATATTTCTTGCCTTTCTGCAGGGCTGCCAGCGCTTTTGGCAGATCGGTTGGCGCACCCTGTTTCAGTACGATCCCTTCAATATCCAGATCCAGTACCGAGCTCAGAATCGCCGGGTTATTGTTCATGGTAAGAACAATAATGGACAGGTCGGGATAGTGACGTTTGATATATTTAATCAGCGTAATACCGTCACCATACTTTTCACCTGGCATGGAGAGGTCGGTGATCAGAACATTCGCATCAAGCTTGGACAGGTTGTTGATCAGCGCCGTTGAATCTTCAAATTCGCCTACAACGTTAACCCACTCAATTTGTTCCAGAGATTTTCGGATACCGAAAAGAACAATTGGGTGATCATCCGCAATAATTACATTCAAGTTATTCATCTTATTGGTTACCTTGCTGCAGCAGTTGATTGACATAAGCGTCAATATTACTGGTGGTATTTGTAATGTTTGAATCGTCACACACTTTAATGTGGTGTTCTAACTCTTCACAAAGCTGTTTGCCCGGTGTCAAATTGAGCATAGCAAACACGCCTTTAAGGCGATGAGCTGTCTGAGCAAGCGAGGCATAATCTGATATCGCTGACTCAGTATACAATCTCTTTACATCATCCGGTACTGTCTCAGTAAACAGCTGGAAATAGCCACCACTTAACAGTGGCGTGCTGGCGTCATCGTCGGTGTCATCCTCCATCACATCGTGGGACAATTGCTTCTCAATCAGTGCCAGTAATGCATCAAGTAGTGCATTGCTGAGATTGAAATTGACGCGATACTGTTGATCGTTTAAAGCATGATGGCCGGGTTCATCTTCCGCCAGCAATAAAGCCCAGCCACATAATTTGCTGGGGTCGTCAGTAATTTGTACATCATGATCCTGGCCTGAGATGCGTTCATCTGGCGTCAGGCAGCGTGCGCCCCAGTTCTCCAGATGGCGACAGACGATCTTGTGGACGTCTTCAACCGCGATCTCCACCAGGGCGGTAATCCCTTCGAGGATTTTCTCTTCATCCTCTTCGCGCTTTTCTTCAAGCGTAAGCGGAAGCTGAATATTATAGCGAGTGCCAATATCCGCTTTGGCGACGATTTCCAGACTGCCGCCCATCTGCTTACACAGCTGTTTACACAGGAAAAACGCCATCCCGGAAGCCTGACCATAACGATCCTGGCTGGTATCGCCCAGGAACGGGAAGTCGACATTCGCCAGTTCATCCACGGTGAGTCCGGCACCGGTGTCCACCAGCTCGATATAAAGGCGGTCGGGATGGTGCTCCGCCGTTTTCACTTCGAGCGTTATCTTGCCCCAGCGCGTCGTGATCAAGGCATAATGCATCAGCGTCGTCAGCACTTTGCGCAGGGCACGGCGATCGCCAAACCGCATTTCATCATTCGCCTGATGATTATTCACCACGAGCGATAATCCCTTGCGACGCAGCAGCGGCAGACTTTCCAGAGTGATCTCGTCCAGCAGTTCCTGCAGGTTAAACACCGAGGCATCCGGGGACCAGTCATGCGCTTCAAGGCGATTGAGCAGCACGATATCGTCAACCAGGCGGGCCAGTGACTGACTCTCATCCAGAATATCCAGCACGCTCTCGTCGTTCTGACGCTGGCTCAGGTGAACCAGCTGCGAAACGATCTTTTCCAGCGGCTGGTTTAACGCGTGACCAAGGTGATGGAGCAACTGCTGACGCATCTGGTGGTTACGATCCAACACCTGTTGCGCTTTCTGCAGCTTCTTGTTCACCAGTAGCTCACGATCCTGATCGCGCATCATAAACAGCTGGGTATGCGGTGATAAGACGCTGCGCGCGTGGCGGATTTCATACACCTCATTGTTAATCGTGGCTTGCAGTACGCCCTGATGCTGATCGGACATATTGATGATCTTCTGCAAATTAAGGTGAGGCAAAAGATGCTCAGCGATTTTATTGCTTAACAAGGTGCGATTGCTGGCGAAGTCATAGACCAGCAAGCCAACCGGTAAGCTGGCGACAATCTCCTGATTGAGCACACGGAGCGAATCCAGCTCGGCGCTCTGGTTTTCACTCGGTCGCAGAGACTGTTGACGTAACAACAACATTCCGCCAAGTGACAGCAAGAACAGCAGCAGGTTAATCAGCAACGGCCACATCAAATTATGCGCGCTGTCGAGCAACAGGCGTAAGAAGGGCACCTGATAGACCAGCTGTAACGATGTGCTCGGGAGCGTTGCGGCTATTTCGATATCGTGACTGACCAACGAAACCTGCGTGGTTTCGACATCTTCCTGGTTGCTGCTGGCGCTGTTATTCAGCGGAGCATCCTGACGCAGCTGGAAGTTTTCCACCGGCATATTGAGTGGAATCAAGTCATTAACAGGTAAATCAAATGCCACCACGGTGGCCAGATGGCCCGGCTGATTGAACGTCGTACGCAGGGTAAAATAGTGGTCATTCTGGAAAGCGAGATGACGCAGCGGTGAAAAGCTTTCACGCTCATCCAGCGCATTAGCCTGTTGCAGCATTTCTGCACGCCGTGCTTCAACCAGAGAACTGATGGCGTTCTCTTTGTAGCGCGTGGTCATGTCTTTCAGGGGCAGGGTGGAAATCATGATCAGGCTGTTGTCCTGACCATTTAAAAAATACATTGACCATGTCGGCGTTTCTGCACCCCATAACGTATCCAGGTAACTGGACATCCGCATCGACATATCCAGCGTGCTGCTGTCATGCGAACCGAAAATCAGCGCTTCGGTTTTGCGTCGGGTTTTTTCCAGATAGTAGACATCCGGACGCAGGCGCGTCTCTTGTAAATTCGTGGCGGGTGTCGATCCGGCGGCGCTGGTCGACAGGTTTTCATAGATCTGCCAGGTCACAAAGCGATAGGCATCAATGCGTTTTTGAATATCACGCGCCATATCCGCCATGGCATAACGTTTATCCGTCAACCAGGCATTGACGGAATTTTGCACCATAAAGCCCAGCGCCAGTAACAGCACCAGATTAAATACGATAAAAAAGCGAGTGACATTACCGGATGTCAGCGGAAACTTATACAACATAGCGCTCAGATACCTGAATTATCGCGCAACGTTGCGCGCACTGACAGCCACAGCTAACAATAACAGTGCAATAAGCAAAAATGCACCGCTAAGGCTAATCCATTGAGAAATGAACCCGATCAACGCCGGACCAGAAAGAATACCTGCATATCCCAACGTTGTCATGGCAGAAATCGCCAGGTTCGCCGGCATATCATGCTGATTACCTGCCGAATTAAATAACATGGGCACGGTATTCGATAAACCAAAACCCACCAGTAAGAAAGCCAGCAGTGAGGCTTCTGGCCAGGGCAGGAGCACGGCTAAGGTCATGCCTGAAGCCGCCGCCAGCGCGCCCATCAACATGACCGGGTAGCGGCCAACGCGGTGAATGATTTTATCGCCGCTAAAACGTCCAATCGTCATGGCGACGGAAAACAGGGCATAGCCCAGCCCGGCATGCGCCGTTGTCATTGAGGGGTTTTGTAACAGCAGAAGTGCGCCCCAGTCGAGCACGGCTCCTTCCGCTAAAAACAGAATAAAACACAGCATGCCCAGAAAGGCGACGCGTCCACGCGGAATCACCAGCCACGACTGATCGGGCTGATGTAAGCGCTGATTCATATAGGTTGGCAGACGCCAGAGCAACAGTACCCCCATCACGGCCATAATGATTAACACGGCTATTAACGGGGTAAACGTCAGGCTTAACAGCAGGCTAACCGCACCGGCACCCAGAATACCGCCCAGGCTAAAAAAAGCATGGAAGCCCGACATCATCGGTCTGCCGGCTGCTTTTTCCACTTCTACCGCCTGATAGTTCATGGCGACGTCCAGCATGCCCAGTCCGGCACCAAACAGCATCAATGTTGCTGCCATTAACAGATGTGTTTGCACTGTGGCGAGCAGCGGCATCATGAATAACACCACTAACGTCGAACAGACCATCACCCTGCGGCAGCCAAAGCGCGCCACTAAGGTGCCGGTCACCGGCATGGCAAGGAGTGAGCCAATTCCCAGACACAGCAAAAGCGCACCCAATGAGGCGCCATCTAAGTGCAATCGATCGCGTGCATAGGGCACCAACGGAGCCCAGGCAGACATCCCCAATCCGTTGATCAAAAAAATAGTACGGGTGCCCCCGCTCAGGCGGCTGGCAGATTGGCTTGATTTTGCGGCATCCAGTGCTGTCATGGCTCTAATTCATCAGTAGCAAAGCAGAAAAGTGTAGCATCAATTTCCTGTAAAACGCTGTGAGAACACAGGTTTAACAGGTTAAGCGGCCTGCTGTAACAGGTCATGAGAAAAGCCAGTGTACCGACTTTTATCCTAATGGATGTGTTTTCCAGAACTTTCCTGGCAAAGCCCGCGAATAAACCCCAAACAGCTCCCTTTCCAGGACGATCTTCATCACAAATTCGCAAGGTGAATAGCTTAGCTGAATTTGAGTATCTGGCAGAAAGCAAAGAACCCAAAAAAGAGAGTCTTTTCCGTCACTTTTGCTATTTACTGGAAACATTTAGCAATGTTTTGACATGGGAGATCATCTTTCCCACCCTGTGCTCTGCTGATTAATCACAAATATGGCTAATGTTATTTTGATTAATTCATAAATAAAACTGCATCTTATGATTGATTTTTAAACGCGATAAGTTAACTATTGATTGCATGGTGTTGCTGTTTATGAACATCGGTTAACAAGAATTTTAAAAAATAAAGTAAATGCTTAGGACATGGTCGGTTTTCTGTGTCTTTTTCTCGCACTGCCCACACCAGACTGAAACGTTTTCTGATACACAGCATGAAAAAACGTCAATGTGAAATCATAACTTATGTTTATGGTTTTACATTTCAGCTAATTAGATATTCTGGTGGAGCAAGGTCAAGATGGCAGAACTCACTCAAAGTCGCGTCGATATCATTTCTCGTGCAAATGGTACGCTCACGTCTCAGGTCAACGGCGGCATAACACAAACGATTACGCTCAGTGAACCCAGCGTTGTACGCATCAACGGGACACGTGAGGCCGTCGTACAATACCAGCGTCAGGGCGACGATCTTATCGTCCAGATGCGTGACGGAAGTTCTGTTCGCTACAAAAAATTCTTCCTGGATGATGCCGCAGGCGATCACAGTGAACTTGTCTTTGACGATGGCGTGAACCCGCCCGATCATGCGCTCTTTCCCACCACGGCTGGTGCAACAGATTTAGCCACGACCACCGTGACACCCAGCTATGAGTCGCTGGATAGCGTGGAGCCGCTTCTGCTGGCAGATAACAGCAATATTTCCACCGGCCTGATGACGGCGAGTGGTGTCGGCTTGCTGGGTCTTGCGGGCGCTGCACTCGGCACCCGCCGTGGCGGTGGTGGTGGCGGAGATGACAACGCGGCTACGCCAGGAACCCCAGGTACACCGGGAACGCCAGGCACACCCAATACACCTTCCCTTAGCGTTAATCCGTTTGCCGGTGACAACGTTCTTGATAATACCGAGAAGGCCAGCGATCAGCCGGTGTCGGGCACCACAACCAACGTCGAGGCGGGCCAGACCGTCACCGTAACGCTGGGCGGGCAGACGTACACCACCACCGTCGGGCCAGACGGCAGCTGGAGCGTGACGGTGCCGTCGGCGGCGCTGACCGCGCTGGCGGCGGGTACCACCAAGCTTAACGTCACCGTCAGCAATGCGGCGGGCACTACCGCCAGCGCAGAGCAGGTTGTGACGGTGGATGCTCCGGTTACCACGCCGGGCGCACCGACGCTGACCGTTGATCCGTTTGCCGGTGACAACGTTCTTGATAATACCGAGAAGGCCAGCGATCAGCCGGTGTCGGGCACCACAACCAACGTCGAGGCGGGCCAGACCGTCACCGTAACGCTGGGCGGGCAGACGTACACCACCACCGTCGGGCCAGACGGCAGCTGGAGCGTGACGGTGCCGTCGGCGGCGCTGACCGCGCTGGCGGCAGGCACCACCACGCTTGATGTCACCGTCAGCAATGCGGCGGGCACTACCGCCAGCGCAGAGCAGGTTGTGACGGTAGATGCCCCGGTTACACCACCGGGCCCACCGACCATCACGGTAGACAACTTCGCCGGTGACAACGTACTGGATAACGCCGAGAAGGCCAGCGATCAGCTGGTATCGGGCACCACCACCAACGTCGAGGCGGGGCGCACCGTTACCGTGACGCTGGGCGGGCAGACGTACACCACCACCGTCGGACCAGACGGCAACTGGAGCGTGACGGTGCCATCCGCAGCACTCGGGGCGCTGGCAGCCGGTTCCACCACCATTGACGTCAGCGTCAGCAATAGTGCAGGCGCCAGTGCAACCAATAATGAATCCATTACCGTCGAACCGGCAACGGGTACGCCTGGTACATTGACCATATCGCAGCCACTGGGCGGTGATGGCTTCCTCAATGCCCTTGAAGCAGGACAAGGATTAACCGTAAAAGGGTCGATCGCGGGTGGTTCGCCAGGGCAGCAGGTTGCAGTCAATTTTAATGGCGTTAATTACAACGGAACGGTAGATGCGAATGGCCTCTGGTCCGTCACCATTCCTTCAACCGCGTTTAACGGGGTAAGCGATGGGCTGAAGCAGATCACCGTCAGTACGGTAGACGCCAACGGTAATCTGTTATCCGATACTGCAGACGTTACGTTGCAGGCTACGACCCTGCCAGCCATTACCCTGGATGCCGGATCGGTGAGCGATGGGGTGATTAACAACCTGGACACCGCCAGCGATCAGGTGCTGAGCGGCAGTACCGGGATTACCGGTGCCGGGCAACAGGTGCAGGTTCAGTTGGGTGGCAAAACCTATGATGTTCCGGTTAACAGCGACGGCAGCTGGAGCGTGACGCTACCCGCGGGCGATCTTGCTGTGCTGCCCCAGGGTAACAATTCACTGATCGTTAGCGCAATCGATCAGGCCGGAAACGTGGTTACCCAGACCAGCACCGTAACCATTGATACGCTTCCACCCTCATTGGGCGTGGACCCCGTGGGCGGCGATAATACGCTCAGCGTAAGCGATTTGACGCAACCGCTGGTATTGAGCGGTACCGGTCAGAATGGCGATCAGGTCACCATGTCACTCAATGGCCGATTCTATCGCACGTTTGTCACGACTAATGGGCGCTGGTCGTTACGCATCGATCAGTCCGATCTGGCTGCGTTGCCTTCGGGTAATAATCCTTTTACGGTGACCATCACCAACGCGAATGGCAGTCAGACGACCTATACCAGCGAGCTGAATGTCGCCACAGCACCAGAAGTGCAACCCACGCTGAGCGTTGACAGCGGGACTTTTGCTGGCAACGGTGTGCTGGATGGGTCAGAGCAAAAACTCCCTCAAACCCTTACCGGCACATCGACTAACGTAGAGGCCGGCCAGCAAGTCACCGTAACCATTAACGGTGTCACTTACAGCGGCACCGTTGAGGCAAGCGGAAACTGGAGCATCAGTATACCGCCAGCCGCACTGGCAACCCTGAATGAGGGTAATCAGGCCCTGACCGTCACCGTGGTGAATGCCGCAGGTAACACGACCAGCACTGAGCTTAACTTTGTGGTTGACGCAACGGGAAGCAGCGTTGCTCTGGCTCCTGCAGGCAACAACAACTATCTCAATGCTGATGACGTGGCAAGCGAGGTGGTGCTTAGCGGCAGCACCAGCAATATTCCGGCGGGCAGCATTGTTAACGTCAATGTTAACGGCACGAACTACACCGGTACGGTGGGTGCGGATGGCAACTGGACGGTTACGCTGCCGGCCGGCAGCCTCGTGGGATTACCTAACGGTGCACTTCCGGTGACGACCACCATCACCGACGCTGACGGCAATACGCTGGCGACCAGTACCTCAGATATTAATGTCGTGGCGACGGACGTGCCGGTTGCCACACCGGGTGATGCCTTTGTTGATGGCGTACTGAATGCCAGTGAAGCGGCAGCGGGCGGTTTTATCACCGGCAACAGTGGTGTAACCGGAGAAGGGCAGCGCGTTGTCGTCAGTCTTAATGGCGTCAACTACACCGGTATTGTCGATAACGCCGGTAACTGGCAGGTCAATATTCCTTCTGGCGTGCTCACCGCATTACCCCAGGGAACGGTGCCTTATACCGTGACCGTTACCGACATTGCGGGTAACACCAGCAATGCGTCCGGCAATGTCACAGTGGATACCTTACCGCCAGCGCTGACGGTGGCTACGCCGTCTGGTGATGGCGTTCTCAATGCTGCTGAACTTCAGCAGCCACTGGTCTTAAGCGGTAACAGCGAAGGCAATGCCGTTATCGTGGCGAATATTAACGGCACAACGGTCAGCACCACCGCCAATCCAGACGGTAGCTGGACGCTGGAAGTACCGCCTGCTGCGTTCAATGGGCTGACCAACGGCAGTTATCCTTTAACCATTACCGCCACCGATCCGGCGGGCAATATCACGACCGATACCAGCAACCTGACGGTCAAGGCAGATGCGGCTTCATTACCAACACTCACGCTGAATGCTTTTGCCGGTGACAATCTGATTGATGGGGCGGAACGCCAGGTTAATCAGGAACTGTCGGGTACCACGACGAACGTCGAGGCCGGGCAGGTGGTGACACTGACCGTGGGTAGCGATGTGTTTAGCGGTACCGTCCAGGCAGATGGAACATGGCGGCTGACGGTGCCAGCTACCGTTCTGTCGTCCCTGGCGGATGGCAGTGCCACCTACACGGTTGCCGTCAGCGATGCAGCAGGAAATACCACGACAGCGGATCTTGCTCTCACGGTTAACAGCAATGCATCTGGCGTGGCGCTGGATACCATAAGCGGTGATAACTTCCTGAATGCCAGCGAAGCCGGTGAGCCGTTAATCATCACGGGAACCACCGTGAATGTGGCACCAGACAGCACCGTCACGCTGCAGTTTAACAATGTCACTTATAACGCCGTGGTCTCCGCTGGCGGTACATGGAGCGTGATCATCCCGGCTGCTGCGCTGGCGAGCCTGGCGGATGGTCCTGCCACGTTGACGGTGACAGCGACGGACACGACGGGTGCCGCCCTGAGCAGTTCAGGCACCTTAAACGTTGCGATCAACAACCTGCCTAATCCTGTCGTGATTACGGCATTCGGTGACGGCACCCTCAATGCCGCTGATATTTCCAGCACACAACAGCTGAGCGGAACCACGGGCGTAAGCGGTGTGGGTCAGACCGTCAGTGTTTCACTGGGCGGCAATGTTTATAACGGTACGGTAGACGGCAATGGTAACTGGCGTGTGAGTATTCCTGCCGATGCCTTAACCACACTGAATGAAGGCAGCGCCAACTACAGGGTTACGGTCACTGACGCCGCGGGTAACAGCCGTGAGGTAGACGGTAATGTTAACGTTGATCTCACGCCACCAAACCTGACGCTGGACCCGGTCGCCGGGGATAATATCGTTGACGCTTCAGAAAGCACCGCGCCCATCGTGCTCAGCGGCAGCAGTGACGCCGGTGAAGGCCAGGTGGTGACCATCACCCTCAATAACCAGGTGTGGAATACCACGGTCGATGCGAACGGCAACTGGAGCTTTACTCTGCCCGCGGGTGCCCTTGCCGATGTTGCGGCGGGAAGCTATACCCTGGCGGTGACCGTCAGCGATGCGGCAGGCAACAGTTTTACAGAAACCCGTGATATTACGGTCGCGACGGGGACCTTAGCGATAAGCATTAATACGCCATTTGCCGATGATTATATCAGTCAGGTCGAGGCGGCCAGCGAACAAACGCTCACGGGCACGACCGGTCTCACCGGTGCGGGCCAGATTGTGACTATCACCCTGGGCGGTAATGACTATGCGGCAACGGTGGATGCACAGGGGAACTGGACGGTCACGCTTAGCAGCGCAGTCTTGCAGGCGCTGCCTGAAGGCGCGAATACGGTCGTCGTTAACGTCAGTGATGCCACGGGCAGCAATAGCGGCAGCCTGAGCACGTCGGTCACGGTCGACTTCACACCACCTGAACTCAGCCTTAATCCTGTTACCGGTGATAACCAGATTAACGCGCTGGAAATCCAGCAAAATATTCCGATTACCGGCACCGCATCGCTGGCCGATGCAGGGCAAACGGTGACGGTGACACTGCAGGGTGAAACCTATCAAACGCTGGTTTTGTCGGACGGCACCTGGCGTCTTGAGATTCCAGCCAGCGTGATGCAGGGCTTGCCGGATGGCACCTATCAGCTGGACATTACGCTGACGGATGCCGCAGGCAACCAGACGGCGTTAACCCAGACGCTGACGCGCGTTGCAGACAGCGCGGCATTGCCTGTACTGACCGTTGATGCCATCAGCGATGATAATTATGTTAACCGGGTTGAAGCGGCTGCAGAGTTAACCATCAGCGGCGGCAGTACTAATCTGACGGCGGGTCAGGTGGTAACTGTCTCGCTGAATGGTCAGAATTATACGGGTGAAGTGCAGAATGATGGCCGCTGGACAATTACCGTCCCGCAGGCGGATGTGAGTGCATTACCTGACGGACAGCTGAGCGTCGTCGTCAGCGCCACCGACGCTGCAGGCAACCCGACCAGCAGCAACGTAACCCTGAATGTCATTGCCAGTGACGCGGCCCAGCCGACGCTGAGTGTGGACGTGGTCGCCAATGATGACATTATTAACGCAATCGAAGCGGGTTCGGACCTTGAAGTGAGCGGCGGCAGTACGCATCTGGCGCAAGGAACGGTAGTGACCGTCACGCTGAACGGCGTCGGCTATACCGGTTCGGTGGATGCCAGCGGCAACTGGACGGTGTCAGTGCCGTCTTCAGCCCTGAGTGGCCTGCCTTCTGGTTCACAACAAACCTTTGTCGTCACGGCGGATGATGTAGCAGGCAATACGGCCCTGACCAATCACAATGTGGCGGTTGATACGACCCTGCCGGTATTGAGCGATATCAACCTGAGCGCAGGCGCGTCACTTAACCAGGCGGAGTCGTTGCAGGATTTAACCGTCAATGGCAACAGCGATCCGGGCGCGCAGATTACCGTCGTGCTGAATCAGATCACTTATACCACCCTTGCAGACGGTAACGGCGCCTGGTCACTGGCGATCCCGGCTGCGGATTTGCAGCAGCTCAATGATGGACGCCAGACGTTCACCATTACCGCCACGGACGTCAACGGCAATATCACGACCAATAACAGCACTACGCTGGATGTGGCCTTCCGCACATTGCCTGAGCTGACGCTGGATACGCCGTTTGGTGATGGGCTTGTCAGTCAGGCTGATGCGGCGGGCGAGCTTACACTCAGCGGCAATGCCACCAATCTGCCAGAGGGCACCCCGATCACGGTGACGATCGGCGATCAGACGTTTAATACGGCAGTCGGCGCCAACGGTGCCTGGACCTTAACGCTGGCACCGGGCGCGCTGGACGCATTACCAGATGGCGCAACGCAGGTGGTTGTCACCGCCAACGATGCAGCAGGGAATCCGGCTGAAGTCAGCGCAGGTGTAGAGATCCTGGTGACGACACCGGCCGATCCAACGATAACCCCAACGTTGTTTGGCGATAACGTCATTAACACCAGCGAAGCGGCCTCGGTGCAATTAATTACCGGCACGGCGCCGTTTGGCGACGGACAAACCGTCAGTGTCAGCGTAGATGGCACACCGCTTAACGTGACCATTGATGCGAACGGTAACTGGAGCGCCAGCCTGCCGCCAGACGTGATAGCCGGGCTGGCGGATGGAACGCACACGATCAGCGTGACCACCACTGACCGTGCCGGAAATACTTCGGCGACTGCCACGCAAGACTTCACGACGGCCACGGCCCCCATTGCGCTGCCGACGATCAATACGCCATTTGGTGATGGTCGTATCAACGCTGTCGAAGCGCAAACCGATGGCACGTTAAGCGGCAACCTGAATATCGATAATGCAGCATCCGTTACGGTAACGGTTAACGGCACAGCCTATGCCGCGACCATCAATGGTGATGGGACCTGGTCACTGGGTCTGCCTTCAACCTTATTGCAGTCACTGCCAGACGGTAACTGGCCGGTCACGCTGACCGTGACAGACACCAACGGCAATACGGCATCCATAAACAGCAACATCGTGGTTGCCATACAAACGCTGCCAGATGTCAGCCTCAATCTGCCGTTCGGTGACGGCGCATTGAATGCCAGTGAAGCGGCACAAAATCAGACGCTTACCGGTTCGACAGGCATTAGCGGGGATGGTCAGACGGTAACGGTCATCCTCAGCGGCTTTAATAACGATCAGCCGCTCAGTGCCACCGTTCAGCCTGACGGAAGCTGGTCACTGGTGCTGACGCCCGATCAAATGGCGCAGATCCCTAACGGCAGCCATGTGATTACCGTCACCGCCACGGATATTGCGGGCAATACCGACAGCACCACGCTTAATGTGGTCACCGCCGTCACCGTTCCTGTGCCAACCTTTGCCGACCTGCAGTTTGGTGGCGACAATGTGCTGAACATCAGCGAGGCCGCCGCAGGCGTAACGCTGACCGGCACGACCGGCAGCACCGGCGCAAACCAGGCAGTAAGCATCAGCGTGGATCTCAACGGAACACGCTATCCTGGGACGGTCGATGCGAATGGCAACTGGAGCGTCACGATTCCGCCTAATGCATTAAATGCGATTGGCACGGGTCCCCACAGCGTCACCGTGAATGTGGTGGATGCCACGGGCAACCCCGCCACCGCGCAGTTTACCTTTAACGCCGATCTGACCCCGCCGACACCGAGCGTCGATTCGCTGCCACGTGACGGCTATGTCAACGCCGCTGACGTGGCGAGTGGCATCTCTCTGACGGGCAGTACTGGTGAGGCTGGTGAAGGGCAACAGGTGGTGGTGACCATTGGCACCAGTACGTTCAATGCCCAGATCGCGGCGGACGGGAGCTGGACATTGCCGTTGAGTAACGCGCAGCTGGAAGCCTTTACCGACGGCACCTATCCGGTTTCCATCACCGTCACCGATCCCGCCGGAAACAGTACGACGCTCAGCGAATCGCTGGTGATCGATACCACGGCACCTTCGATCACCGGGGTGACGTTTGCGGGTGATAATGCGCTTGATTACGCCGAGAGTATTCAGTCTCAGGTATTGACCGGGGTCGCTGAGGGCGCGGAAACCGGCACACAGTTAACCGTTTCCTATAACGGCACGGTGCTGGGTACGGCGGTCGTGGGCGCTAATGGTGCCTGGAGCCTGACGCTGACGCCAGAGCAAATGAGCACCTTTACACAACCGACCACCACCTTAACGCTTGCCGTTAGCGACCTGGCAGGCAATCCGGTCACCCAGGATCTGACGCTACAGGTTGATCTGACACCGCCACCAGGCCCGCTCGTCACGCTGGGCACTGTGTCGGGTGACAATATCATCAGTACGGTCGATCAGCAGGCGGGCGGCGTTGTGGTCAGCGGAACATCGCAAAACCTGGGGGATAGCGGCGTCGTCACCGTTGTGATCAACGGGGTGGAGTACAGCACCACGATCGACGCTAACGGTAACTGGACCACGGCAACGCTGCCGGTCAGCGATTTCGGAAGCACTGACGGACCTGTCACCATCACCGTCAACGCCACCGACGGAACGGATACCGTGTCCACCAGCGGTACGGTTCAGATCGATCTGACGGCACCCACACTGACGATTAACAGCTTCGCAGGCGATGATGTGGTTAACGCCAGTGAGAGTTCAACGCGTCAGACGGTCAGTGGTACAGCAGACACCAGCGAAACGGGCCGCACGGTGACCGTGACGCTGAACGGTAAAACCTACACAGGCATCGTCCAGAGCGACGGAACCTGGTCCACCAGCGTGCCAGCCAGCGATATGCAGGCACTGGCCAACGGTGAAACGACCATTACTGCGCAGTTGACCGATGCCGCCGGTAACACAGGCACCGCCAGCCGTAATATTGACGTTGATACGACCGCACCAGTGATTGAGATTGATAGCTTCCTCGGCGATAACCTGGTTAATGCCGCCGATCTTGCCGTCGGTCAAGTGTTAACGGGCAGGGCAACGGGGGCAGAAGAGGGACAAACCATTTCTCTGTATGTCGGAGATGGTGCCCCCATCGCGACAGGTGTTATTGGCGCTAACGGCGTCTGGAGCATTGATTTAACACCAGAGGTGCTGTCCAGCCTCAATGATGGTGCACTGGTGTTTGGCGTTCGCGTCAACGATCAGGCGGGTAATCAAACGGATGCCACTATCACCGTGAACAAGGTGGTTAACGCCGCCTTAACGCTGGTGGTTGATTCCGTGTTTGGTGATGGCACGCTGAGCGCGATCGACACGACGGTTGCTCAGACCATTACCGGTACGGCAACGTCGGCGGGTGTAGGCGCAACGGTCGCGGTTACGCTTGGCGGCACCACGCTGACCAGCACTGTCGGTCAGGACGGTAAATGGGCGATTGTCGTGCCGCCATCTGTCCTGGGCTTGCTGAGCGATGGTGAACTGGCTGTGAACGTGACGCTAACCGACGCGGCAGGCAACACCCGCAGCGTTGGCGAAACGGTCACCGCGATTGTCGATGCCGTGCCTGTAGTGGGTAACCTGACCGGCCTGTTTGGCGGTGATAATTTGCTGAACATTGCCGAAGCGGCGGTCAATCAACAGATTGGCGGGGTGATTGAGAACGCGGCGGTAGGTTCACGCGTGACCGTTATCCTGGGAACTCACACTTATAACACCACGGTTCAGGCCGGTGGTAACTGGAGCGTGACGCTGCCGTCCAGCGATCTGACGTCGTTACTTGATGGTAATCTGACCCTGGGCGTTACCGTTACCGATGCCGTTGGCAACGTCGCCAGCAACAGCGCGACTATCGGTATCTTTACGCAAACCCCAACCATCAACCTGACGTCACTGTTCGGCGATGGTGTGCTTAACCTGGTCGATATTGCCACCAGCCAGACCATTAGCGGCGTGGTGAACAACGTTGCTGCAGGTTCACTGGTCACGCTGAACGTGGGTAACAGCCAGGTAACGGCAACAGTGGGCAGCAACGGGGCTTTCACCGCCACCGTAACGCCGGATATTCTCGGCACCCTGGCACAGGGTAATCTCATCGTTAGCGCAACGGTCACCGATCCAGCAGGAAATACCGCCTCCACCAGTGCCGGTATTCGTGTGGATACTCTTGCGCCTACGCTTACCATCAGCCCGCTGTTTGGTGACGGCTTGCTGAATGCCGCCGATGCGCTGCTGGGGCAGACCATTGGTGGCGTCGTGAGCGGTGCAGAAGCAGGTTCTCGTGTCGTGGTGACCGTGGGTGGTCAGCAAATCGTCACGGCAACCGACGCCAGTGGCAACTATTCGGTGGCACTGACGCCAAGGCTGCTCCAGGGCCTGACGGACGGTACTTTGACGGTCGGCGTCAGCGTCACGGACAGCGCCGGTAATACCGCCAACAGTTCAGCTTCTGCCATTGTAGGTATCAACAATTTACCTAAAGTGACACTCAACCCACTGTTTGGGGATGGCGTACTGAATATTGCCGAGTCGCTGATAACCCAGACAGTTAGCGGCACCGCAACCGGCGTAGCCGCCGGCAGTACGGTAAGGCTGGCGATTGGCAGCACCACGTTAACCGCGGTGGTCAACAGTGATGGCACCTTCTCGGCAACGGTTTCACCGGCCATTCTCTCAACCCTGCTCAGCGGTAATTTTACGGTGGGTGCCTCGGTCACCGATGCTGTGGGTAATACCACGTCCACCAGCGCAGGCGTGCAGCTGGCCCTGACTCAGCCTTCTCTGACGGTCAATACCGTGTTTGGTGACGGCATTCTGAGCGCCGCCGATCTGGCTTCTAATCAAACCATCAGCGGCACATCAAACCTGTCTGCGGGGGCGACAGTCAGTGCAACGCTAAACGGTATCACCTATTCAACGAAAGTCATCAGCGGCGGCAGTTGGACGATCAGCGTGCCGAAAACCGATTTGACGGGCATCAGCGATGGCGTTAAAGCCGTTGCGGTGACCGGCACGGATGTTAACGGCAATACTGTGACGGGCAGCGGTAGCCTGAGCGTCATCAGTAACACCGCGCCTGCCTTGACGATTACCTCGCTGTTTGGCGATAACGCGTTGAACGTGGCTGATGTTAAAACTACCCAGACCATCAGCGGTACAGCCACTAACGCCGAAGGTTCGGTGGTGCAGGTGACGATTGGCAACCAGACCTTTACGACCACGGTCAGCAGCAATGGAAACTGGAGTATTCCTGTCGCTGCTTCCAGTCTCGCGGCGATTGCAGATGGGCTCTATACCGTCTCGGCCAGCGTGATCAACGGCGTGGGTAACACGGGCAATGCATCGGCTTCGCTGGGCGTCGCCAGCCGGACCACGCCAACGGCGGGCATCAACAGCTACTTCGGTGGTGATGGTTATCTGAATATCACTGAGGCGAATGTTGCAGAAACCATCAGCGGCACCAGCAGTAATGCGGTTGGGGGGCAGGTTTCCGTTAACGTGGCGGGTAATATTTTCACGACCACGGTGGGCAGTAACGGCGCCTGGACGATAAGTGTGCCGTCAGCCACCCTGAAAGGCATTGCAGACGGAAGCCATTCTGTTGCCGTCACCGTCACTGATGTGGGCGGTAACAGCACCACGACCACAAGTAGCTTTACGGCGCTGTCGCACAATCAACCGCTCGTGGGCGTCGATCCGGTGCTGAGCGTGGTGTCATCGCTGCTTAACGGCCTGACCGTGCAGGGGGGATCGCTCAATGCGGCGCAGGGCGCTAAAGTCAGCGTCACGTTGCTGCTGGCGAACGGCAGTAACGGACCGACGATCAATACCACGACGGATGCGCTGGGACGTTACTCCGCTAACTTCAACCCTTCGCTGTTGTCGGTAGGTGGACTGCTGCTGTCCTTGAGTACGCTGGCTAAGGTCACGATTACGGATGTGGCCGGTAACAGCTACACCACAACCAATACGCTACTGTTAGGTGCTTTGTTGCCGGTGGCCACCACGTCGGCCACCGAATCCGTCGCGCTGTTCTCGGTGGTGGATGACAGTGCTGCGTCCAGTCTGGATACGCATCACAACACGCAGTCCACTGAACAGGCAACAACTACGGTGCATGTGGCTTCAACCCTGACTACCGAGGCCGATGTGGCCGCGCCGGTCAGTGCGGCGGAGGAGAATACGGCTGTCGCGGCGGCTGCCGTGGCTGAAACCGCAGTAGATCAAACGCCAGCAGAGGAAAGCTACAGCATTGGAGGCGTGGTGATTACGCTGGCCGATGGCACGACGTCAGAAGGTGCAACGGTCACCGGTAGCAGTGGTGCTGATACGGTCACGGTAAGCGATCTGCACTTTAACCATATTGATGGCGGAGCCGGTACCGATACGCTGGTGCTGAACGGTGAACATCTGACGCTGGATCTGACCGATCTTGGTCTGAAAGTGGAAAATATTGAAGTGCTCGATCTCGGCCAGAGCGGGACGAATTCAGTGAAACTGGATCTCAACGAGGCACTGAATATTACTGACAAACAGAGCGATGATCTGATGATTAAAGGGGCAGATGGCAGCCTGGTCACCCTGGTTAACAGCCTGGGCGGTACGTGGGAGATCAGTGGAGAGCGCATGGTGAATGGCCAGTCCTATGAAGTCTACCATAACTCGGCACTCACCAATGACAACACGCTTGGGGATGTGCTGGTCCAGCACAATCTGCAGGTACACGTCGTCTAAATTGCCACATCGTAGTTAAGCAGTGACTCACAGCAGCGGTTGCGTAAGCACCCGCTGCTTTTTTCTGCAACCTTGCGAGCCGCCACGCTCTGTGAGCGATGCGCAAAATGGACGCACTGGCTGGAGGGCCAGCCTGCTTATAAACCTGCACCAGGCCTTGCGTTGCCGTTTCGGGCAACGGCTTCCGGTCTGAGTAAAGGGGGCCGCATAGCGCAAACCCGCGGGCCGTGGAAACCTCTGCGCAGTTACCTGTATCCATACGACGGGTTGGCCGCAGCCTTACTTTTGACGCTTTGGCATCCTGCATTGTCGCTTTTAAGAATGGTAAGCCCTGCAACTTCTTCAAACAGGTTGTTGTTTATTTTTTCTTAACTGGTAAAGGAGGATGCAACTGATTAAAAAATCGCCTTTCAGTAAAGATATTTGATAATTGGTGATTTTTAGAATGAACCGCTAGGGGATATGTACTATTAATATTAACTCGCGCTTAGCGGTCTCTATTAAACGCATTAAGTAAATTAACAATAAAATGCGTAATGCTCATCGTGACCTTGCTTTTTTGTATGCTGAAATCACCAGGACGTCTTCAAATGATCATAAGAAAACCTGTTGGTATGAATAATGAACAAAGCGCGTTTAGCCCTGTTTTTTTACGCCCTGAATGGCGTGGTATTACCCGCGGCGTTTGCCGCACCGCTCCCCAAAGCGGAATTTAACTGGCGAGCGGCACCGAGTGAAGAGCAGGTCGCCATTTTAACGCTGCGAGATGCCATATTACGCGCCTTCTCACGTAACCCGAAGATTTCGGAGGCGGCGGCGCAGATTCATATCGGTGAAGGCGATCTCAGTGCTGCGCAGAGCGCCTGGTATCCTCAGCTATCGCTTCAGGGGGCGGCGGGGCGTTCTCATCAAACCGACTCCTCTGGCAGCCTGAATAATAATGGTTCCGGCGGGATCGTGCTGAGCCAACTGCTGTATGACTTTGGCCGCACCAATGGCGCAATAGACGAACAGCATGCCTTGTCGGATGCCTACCAGTTTAGTTTATTCGACGCGATGACGCAGGTCGCTAAAGAGGCCTTGCAGTCGTATCTGGAGGTCAAACGCTACCAGGCGCTGGCCGCTACCGCGCAGACCAATATCGCCTCGCTTGAACACGTGCGTGACATCGCCAAAATGCGCGCGGATGCCGGGCTAAACTCTCAGTCTGACGTCCTGCAGGCCGAAACACGGATCGCCGCGATGCATGCCACGCGTGAGCAGTATCTGGCGCAACTGCGCTCTGCTAATGCACAGCTTACCGTCCTGACCGGCGTGGTGCCTGCCACGCTGCCTGAACTGCCCCAGGCACTGCTACAACAGCAAATTACCCTGGACAAAATTGCCTATGAAAGCAGTGCTGCGGTGCGCAGTGCACAATACAAGCAGGAAGCCGCCAGGGAGCGGGTACGTCAGGCTCAATCGGGGCACTGGCCCAGCATCAAGGTCCAGGCCGGTCGGACACGTTATGAAAATGACACTCGCTCATACTGGGATGATGAAGTCCAGCTTCAGGTCGAAGCGCCGCTCTATCAGGGCGGTCTGGTCAACGCCAAAACACAGTCAGCAGAAGGCGATAGGCTCGCTGCGCAGGCTGCGGTACAGCAAGCCAAACTCACGATTAATCAAAATGCCTCCACATCTTACGCCGACATGATTGGCGCTCAGCAGCGTCAACTGGCGGGTGAGGCGCAGTTAGCCAGCGCTGAACATACACGCAACGTTTATGCCGATGAATACCGGCTGAGTAAACGCAGCCTGAATGATCTGCTCAGCGTCGAGCAGGATGTTTTTCAGGCCGACAGCGCGCGGATAACTGCGCTTTACGACGGCTGGGATGCCACCGTCCGCTACGCCGCTGCGGTTGATAACCTGCTCGACATCATGGGTATCGACCGTCAAAAAAGCAGTGGCGATCTTCTTCCTTCGTTGCAATAGCGAACCCGTTTTAAAAGGCGTTTACGATGAGTGCACAAAACCCGACGACCGATAACTGGATTGCTGCGATGTTGCGCGTGGCGGCCCGTTTCGGCAAACCTGCAGATGGAAAAACGTTGCGCCAGCAAATGCGCTGGTTTGAACACCTGCCGGTGGCACAGCAGCTGGAGCGCCTGTGTGGTCTCCTTGGGCTCCATCTCACGATGGTGCCACAGAACAAACTACGCTGGCGGCAGGAGATCACGCCCGTTGTGCTGGTCATGGAAAATAACAGCGTTGCGGTGCTGGAAGAGATCGATGCTGACGGCGGCGCACGCTACTGGCTGAGCGAAGGCGGTGACGTGATTCGCGAAGGCGAGCTGGCCGGTCTGCTCTCCAGAGCGCAGGGTGATATCGGCGTGATTGGCGTAGCCGCACGCGGCAGAGATGCCCGAATCGATGAGTTCGTCCAGCCCTATGAACCGCACTGGTTCTGGAAAAACTTTCGCGGCATGGGACGTCGCATCGCGGAAATCTCCGTGGCGTCGGTAATCAGTAACGTGCTGGCGCTGGCCGGTATTCTCTTTTCAATGCAGGTCTACGACAGGGTGATTCCCGCCCAGTCCGAGGCCACCTTGTGGGTGCTGTTTGTCGGCGTACTGATTGCCGCCGCCATTGAATATCTGATTCGCCTGATGCGCACGCAGGTGTCTGACCTGATGGGCAAACGCATCGATTTAAAAGTTTCCGCCATGCTGTTTGCCCGGGCAATGAATATCCGCAATGAGTCACGGCCCAAATCCACCGGGTCCTTTATCTCTCAGCTGCGCGAAATCGATCAGGTGCGTGAGTTACTGACCTCAACCACCGTCGGCGCGGCTGCAGACTTGCCTTTTGTCATTCTGTTCCTGTTTATCATGTCGTTTATTGGCGGCTGGCTGGTACTGATTCCATTGGCCGCCATTCCGTTAATCATTATTCCGGGCATGTTAGTCCAGTTCCCGATGGCGCGGCTGGCGAAAGCCGGATTGCGCGAAGGCGCGCTACGAAACGCCGTGCTGGTTGAAACAATAGAAGGCATTGAAGACATCAAAGCGCTGCAGGCCGAACCCTATTTTCAGCGCCAGTGGGAGCAGACACATGAGGTCAGCGCCGCGATCGGTAATCAGCAACGCCTGTGGGGAGCCAGACTGACCGGCTGGGCAGCCACCGTGCAACAACTGACCTATGCGGGCATGCTGGTGTTTGGGGTTTACCTGGTGCTGGACTCACAAATCACCACCGGAACGCTGGTCGCCTGTAGCATGCTTTCTTCGCGCACTATCGCGCCGCTGATGCAGTTAACCATGGTCTTTTCTCGCTGGCAGCACGCCAAAACCGCCATGAAAGGGCTGGATGAGCTGCTGAAAAAACCACTCGATAAACCTGATTCCGCCACCATGGCGCACTGCCCGACGCTGACCGGGCATTATGAACTGCGCAACGTGCACTATACCTACGACGAAGAAAACGAAAAGAACGTGCTTAATGTGCAGCAGCTGAACGTCAAGCCGGGTGAAAAAATCGCCATTCTGGGGAAGGTCGGTGCGGGGAAATCCACCTTACTGAAGATCCTGGCGGGCCAGGCGCAGGCCAGTCAGGGAAAAGTGCTGGTAGACGGCGTGGATATGGCCCATATCGATCCGACCGACCTACGCCGACAGCTCGGCTGGCTGTCCCACGATTCCCGTCTGTTTTTTGGCACGCTGAGGCAGAATTTGCTGCTCGGCAATCCCCACGCCAGCGAGCAGGACATGCTACAGGCATTACGCATCAGTGGGGCACTGTCGCTGGTCCAGCAGGATGCGGCCAGTCTGGATCGCATTATCAATGAGGGCGGGCGCGGGCTGTCAGGCGGACAGCGTCAAATGATTATGCTCAGCCGACTGATTCTGCGCCAGCCGCAGGTCGTGCTGCTGGATGAGCCGACCGCCTCCATGGATGAGCAGCTTGAAGAGCATGTTATCCGCCAGATGCAGGGCTGGATCAGTGGACGCACGCTGATTCTGGTGACGCACCGTCCCGCCCTGCTGAAGATGGTCGATCGTATTGTCGTAATGGAAAACGGCCGCATCATCGCGGACGGCGCAAAAGATCAGATTTTACGGCGCGCGACCCACAACGTTGCGGATGCCAGTCAGGGAGGTGCGGCATGAGCGTGGTGATGGACAAAGATCTGGCCAAACATGAACGGCGTACGTCGGCAATCATCTGGTTATGTACGGCGGCGCTGGCCATTTTTCTTGTATGGGCGCACATGGCGATTCTTGATGAGGTCACGGTAGGCACCGGAAAGGTCACGCCATCCACCCGCGCACAGGTGATTGACAGCCTGGACGGCGGCATCGTTAAGCAGCTCAATGTGCATGAGGGCGATATCGTCGAAAAGGGCCAGATACTGGCCACGCTTGATCCCACCCGTTTTCAGTCAAACTTTGGCGAAGTACAAGCCAGAGTGCGCACGCTGCGTGCGTCATCAGAACGGCTCAACGCTGAACTGTCGGGGATTCCGCTTACCTTCAGTGCAGAGACGCAGAAAGAGCCGCAACTGGTGGCGCGTGAGAGGCAACTGTACGAGTCGCGTCGCCGTAATCTGACCGAAACCATCAGTAATCTGCAACAGTCTTTACGGTTGGTACAGGATGAGCTGCGTTTAACTGAACCGCTGGTGGCTAAAGGGGCAGCAGGGCAGGTAGAAGTGATCCGCCTGCGCCGCCAGGTGAGCGATCTGCGCGGTAAGATCGATGAGGCGCGTAACGACTATCTGGTTCGTGCTCATGAAGAGCAGGTAAAAAACAATGCTGAACTGGACGCCCAGCTTCAGGTCGCCGCAGGCAAAGAAGATCAGCTGACGCGCGCGACGCTCTATTCACCGGTACGTGGGATTGTGAAGGATATTCAGGTTACGACAGTCGGCGGGGTACTTGAGCCGGGCGGAAAGATAATGGAGATCGTTCCTCTGGAAGATCAATTATTGATTGAAACCCGCATTAATCCTCGTGATATCGCCTATATCCGGCCCGGCCTGGCCGCGGTGGTCAAAGTCACCGCCTATGACTCGTCGATTTACGGTGACTTAGCGGGCGTGGTGGAAACCGTTTCTCCTGACACCTTGCAGGATGAGGTCAAGCGCGACCAGTTCTATTACCGGGTTTATGTGCGTACGCAAAAAGCGGAGCTGACGAATCGGGCGGGACGGCGCTTCCCGATTGTTCCTGGTATGGTGGCGAACGTTGAGATTAAGACGGGACAAAAATCCGTAATGGACTATTTGCTTAAGCCGTTGAATAAAGTCAAAGAATCGATGCGCGAGCGCTAATATCGCCAGTCCGAATCGGGCGGCCTGTTATAGTTTCATTAAGTGACTAATTATCTGATAAGCCTTACCTGCTGACGCACTATATTTTCTTAAATCAACAAATAAATTTGGTGATAAAAGCGGCAATAATCAAGGCTATTTAGCGCGTATGAAACCAGAGCAGAGGCGATCAGGCAAAAAAAAGCCGGGCAATAAGCCCGGCGATATATAAGGGTAAAAAAAAATCATTCGGGGTGAATGAAGATAAGAAATAAATGATGATAGCGGGAGTAAGTATATTGGCTGGGGCGCAATAAGTTTTACCATTGAGTGCTTAGGAATATTCCCATTAAAATCATCCTGATAACTATTATTTTCGATTGGATTATCATTTTGTGCTTTATTTTTTATCACTCTGTGCGGCTAATAAGTTCCGTGTTATTTACATGTAGAAATAAATTTTACAGATTATGAAACAGTTTCGGAAATTTAGTAGCATTTTTACGATGGATTATTACTCGCTATGAAACAACAATGGTTTGCCGACCGATATTACCATCGGTTTGCAGTGGCAAATATAAAAGGCACATAACAGAGGGTAATAAAATGAAGCGTCACATTCTCTCCCTGGCGATCCCTGCATTACTGGCAGCAGCGGGATCGGCAAATGCGGCTGAAATATACAATAAAGACGGCAATAAATTAGATTTGTTCGGCAAAGTAGACGGTTTGCACTATTTTTCGGATAACGACAGCGCCAATGGCGACCAGTCCTATGTCCGTTTTGGCTTCAAGGGTGAAACCCAGGTCACCGATCAACTGAGTGGCTATGGCCAGTGGGAATACCAGGCCGCACTCAACAATTCTGAGGCACAAGGCACGGCTGACAGCTATACCCGCGTTGGCTTTGCAGGGCTGAAGTTTGGCGATGCAGGTTCATTTGACTATGGTCGCAACTACGGCGTGGCTTATGACATCGGCGCATGGACCGACGTTCTGCCAGAGTTTGGTGGTGATACTTATGGCGCGGACAACTTTATGTTCCAGCGCGGCAACGGCATGGCGACCTATCGTAACAACGGTTTCTTCGGTCTGGTCGATGGCTGGAACTTTGCCGTCCAGTATCAGGGCAAAAATGACAACCCAACGGAAGCGAGCGGTGGTCGTGATGTGCTGGGTGAAAACGGCGACGGCTGGGGCCTGAGCACCACCTATGATCTGGGTTCCGGTTTCGGTATTGGTGCCGCAACCTTCCAGTCCGATCGTACCAGCAACCAGAATGGTAATGCTGCGGGTATTCTGGGACGCGGTGATAAAGCGGAAGCTTATACCGGCGGTCTGAAATATGATGCCAATAATATTTATCTGGCTGCGATGTATACCCGGTCGTATAACGCGACCAGCTTCGGTGACAGCACCAGCCGTAACCAGCCGAATACGGCTTACGGTTATGCGGATAAAGCGGATAACTGGGAATTAGTGGCTCAGTACCAGTTTGATTTTGGTCTGCGTCCTTCTCTGGCCTACGTGAACTCACGCGGTACCGACGTGCAGAACTGGGGCAAGCAGAATCTGAAGAAATACGTCGACGTCGGTGCGACTTACTACTTCAACAAAAACATGTCGACCTATGTTGATTACAAAATCAACTTACTGGACGACAACGACTTCACCAAAGCGGCGGGAATTAATACCGACGACGTGGTGGGCGTAGGGCTGGTTTACCAGTTCTAAAAGTCACAGGGAGCGCGAATGCGCTCCCTGGTTTTATTCATTCGTTATCTGTTCTGGCCCGGTTTCATCCTGCGGCAGGATAACGTTGCCATATCTCGCCCCCTCGAATGCCACACCCGACAAGGTGAACGCAGCAAAACTTAACCAGTTTTGCATCGTAGTCATCGCAGTCTCTGTCTTCTCCATCCCACACCTCTCAGCAAATCAGACGATATGACTGGTGCAGGAATCGTGCCAGTCCGACCGCTCTCATAGCCACGGAAAAACAGGGGATCTTGCTACAATAGCGCGCGGATAAAGGGGCGGATGACCTTAAATGGTGCAGAGGCGATCAACGGCGGCGCAGATAGGCTGTCGCCACATTGCGGTTTCGACGCTGCTGCCACGTTTTATAACTTCCTAACACGAACAGGCCCAACGCAGCGGCAAGGATTAATAAAATCATCTGTTACTCCTTTTTCTGACGCCCTCAAGATCGAGCGGAACGAGCTAGTCTGGTAGAGCGCATAAGTTTTATCAACCATATTTAAGTTACTTTACTTAGTGTTTGTGCTTTGAAATATGCATAAATTACCTGTTACGGATGAATATTGATGAACTTTAAGATAAATCTGCTGTTAGTGGCCGCAATGGTGCTGCTGGCAGGGTGTGATAACCCGTCGTCAAAAGAGCAAGACGCCATGGTGCTGGAAGGGAAAACAATGGGGACGGTGTGGCGAGTTAGCCTGGCAGGGGTTGATGCCGGACGTAAAGCCGTGCTTCAGCAGCGCATTCAGCAACGGCTTGATGCCGATGATGCGGAACTCTCAACCTGGAAGCCCACCTCTGTGCTGTCGCGCTTTAATCAGAGCCGTGCCACGACGCCACAGCCGGTGAGTGAAAACATGGCTGATATCGTGACGCTTGCCCTGCGAATCGGCAAGAAAACCTCAGGGGCCATGGATATTACCGTCGGTCCGCTGGTTAATTTATGGGGCTTTGGTCCCGATAAGCAGCCCAGCCATATTCCTGACGATCAGCAGATCGCCGCGGCCCGAGCCCTGACTGGCTTGCAACATTTGCGGGTGATTCAGGGAGGAGAAGGGCAGTGGCTGCAAAAAGATCTGCCAGGCTTATATGTTGACCTCTCCACGGTGGGAGAAGGTTTTGCAACGGACCATCTGGCGCGCCTGATGGAGCAGGAAGGCATTAATAATTATCTGGTCTCGGTGGGCGGCGCTGTTTTGTCGCGTGGAATGAATGCGCAGAACCAGCCGTGGCGGGTGGCGATTCAGAAACCGACCGACCGGGAAAATGCCGTTCAGGCGCGGGTCGATCTGCAGGGGCACGGTATCAGTACCTCAGGCAGCTATCGCAACTATTATGAACTGGATGGCAAACGACTTTCACACATCATCGATCCTGCTACGGGGCGGCCAATCGACCATAAGCTGGTGTCGGCGACCGTGATTGCCACCACCGCGCTGGAAGCCGATGGTTGGGATACAGGATTAATGGTATTGGGCACTGAAAAGGCCAAAGCGCTGGCAATCAAAGAGAAACTGGCGGTGTACTTAATCAGCAAGCAAGGAGACAACTTTGTCAGCTGGATGTCGCCCCAGTTTTCCGCTTTTATTATTCCATCTGACTGACAGAGAGAACATCTATGCTGGATCTGTTTAGTGACGCCTCACCCTGGCAAGAACCGCTGGCTGAGGGCGCGGTAATTTTACGCCGCCGCGCCCGCGATGAGGCGGAAGCACTGTACCAGGCGATGATGGCGATTGCCGCGCAAAATCCGTTTGAACACCGCATCACACCAGGTGGTCATCGCATGTCGGTTGCGATGACCAACTGCGGCGATTTCGGCTGGTCTACGGACGCGCGCGGCTACCGCTATAGCGAGCAGGACAGCAGCAGTCAACGTCAGTGGCCAGCTATGCCGGACGCGTTTCGTTTGCTGGCCCGACAATCCGCTGAAGAAGCCGGCTTTCCGGGATTCAATCCGGATGCCTGCCTGCTTAACCGCTATGAGCCCGGCGCTAAGCTCACGCTGCACCAGGACAAGGATGAGAAAGATTTGCGCCAGCCGATTGTCTCCGTTTCCCTGGGCTTACCTGCAGTTTTCCAGTTCGGTGGCTTTGAGCGAAGTGACCATGCACAGCGGGTTTTGCTGGAACATGGCGATGTGGTGGTCTGGGGCGGGCCTTCGCGCCTGCGCTATCACGGTATCTTACCGCTTAAAGCCGGTATCCATCCGCTCACCGGCGCCTTTCGCTATAACCTCACTTTCCGACGGGCGTTTTAGTCCGCCGCGCAAGGTGCGAATAACGATTGCTATCATTTGCCATCACTTTACACTGCTGGCTGATTTTCATGTCTGGTAAGGTTTTATGGCACTGTTAAATGTGGTTTTTCGCCAGTATCGCTGGCCTTTTATTGGCGTGATTCTGCTCACGCTACTGAGTGCCGCCTTAGGTATTGGCATGATCGCGTTTATTAATAGCGAGATGATTGTCGCGATTAATACCTCCCTGACGGTACTGCCCGCGTTCCTGTTCCAGGTGGTTATGTTGATGGCGGTAACGCTGGCCTCACAGTTGGCACTGACCTGGCTGGGCCATCAGTTTGTCTGGCGTATGCGTGGTGAATTTATCAAGCGCATCCTGGACACGCGCGTGGAGCGCATCGAACAGATTGGTAGCGCACAACTGCTGGCGGGATTAACCAGCGATGTACGGGCCATCACCCTTGCTTTTGTTCGTTTGCCCGAGTTAATTCAGGGAATCATTATCACGCTGGGATCGGCACTCTATCTTGCCTGGCTGTCCCCAAAGATGTTACTGGTGACCAGCGGCTGGTTGGTCGTGACGATTGCAGGCGGCTGGATGCTGGTGTCGCGCGTCTATCAGCACATGGCAAAATTGCGGGATGTTGAAGACAACCTGTATCGCGATTACCAGACCGTCATAGAGGGACGCAAAGAGCTCCAGCTTAACCGTGAGCGCGCCAGACTGATCTACGACAAGGTATATCAGCAGGATGCCAGTGATTACCGGTACCATATCGTGCGTGCCGATACCTTTCATCTCAGTGCCGTTAACTGGTCAAACATCATGATGCTTGGCGCGATTGGCATGGTATTTTTCATGGCCAACAGTCTGGGATGGGCCAATACGGCGGTGGCAGCCACCTTTTCCCTGACGCTGCTGTTTCTGCGCACGCCACTGCTGTCAGCGGTTGGGGCACTTCCAACGCTACTCAGTGCTCAGGTCGCCTTTCGCAAACTCAACAGCTTTGACCTCGCCCCGTATGAGCCGGACTTTCCTGCCTTTTCTGGCGACACCGCGTGGCAAACCCTTGAGCTGCGTGATATCACCTTTCACTACGGGGAGAAGGGTTTTCAGGTCGGGCCGATTAATTTAACGCTTCATCGTGGCGAGCTGGTGTTTTTAATTGGCGGTAACGGAAGTGGGAAATCGACGCTGGCCATGTTACTCACAGGACTCTATCGGCCTCAGTCCGGCAGCCTGCTAATAGACGGCAAACCGGTTGATGTCTGCGACCTTGATAGCTGGCAGAAACACTTCTCAGCGGTCTTCACCGATGTGCATTTGTTTGACCGTCTGATAGACAGCAAAGGCGATCCCGCATCGCCTGGCCGGGTACAGCAATGGCTCGAAAAGCTCAAAATGCAGGACAAGCTGAAAATTGAAGGGAATAAAATACTGAATTTGCAGTTGTCGAAAGGGCAGAGTAAAAGGCTGGCGCTGCTGCTGGCCGTCGCTGAGCAACGCGACGTCCTGCTGCTGGATGAATGGGCCGCCGATCAGGACCCGCATTTCCGTCGGGTTTTCTATCGTGAGTTACTGCCCGCGTTGCAGGCTGCAGGAAAAACCGTTTTTGCCATCAGCCATGATGACCACTACTTTATCCACGCCGACCGCCTGCTGGAGATGCGCGATGGCGTCCTCTACGAGTTAACGGGTAACGAACGCGACCACGCCAGCCTGGATGCCGTCAAGCTTACTGATACGGGTTTATAATTTTTGCTGAGATCGTCTCAGGCTCAGTCAGTCACACCGTGCTGAGCGCGTTGATCATCGGCGGCGAGCGTCAGACAGGGGCACTGAGAAACGAGAAAGCCGCTCAGTGATGAGCGGCTTAGAAAAGTTCTGGTTGGCGCTTGAAATCACACGGTGCCTGGCTGTAACAACAGGGAGGCGGTGTGAGGTTGGTAGCTTGTTATAATCAATCGTTGGGCGGGATGGGGAAGTTTTTTACTGAAACGACAAAATGCTGTTGGCTTTTACTGATGCGCGCACCGCGTTCGCACCACTGACTTGCCAGACGAAAGAAATCGTCACAACCGATGTCGTATGCCAGCTCCACCTTATTGATGCCTGAGTGCAGTAAGTTTTCTGCATCCTTCAGGTTTTTAGCTTTGATGATCATATCTGTACCCTCGATTTCAGGAGCAAACAGAATACGTTTTTTTCATGACAGAATTGTTTCAATTTAATGAACGGCTGTCATATTTGTTGTTTTTGTGAAGTAATCAACATTTGCATTTTATTAATAAATAAATGATTTTTATAATTAATGTTGTATTTATTCGCAATTTTTCAGGAAAGTCCGATACACCAACGATAAGCGCCAGGCGGGGCTGAACAGCCTGGCGGACCGAATTTGTTTAGCCCTGCTCACGTCTGAAAAAGAGCAGGCAGGGCAAAGGCTTCTCAGGTCTGGGCTTCATTATGGGTTGCCGGTTGCTGACGTTCCTGTGCCAGAAAACTCAGGTCGCTTCCTGACGGGCGCTGGTAGATGCGCAATGAAAAGACGTTAGCGATGGCATAAATATATTCGAAGATTGTCGATTGGGTATTTTCATAGTCGACCCACAGAATTGATGACGTGAAGCAATAGACTTCAATGGGCAGCCCCTCAGAAGAAGGCTTCATCGACCTCACCACGATATACATGTCTTTTTTGATGTCATCTCGCTGAGCCAGCCAGGCTGTAAGATAGTGACGGAAGATCATCAGGTTAGTCATACCGTTTTCAACAAACCAGCGGTCACCTACGGCACTCAGTTCCCGACCATCCATAAGTTTGGAGAGTTGCTCATTGATACCGCGAATCTGCGTCATGGGCTCCAGCATGGCGTGGTCCACAAAACCTATCGACGTCTGATCAATGTAAAAACTGCGCATGATTCGGCGAGCACCGGATGAGAACATGGCCTGCCAGTTGGTATAGGTTTCAGTAAGAAAGGTTTTGGTGGGAACACGGGAAAGCGTGTTGTCCCAGTTGCGAATGGTGATGGTGTGAAGGGCGATATCAATCACTTCACCACTGATGTTGTTCGCCGGGATTTCAATCCAGTCACCCAACTGCAGCACATCATTGGATGACAGCTGAATATTCGCCACCAGCGACAACAAGGTATGCTGAAATATCAACATCAGCACCGCCGCCACCGCACCGAGACTGGAGATAATAATCACTGGCGATTTATTCGACATAATGGCCAGGATCATAATCGCCGAGATGATATGCACCAGGATTTTGCCGACCTGAATATAACCTTTAATCGAATGATTTTTACGTTTCGACTTTTTAACATAGGAGATATTGATAATCTCCAGGACTTCATTAAAAAACAGCGACAGGTAAACCATAAATAAAATGCCGCAGATAGTCTTAATCGCGATTAACAGATGCTCGGGCAAGTCCGGCATAAACTGCAGCAGAAAGTAAACGGTGATAACCGGAATGAAATTAGAGATTTTTTCAGACAACCTGACATCTTTGTCGAGCGGCACCTGTTTCTTATGGGTACTAAAAAACACCTTACGTACCACTTTTACCACAAAAAACTTACAAATCAGATGCGCAACCAGGCCCGCGACGATCAACACAACGAGGTTAATAGCAACAGAAAGTGCAGGTTTGTTTTCAATATAGTGTTGTATGTCGTTCAAATAATTCATGTTAATCGTATGCCTGAAAATGTTGTTTGTATTCAACCACAAACCCGATGATGCCGATAAGCGTAGCGTGCGTTTGGGCTTCCTGCGACGAGTAAGTTAATGGAATTTATTCATAATGTCATTTCGAGGTTGCACTGTGGCAGCGCTGACCGCCGCTTTCAGACCGCCGCAGCAGGGCAGCCGATGACAGAGCAGATGGCCCTGCGCCTGCACTGAGGGTGGGCTGCTTTCTGCACGCGGCAGGAAACACGTGCTGCACGATGAGGATTTATTGGCGGTCAGCATGGTACGTTGCCGCCGTAAGGGCACTTTCACCGCGTTTTTACAACACTAAATACGCATGTTTCTGCACTGTATATTTTTAGCTTTCATTATTTAACGATAATGCATTTCATCAGGTTTATATCGATTGAGCAATGTCGTAACCCCTTTTACTAAAATGATTGGTTAATTCAAACCCACAAGAGGGTGAGTGAAACGATTCTGTTTTATTCCTCTTTACTGTCCTCTTAATGATCTTTTTGCCGCCATTCAGCACGATATTTATATACAGGAAATCACACCGTGCTCCATCACAGGAGGTTACACAATGGGGTAACCTCCTCCGGCTTTTATGCCTGCATAAGCTAAATATATGGAAAATATAGTCATGATTTTGCTTATGCGAGGGTTATCGTAGGCCAAAAATAGCTCTAAAACATATGCTTATCGCCACCTCTTTTCAGGAAGGCGAAAGGTGAAAAATGAAAACGAATATTACGTCAAACAGTGATACCGCTTATCGTGCCCAGCCGGTGCGCTCGGGTCGCGTTGGCTTTGTTGAAAAGGCCGGATTTGGGGCCGGTGATGCCGCCTGTAATATGCTGTTTAATCCGATAACCATGTTCTTGTCTTTTTTCTATACGGATATATTTGGACTGGCACCTGGGGTTGTGGCGACCATATTTCTTGTTGTACGTTTTGCCGATGCGGTTTTCGACCCCTTTTACGGCGCTTATATTGATAAAACCACGACGCGCTGGGGGCGTTTTCGTCCGTGGATTATTGGCTTTGCTGTGCCCTTTGCCATTAGCTGTATGGTGATGTTTTACACGCCGGATTTACAGGGCCATGCAAAGGTCATGTATGCCTTTATTACCTATCTGATCCTGTCGCTGCTTTACTCTGGGGTGAATATTCCTTACTGCTCGTTGGGCGGGGTGATCACCACCAATGCGCAGGAACGGGTTTCCTGCCAGCAGTTCCGCTTTATGGGCGCGGGGCTTGCCAGCTTATTCTGCACCCTGACCTTACTGCCGATGGTAGCGTTTTTCGGTAACGGAAACCGGCAAATTGGTTTCTTCTGGGTCATCACGCTGTTTGCCGTGATCTCCCTGTTTCTGTTTGTTTTTTGCGTCGCGACCACCCGAGAGCGCATCACACCTAAGAGCAATGCCGGGGAGTCGATTTTCGCGATCATCCGGCAAATTACAAAAAACGATCAGTGGGTTGTTTGTGTTTTTGCCATGTTTCTCGACTGCATTCCTTCCTTTGTACGCGGCGCGGCCTGTATCTATTTCGCAAAATACGTGATGGGACTGAACGACTATTACGCCACGCTGTTTCTGAGTACCGGCATTGTTGCCGGTATTCTTGGCTCTTACATTACCCCGTATTTCACCAACCGCTGGTGTAAAGTCCAGGTTTATCAGGCCGCTAAATCGACAGCCCTGGCAATGTCGATCGTGTTCTTCTTTTTACCCGCCCAGAGTAGTGTGCTGGTTTTCATCTGGTTTTTTATCCTGTCTGTCATTCATCAGATTGGTGCACCCATCCTGTGGTCGTTCATTGGCGATGTCGATGACTACGGCGACTGGAAAACGGGCAAGCGCTTATCCGGAATCTGTGCCTCCGGCAACCTGTTTTCACTCAAAATTGCCCTGGCCGTCAGTGGCGCGATTGTGGGCGGGGTTCTGTCGTTTACCGGTTATCAGGCCAATGTGGCCGAACAAAGCCGCAGTGCGATCGATGGCATTTACGCACTAATGGTCTGGATTCCCGTGGTCGGTTATCTGCTGTCTGTGTGGCTGGTCCGCACGCGCTATATCCTGACCACCGCCAAAATGAAAACCATTGAAGACGATCTGTTCTCGACTCATCCCGACTGAGTCTCCAGCTGTAATCCATTGTGAAAACAGAAGGGAAGAAAATGATTAAGTACTTTTTTCAAAAACAAAACACCATCGATCGGGTGGACGATGCCCTGTACGGTTCCTTTGTGGAACACCTTGGACGGGCCGTCTACAGCGGCATCTATGAACCGGGCCATGCCACGGCGGACGAACAGGGTTTTCGTCAGGACGTGGGCGAACGGGTAAGAGAGCTGGGGATTAGCACCGTCCGTTATCCCGGCGGTAATTTTGTTTCGGGATACAACTGGCGCGATGGTATTGGCCCAAAATCAGCGCGCCCGGTAAGGCTGGATTACGCGTGGCTGACCAAAGAAAGCAATCAGTTTGGCATAGATGAGTTTGCCACCTGGTGCGAAAAGTATGGGGTTACGCCGATGATCGCCGTCAATCTCGGCACAGGCACGCCGCAGGAGGCCGGTTACTTCATTGAGTACTGTAATCTGGCATCCGGCACCGCACTCAGCGATCTGCGTATCCAGCATGGTCGGCAAAAACCCTATAATTTCAAGCTCTGGTGCCTGGGCAACGAGATGGACGGCGAGTGGCAGACCGGGCAATTGAGTGCGGAAGATTACGTCAAAAAAGCGCGTGAAACGGCAAAAATCATGCGTTGGGTTGATCGGGATATCAAGCTGGTCGGATGCGGCAGTTCTAATTCGCTTCAGGCCAGCTATCCCGAATGGGATCGCATTGTACTGGAGGGGCTTTATCATCAGATTGACTACCTGTCATGCCATCATTACTTTGAAAACAGCACCGGTCATCCACAGGATTTCTTAGCCTCGTTCCAGAAAATGGATGATTTTATTCATACCATCACGGCAACGGCCGACTATGTTAAAGCCAAACTGCGCAGCGATAAAAAGATGATGCTGTCGTTTGATGAATGGAATATCTGGTCTATCGAAGGCGAGCCCTGGCAGGATCACTTTATCGACCCGAACAACCTGTATCAGGAAGCGCCGCCGTTACTGGAACAGTCTTATACTTTTCTGGATGCGCTGACGTTCGGTGGGCTAATGTGTTCGTTGCTCAATCACTGTGACCGGGTAAAAATGGCGTCCCTGGCTCAACTGGTCAATGTGATTGCTCCCATTTTCACCCGCCCCGGTGGTGAGGTGATTCGCCAGACCATCTTCTGGCCTTTCCAGATGGTGAGTCAGTATGGACGGGGACAGGCATTACGCTATTTTGCCAATGTTCCTACGGTGAACACCGTGCATGGCGAAACCCGACAGGTTCAGAGCGCGGCCGTTTACAACGAAGAGAAACAGCAGATCGCCTTCTTCGCGCTGAACACCCACGCCCATGATGTGGCAGACATTACCTTTGTGCTTGATGAGTTTGGTGAGGGGACATTATCACAACATGTCGTGTTAGCGGGCCATGCGCTGGACGCTAAAAATACCTTTACTGAGCCGGATAAGGTGGTGCCGCAGCCGCGCACTGTCACCGATGCACAGCGTCGCCAGAAACAGGTGTCACTCCCGCCTCTCAGCTGGAATATGGTGGTGATCGATCTGCAGCCCTGAGGCTTTGATCGCCCAGATACCAGAAAGGCGTGGGCATCTGGGCAGTCAGAATGGATATGGCCTGACTCTGCTCGCAGGCAATAAAAAAGCAGCCGTAAGAGGCTGCTTTTTAAGGGATAATTTGGTCGGCACGAGAGGATTTGAACCTCCGACCCCTGACACCCCATGACAGTGCGCTACCAGGCTGCGCTACGTGCCGAACTTTGGAAAGCTAGTCTACTGATTCTTCGTACGAATGCAAGCTACCCGGCAACTAACTGCCGCATTATTAATCAGTTAGCAATAAAACGTTTCTCTTCTGTGAGCACCTGCAACAATAGCGCCAGCTCCGGTTTATGATCTTTCAGCACTTTTCCACTGGCGTCATAAGCGCGGTAGCTCCCGTTATTGTTCAGCACCAGCGTGATGTCACGCGTCGTGATCACCAGCTTGTTGTCTTCACTACTGGTGACCCAGTCATGGCGACGCTGAGCAGCAAACAGATCTTCGCCCTGGGCATAATTCACCGGATTCGTACTGACGTGCAGCAAGCGCTGCATCAGCGTCACCATCACATCCTGATGATCGGAAAGGCGCGTCACCGTCTGTGCTGGCGTGTCCGGCCAGTGAATAACCAGTGGAACCTGCAGGATTTGGCGATTGCCTTCATTATCGGGATCGCCATCCAGCGGCACGCCATGCTGCGCCGTAATGACCACCACGGTGTTTTTCAGCAAGTCGCGTTGCTGCAGCGTAGTGAGAATGGCCTGAATCTGATCATTGAGCGCTGGTGCCTGGCGCATATAGCTGCGCTGCCGTGCTTTGGCGTTATCGCCGCTCACTGTCGGGCCATGCAGTGCCACCCAGGAGAACCATGGCGTACCATCGCTCTTTTGAGCGCCCAGCCAGTTTTGCCATTGCGAGACGGTGCTGGCATTGGGCTGTTCTTCACTGGCAGGCAGCGTGTAGTCGGACAGCAGAGCCTGACGATAAAGTGGCTGACTAAATCCATCCGATGAGAACAGGCCAAACTGATAGCCCTGGGTGCTCAATGCGGTGAGAAGGGCGGACGGCGTTCGCTGTGCCAGCACACCGTTCATATAGCTGGCCGAGATACCGTAGAACAGACCAAACAGGCCTTTTTCTGCATTATCGCCCGCGCTGAAATGTTGGGTAAAGCGTACGTTCTGGCTGGCAAACTGGTTCAATGCTGGCAGGGCGCTGTCACTACTGGCGCTGTTCAGCCCATCCACCGTAATCACTAACAAATTATCGCGCGCGCCTTTATCCGCAAAGGTGATATCACTGAGCGGATACTGTACTGCTGCGGCTTCAGGATCGCCTTGTTGCACCAGACGACGCTGATATTCCTGCGCATCCAGCAAACCATGGCGCTCCAGAAAGCGACGTGCCGTCATAGGATAGGAAAGGGGCAAATTTGCGCGCTGCATGGTAATCGGGCGATAAAAATTGGCATCAGCCCAGATATACATTAAGTGGCTGGCAAAGAAGGCGCTGATAAAGAGCGCTGCCAGCGGCTTGCCAAAAGAGCGGCGGTTCAGGCTGCGCAGCTTCTGCCAGCTCCAGGTAGCAAACAGAATCTCCACCAGGAAAATCAGCGGCACACCGATAAACATCAGCTGCCAGTCGCGCGCCATTTCACTTTGATCGGGGTTAATCACCAGTTCCCATACCACCGGATTAAGGTGTAAATGGAAACGATTGAACACGGCACTGTCGACCATCAGCAACGTTAAGCCGGCGGTGGCGACCACCGTCGAAAGCACCCGCATCAAACGTTGCGACATGACGACAAACGTCAGCGGGAAGATAATCAACAGATAAGCGGCAAACACAATAAAGCTGAAGTGACCCACCCAGCTTGTGTACGCATAGATACGTCCCGCCAACGAGGCAGGCCAGTCGGCAACCAACAGATAGCGGCTACCCAGAATCAGCGCGAAAAAGATATTGAACAGAGCAAACCAGTGTCCCCAGCTAATCATCTGGGAGACTTTCTCGCGGTAGCGCTGTCGGTTGGTTACCATAGTTTTACGTCAGATCAGCGAATTAATGGGTGCTGTCGTCTACCGATGCCTGCAGTGCATCAGCAAAAGAACGTGCCAGAGAGCGGCGTTGCGCAGGCGCAACATCGCTGTTAATCAGGTTGGTTACCATGTTCCCCAGTACCATCAGGGAGAGGTCGGTGGGTGCCTGGTCTTTTTGCAAAACCTGCGCCATTTCCGCGAGGAGTTGTTCAACGCGTTGGTCGCTGTAACGGGATGATTGTGGCATAGCGAAAAGTTATCTCGTCTCAAAAGGCGATATAGTACCGGAACAGCGCACTTTTTTCCGCAAATTTATCGAAAGCGCACTGTTCGCATGATGCATGGAGTTGAAAGCTGCTGCTGGCGGTGTTTGAATACGCGCCTGTGCTATTAGGAGAGTTTACCATGAGTCTGGATATCGACCAGATTGCCTTGCATCAGTTAATTAAACGTGATGAAAATCAGTTTGAGCTGGTGCTTCGTGATTCGTTACTGCCTGCCACCAACACCGTCGAAGCGATGGTGGAAGAGCTGCACCGTGTTTACAGTGCGAAGAGTAAAGCTTACGGGCTGTTTAATGCTGAAAGCGAGCTGGCAGAAGCGCTGCGCAACTGCCGCAAAGGTAACGATGATTTTCTCGCTTTTAGCCGGGCTGCGACCGGACGTCTGCGTGATGAACTGGCAAAATATCCGTTCGCCGAAGGCGGCGTGGTGCTGTTTATTCAGTATCGCTACCTGGCGGTCGAATATTTACTGGTGGCGGTGTTGAACAGCCAGTCCAGTATGCGCGTCAACGAACAAATGGATATCAGCAGTACCCATTATCTGGATATTAATCATGCCGATATTGTGGCACGTATCGATCTGACCGAATGGGAAACGAATCCGGAATCAACCCGTTACCTGACCTTCCTGCGTGGACGCGTCGGGCGCAAAGTTTCTGATTTCTTTATGGACTTCCTGGGTGCGGAAGTCGGACTGGACACCAAGGCGCAAAACCGGGGACTGTTACAGGCAGTGGATGACTACTGTGACGAGTCGAACCTGGATAAAAACGAACGCCAAAATTACCGTCAGCAGGTTTACAGCTACTGTAATGAGCAGCTTCAGGCGGGCGAAGAAATTGCGCTAAAAGAATTATCAGGCGAGCTCCCTCCGCTGGGTGAAAAGACGTTTGAAGCCTTTACCCAGGAACAGGGCTATGAACTGGAAGAACATTTCCCGGCGGATCGCGGTACGTTACGCCAGTTAACCAAGTTTGCCGGCAGCGGCGGCGGTCTGACCCTGAACTTCGACGCACTGTTACTTGGTGAACGCATTTTCTGGGACCCGGCAACGGATACGCTGACCATCAAAGGAACGCCACCTAACCTGCGCGAACAGCTTCAACGCCGCACCAGCAGCAAGTAATGCCAGGCCGGGGCAATGCGTTCCGGCGGATAACAGACAAAATAAAAGGGCCGGTTTCGCAACCGGCCCTTCTACGTTCAACCCATTCGGCGATTAAGCGCGAACGAAGTCGATGTGGTGCAGTTTTGGCTTGAACGGGTGACGCTGAACAGCCTGCACTTTAACTTTGGTGTCTTTACCGTCAACCACCAGAGTCAGAACTTCATCGTAGAAGCCTGGCTTAGTTTGCAGGTTCATCACCTGGTCGTGGTCAAGGTCGATAGCAACCGCTGCTTCTGAACCACCGTAGATGATGGCCGGGAAACGGTTTGCTGTGCGCAGGCGGCGGCTCGCACCCTTACCCTGCTCTTTACGTTCTGCTGCTTCGATAGTGAACATTGATACGTCTCTTTATGATTCCTGCTACAGGCGACCCAGTAACAGAAGGGTTATTCAACACTGCTTATGCACATGCAAAAGCGGGCGGCATTATAGCCGTAATAGGCAGCAGGGGCAAACGCTAATCCGGCCTAACGGAGTTCGTTAGCGCGGCGAAAGCGTCCCTGGTAGTCAAAGAGCTTTTCACGGATCTGCCAGAAGTGGCCTTTGGCGCGCGCCACAACAAAATCGGGATGGCGCAGCAGGGGTTGCAAAGCCAGCACATCGGCAGCGGTTTGCCAGCCTAATGGCACGCCAGGGGCGCGCTGATGAGGGCGCATAAACAGTTGCTCAAACGCTTTGCGCTGTGCAGGCGTTTGCAGGCGAAACCGTTCGCTGACGCTGGTGCCATCTTCATCAAAATAGGTGGCTTTCAACCATTCGCCTTTGTCGTCCTTACCCTGTTCCAGCGTCATGCCGCCGCAGCGCAGTACGCGTGCATCTTTCAGCTTCAGGGCGGCTTTGAGCATATCATCGGGATCGACCAGAATCTTGTCGCATTCCCGACAGCGGCGAGCGGCGATATCGTTTTCAGCGTTACAGTCCGGGCAGTTTTTAAAGCGAAACCGGTAGTCGCACTGTTCTCGCTCGCCTTCATCGTCTTCCAGAACGCCCTGGCAACGCCGGCCAAAGTGCTCAATCACCATGCCGTCCTGGGTGGCCTTGCCCCAAAATGTATTCGCGAAACCACATGCAGGGCAAAATACCTGCACCGGCTGATTGTCGCTTTTGCCTTTTGGCGCGCCGACTTCAGGGGTAAAAAGATCGTGCGGATTTCCGGCGTAGTCCAGAATCAGGCAATCTTTTTTACCGGGTGACAAACGTAAACCGCGTCCCACAATTTGTTGATACAGGCTGACCGACTCGGTGGGGCGCAGGATTGCAATCAGATCCACATGCGGCGCATCAAAGCCGGTCGTTAACACCGCGACGTTAACCAGAAATTTAAGCTGCTGGGCTTTAAACGCCGCGATCACCGCATCGCGCTCCTGCGCATGGGTTTCCGCCGACACCAGTGCGCTGTTCTCGGGCAGCAGGCCCAGAATTTCGCGCGCGTGCTCCACAGTGGAGGCAAAAAGCATGACGCCGTGGCGATCCTCGGCAAACTCTACAATTTGCCGGATGATATGCGGGGTAATCCGCTGCTGCTGTTTGAGCTCCCGATTCAGGTCGGCTTCGCTGAACAGACCATTAGCCTGAGCGGTGAGGCGGCTGAAATCATATTGAACCACCGGCATATCCAGCCGCTCTGGCGGCACCAGAAACTGATGCTTGATCATGTAGCGCAGAGGCAGCTCGTAGATGCAGTCACGGAACAGGGCCTTCTCATCGCCACGGACCATGCCGTGGTAATGAAAGCGATAAATCCATCCCTTGCCCAGGCGAAACGGCGTGGCGGTCAGACCCAGCAATCGTAACTGGGGATTGTGCTGGCGCAGATGATGAAAAATCTGTTGGTACTGGCTCTCTTTATCGTCGCCAATACGGTGGCACTCATCCACAATGACCAGTGAGAAAGCACTGTCAAACAGGCTGAGATTACGTGCAACGGACTGGACGCTGCCGAACACCACCTTTCGCTGGCTCTCTTTACGCTGCAACCCTGCCGCAAAGATATCGGCCTCAAGTCCGTAAGCCTGATATTTGCTGTGATTTTGCGCCACCAACTCTTTGACGTGCGCCAGCACCAGCACCCGACCGCGTGCCAGGCGCGCCAGTTCGGCAATCACCAGGCTTTTTCCGGCCCCGGTGGGCAGGACGATCACGGCAGGTTCATGATGGCGACGGAAGTGGGCGATGGTGGCATCGACCGCGTCCTGTTGATAAGGGCGTAAGGTAAAAGACATGCTGCTCACTTTTGTAAAATCTGCCGCAATTATGCCACGAATCCACTGTAAACGCGCTGTCAGCGAGGCGCAGTTCAGGATATACTTCTCATACTTTTTCAACGGTTAAACAGGCCGTTTTAGTTTCCCTCCGCAGTAACAGGCAAAACGAATTCATGCGACTCGACAAATTCATCTCTCAGCAACTGGAAATCAGCCGTGCTATCGCTGCACGTGAAATCCGTGGTCAACGTGTCACCGTTAACGGTGACGTGGTGCGCGACACCGCTTTCAAACTCCAGCCCGATCACGAGGTTGAGTATGACGGCAACGTGTTACAGATGCAGACCGGGCCGCGCTACTTTATGCTGAACAAACCGCAGGGTTATGTCTGTTCTACGGACGATCCCGATCATCCCACCATTATCTATTTCATTGAAGAACCGATGGCATTTAAGCTGCATGCCGCAGGCCGGTTGGATATTGATACCACCGGTTTAGTTCTGCTTACGGATGATGGTCAGTGGTCACATCGCATTACCTCACCGCGTCACCATTGCGAGAAAACCTACCGTGTGACGCTTGAAGCGCCGGTGAGCGAGGATACGGCCGCGCAATTCAGCGCAGGTGTGCAACTGCATAATGAAAAGCACCTGACAAAACCTGCTCAGCTTGAGGTCATCACGCCCACTGACGTGCTGCTCACGCTTAGCGAAGGCCGTTACCATCAGGTGAAACGTATGTTCGCCGCCGTGGGTAACCGGGTCGTTGGCCTGCATCGCGAGCGCATTGGCGCGATTGCGCTGGACGACGCGTTAGAACCGGGTGAATACCGCCCGTTAACCGCAGAAGAGATAGCCAGCATTGGCTTGCCAGAAGAACTTAAACAGAAATAGCGAGAAACCCGGTGCGTAAGGAAAAGAATTCGCCGATGGGCCTGGTCGTTATTCTCGGCCTGTTAGCGATGTTGATGCCGTTATCGATAGACATGTATCTGCCAGCGATGCCACAAATTGCGCGCCAGTTTGCGGTGTCCGCCGGGAGCGTGCAGATGACGCTCAATCTTTACATCCTGGGGTTTGCCATCGGTCAGTTGATCTACGGTCCCCTGGCCGACAGCTATGGCCGCAAGCCGGTCATTACGCTGGGTACCCTGATCTTTGCCTGTGCGGCGGCGGCCTGCGCACTCTCGCAGTCGATTGAACAGCTTATTGCGATGCGGTTTTTGCACGGCCTGTCTGCGGCGGCCGCCAGCGTTGTGATCAATGCGTTGATGCGCGACAGTTACTCGAAAGAGGACTTTTCGCGCATGATGTCATTCGTGATGTTAATTACCACCATCGCACCGCTGCTGGCCCCGATTATCGGCGGCTGGCTGCTGTTAATCTGGAGCTGGCACGCCATTTTCTGGACGCTGTCGATAGCGGCCGTTATCACCACCGTGCTGGTGGCGACCCAGATTCGCGAAACCCTTAAACCTGAGCAGCGGCAGCGCTTTCACCTGCGCACCACGCTGGGGAATTTCGTTATCCTGTTTCGCCATAAGCGGGCGTTCAGCTATATGTTATCAAGCGGATTCTCGTTTGCGGGGCTGTTCACTTTTCTCAATGCCGGCCCTTTTGTTTACATCGAACTGAATCACATTTCGCCGCAGAGTTTTGGCTACTACTTCGGCCTGAATATTGTGTTTTTGTTCATCATGACGCTGATTAACAGCCGTGCAGTGCGCCATTTTGGCCCCGTCGCCCTGTTCCGTTTTGGGTTGTTGGTGCAGTTTGCGATGGGCATCTGGTTGTTGATGGTGAGCGCTTTCGATCTGGGGTTCCTGCCGCTGGTATTGGGCATTGCGATGTTTATCGGCTGTGTTTCCATGGTGTCGTCTAATGCGATGGCCGTCATCCTTGATGAGTTTCCGCATATGGCCGGTACCGCCTCCTCTCTGGCGGGTACGTTACGCTTTGGTGTCGGCGCACTGGCTGGCGCGCTGCTGTCTCTGTTCAGTTTTAACAGTGCCTGGCCTATGGTGGGAACCATTGCGCTGTGCGCGACCCTCTCTGTTTTGTTATTTCTCTACGCTTCACGTCCTCGTTCCGTCGCCCGCTAAGCGGGCGTCGCGCCTTGCTGCGATCCGCCTTTATCCGCTTATAAAATAATGTTTCTTATTTGTGAAAAAAAATAGCAAATAAAGTAATCACATTGGGTCTAAAATGATTGTTAGTTATCATTAAACGCGGTACATATAGCCCAAAGTGAGATTTAACTCTCAAATTTGCTTTTACAGGATGCCTTGCAGGATCTGCGCGTTAGCATGATTTAACGGCTCTCGATGCAGACACCGTTGGTTGTAAATTGAGCTTCATTCTCTGGAGATACTGATCACTATGTTGCAACTTTCGGTTGTGCATCGCTTGCCACAGCGGTTTCGCTGGATTAGCGATCGTCGTGGCGTGATTGAAACCGACGATGTCGGCTCAGAAGAGCATGATGTGATTGCGCTGCGGCTGATCAGCCATGATGGCGTCCCGGCCTGGGAAATTCTGCACGAACTCAAAGACATGCTGGCAGCCATTCAGGTGGACGGAAAAATCGCCGAGTGCGAAGGGCAACCCTGCCTGTTTATCCGCCGGTGTGATGAGAGCGCCACAAACTGCTGCCTGAAAAATCAGGGCGTGGCTATTGCGGAAACCTTTATTGGTCACTGAGCGTGACGGAACCCAGCAACTCGCGGGTATAAGCCTGTGCAGGCGCGGCAAACAACGCTTCACAATCGCCTTGTTCAACGACCTCGCCCTGACGAAGTACGATCAGCTGATGGCAGAGCGAGCGTACCACTTCTAAATCATGACTGATAAACAGATAGCTCAGTTGACGCTGTTGCTGTAATCCGCGCAGCAGGGTCAGAATCTGTTTCTGCACTGAGCGGTCAAGCGACGACGTCGGTTCATCCAGTACCAGTAGTTCCGGTTCAAGAATCAGGGCGCGCGCAATGGCAATGCGCTGACGCTGGCCGCCTGAAAATTCCGCCGGATAGCGATGGCGGCTCTCTGTATCCAGACCCACCTCTGTCATTACCGCGTTAACCCGTTCATCCTGCTGGGCCGCACTCAGCTGTGGATAATGCACCGCCAGGCCTTCGGCGATGATCTGCTGCACCGTCATACGGGGATTCAGCGCAGAATTAGGGTCCTGAAACACCACCTGAATACGGCGACGTAACGGCAACAGTTGCTTTCGTGACAGCTGATGCAGCGGCCGATCGTCAAACCAGACCTCGCCCTGAGCCGCAATAAGACGCAGCAGGGCCAGGCCCGTAGTGCTTTTGCCTGAGCCAGATTCGCCCACCAGCCCCAGACTTTCTCCCCGTTTCAGGCTAAAACTGAGGTTATTTACGGCGATTTTCTCGCCCGTTTTACGTTTAAATAACCCCTGGCGCAGGGGAAAACCGACGCGCAGATTATCCACTTTCAGGATAACCGGCGTCGCTGCAGGAAGGGGCACGGCACGCCCTTCCGGATCGGCCGCCAGCAGTTGCTGGGTATAAGCGTGCTGTGGCTGCGTGAGCAGCGGTTGGCTGCGGTTGTGCTCAACCACCCGTCCAGCGCGCATCACGCTCACGCTGTCCGCCAGTTGGCGAACAATTTTCAGGTTATGGGTAATAAACAGCATCCCCATATTCAGTTCCTGTTGCAGTTCGCGCAGCAGGTTAAGGATTTGCGCCTGAACCGTTACATCCAGCGCAGTCGTGGGTTCATCGGCAATCAACAGTTTCGGCTGGGTGAGCAGGGCCATGGCTATCATCACGCGCTGGCGTTCTCCCCCGGAGAGCTGGTGGGGAAAATCATTCAGGCGCGAGGCCGGCTGGCGAATGCCGACGCGATCCAGACAGCGCAGTATTTCTGCCCGCGCGGCTTCACGTCGCATCCCACGGTGTAGCGAAAGCACTTCGTATAACTGTTTTTCAATACTGTGCAGAGGGTTCAGGGACACCATCGGTTCCTGAAAAATCATGGCCATCTGATTACCGCGCAGACCGCGAAGCCGTTGCTCCGATGCCTGTAGCAGGTCTTCCCCAGCCAGCAGGATTTCCCCCTGGGGATAGGTCACCGCGGCGTCATGAAGCAGGCGCATGATCGACAGGGCAGTAACGCTTTTCCCGGAACCGGATTCGCCTACCAGAGCCAGGGTTTCACCCGCTTCAACGCGCAGCGAAACATCCTCCACCACCTGATGCAACTGTTTGCCCTGACGAAAGGCGACGGAGAGATGATTAACAGCAAGCAGCGGGGCGCTCATTCAGACTCCTTTACTGGGATCAAAAGCGTCGCGCACGGCTTCGCCAATGAAAATAAGCAGCGACAGCAGAATCGCCAGCGTGAAAAAGCCAGATAAACCCAGCCACGGTGCCTGCAGGTTATTTTTACCCTGTAGCAGCAGTTCACCGAGAGAAGGCGAACCAATCGGCAGGCCAAAGCCGAGAAAATCGAGCGAGGTCAACGTGGTGATGGAACCGCACAGGATAAAAGGCAGAAAAGTCAGTGTGGCCACCATGGCATTGGGTAATATATGGCGCAGCATGATCCGTCCGTCACTGACGCCCAGCGCCTGCGCGGCGCGAATATAGTCAAAGTTACGCGTACGCAGGAACTCAGCGCGTACCACGCTGACTAAACTCATCCAGCCAAACAGCACGGTGACCAGCAGCAGCCACCAGAAGCTGGGCTGGATGACGCTGGACAGTAAGATCAGTAAAAACAGCGACGGCATGCCGGACCAGACCTCAATCAGGCGTTGACCAATCAGATCCACTCTGCCACCAAAATAGCCTTGTATCGCGCCGATCACGATGCCAATCACGCTGGAAAACAAGGTTAGCAGTAAGCCGAACAGCAACGAAATACGCAGGCCGTACAACAGACGCGCCAAAACGTCGCCACCGTTCGCGTCAGTGCCCAGCCAGTTTTGCCATGATGGCGGAGAAGGGAAGGGCACCTGTGACGCAAAATTAATGCTGTTGGCACCAAAGCGAATCGGTGCCCACAGCGCCCATCCCTGCTTTTCAATACGCTGTTGCAACCAGGGGTCCTGATAATCCGCTGCGGTAGCAAACTCGCCACCAAAATCACTTTCGCTGTAGTTGAAAAATAGCGGGGCGTACCAGCGTTGCTGATAATGCACCAGCAGCGGTTTGTCATTGGCGACTAACTCGGCACACAGGGAAAGAACGAAGATAAGCAGAAAAATCCACAGCGACCAGTAGCCTCGGCGGTTATGACGAAAGCGCTGCCAGCGCTGCTGATTCATCGGGGAAATGTGCATTACCGCCCCTCAAAATTAATGCGTGGATCAACCAGGGTATAGGTTAAATCGCTCAGGATATTCATCAGCAAACCAATCAAGGTGAAAATATACAAGGTGCCAAACATCACCGGATAATCACGCTGGACGGTAGCGTCAAAGCCCAGTAAGCCCAGGCCATTCAGCGAGAACATCACCTCAATCAGTACCGAACTGGTAAAAAACATGCTGATAAAAGTGGCGGGAAAACTGGCAATCACCAGCAGCATCGCATTGCGAAACACATGGTGATAAAGAATGCGCCGTTCCGAAACGCCCTTGGCCCGGGCGGTGACCACATACTGTTTTCGAATTTCATCAAGAAATGCGTTTTTAGTCAGCATGGTTAAGGTGGCAAAACCGCCAATCACCGTAGCCAGTACCGGCAGCGCGATATGCCACAGATAATCGGTTACTTTGCCGTACCAGGGGAGCGTATCAAACTGTGGAGAGGTCAGTCCGCGCAAGGGGAACCAGTCGAAATAGCTGCCGCCCGCAAACAGAACAATCAAGACAATGCCAAACAGAAACGCCGGGATGGAGTAGCCAATGATAATGAAGGTGCTGCTCCAGATATCGAACGTGCTGCCATTACGCACGGCCTTTTTAATGCCCAGTGGAATCGACACCAGGTAGATGATCAACGTACTCCACAGGCCAAGGCTGACAGAAACGGGCAGGCTCTCTTTGATTAACTGCAATACGGAGGCGCTGCGGAACAGGCTGTCGCCAAAGTCGAAGCGCACATAATTCCACAGCATCGTAAGATAGCGTTCCCCGATAGGTTTATCGAAGCCGTAACGTCGCTCAATTTCTGCGATAACTTCGGGGTCGAGACCGCGCGCGCCGCGATACTGATTATCCCCAGGCGTGAGACGATGCAGGCTGGCCTGCGTACCGCCGCTGTCACCGCCGCCCGCACCGGGCAGCCCGCTGGTTTGACCAAACTGAATATTTGCCAGCGCCTGATCGACCGGGCCACCTGGTGCTATCTGTACAATAAAAAAGTTGAGCGTAATGATCGCCCATAAGGTAGGAATAATCAGTAACAGTCTGCGTAAAAAGTAACGTGCCAACCGGGCTCTCCTCAGCGTCTGTCGGCCGGCAGTCGCCCGGCTTTATTCACGTCATACCACCAGTTATCCACACCTGTGCTGTAGGCAGGTTTAACGGCAGGATGGGAAAATTTATCCCAAAAGGCAAGCCGCTGCTCGGCGCTATACCACATCGGGATCATATAAGCATTCCACAGCAAGATGCGGTCCAGCGCCTGTCCCAGCGGCAGCAACGCGTCGGCATCGTCCTGATGAGCGATAATTTGTTTGACAACATTATCGACCATGGGATCTTTTACCCTCGCCGTGTTCCACGAAGACTGGATATAGTCCGACTGCCAGTTGGCCTGAAGATTGCGTGAGGGCGTCGGCATAGCATGATAAATATTACTGACCATATCATAGTCGCCGCTACGCAGGCGGCGCAGGTATTGCGAGCTGTCAATCTGGCGCAGGGTTAACGTGATACCCAGCCGCGACAGACTATGCTGATAGGGAAGCGCCCATTCACTATTCACACCGGCAGGCAGCAACAACTCTAGGGTAAAGGGCTGCCCGGTTTTATCGTTCACCAGGCGCTGGTTGTGGATATGCCAGCCAGCCTGATTCAGCAGTGACATGGCCTTAAGCAGGTTAGCGCGATCGTAGCCGCTGCCGTCAGTTTTCGCGGGCGCATAGGCTTCAGTGAAGACTTCAGGAGGTAACTGTGATTTGAACGGTGCCAGTATTTTCCGCTGTGCAGCATCAGGCACGCCTTGCGCCGCGTACTGCGTATTCTGGAAATAACTGCTGGCTCGCTTAAAAGCATTATAAAACAGTGCTTTATTCATCCATTCGAAATCAAAAGCCAGCGCCATTGCCTGCCGTACCCGGCGATCGTGAAACAGGGGTTTTTCATTATTCAGCGCCAGCCAGCGCGTATCAATTGAGGCCGTATTCGGCGTGGTCTCTTTAACGATCTGCTGATTATCGAAGTTACGACCCAGATACTGGGTGGCCCATTTCTTCCCCGACGTTTCTTCGCGGAGATCAAAGGCACCGGCTTTGAATGCCTCAAACGCAACGTTGTCATCCAGATAATAGTCATAACGCATGACATCAAAATTGAAACGGCCACGATTGACCGGCAAATCCGCCGCCCAGTAGTTTTTGACCCGACTGAATTCAATAAACTGGCCCAGTTTCCACTTACTCACGCGATAAGGCCCGCTCGACAACGGAGGCTGGCTGAGCGGTTCATTGAATTTTTTATTCTGCCAAAACGTTTGAGATATCACTGGGAGCGTCAGCAACCCCAGCATCAGGTCTTTATCCGGGGCCGGTAAGGTGATTCGTACCGTCTGGGGGTTAAGGGCTTTAATTGTTACACCACGATAAAATATTCGGAACTGTGGAACGCCCTCGGTCATAAATTTTTGGAAAGTAAAGGCCACATCGTCAGCCGTGATGGGAGAACCATCGTGAAACTGTGCGCGGGGGTTAAGCGTAATTTCCATCCAACTGAAGTCATCAGGATGTCGTGCTGATTCAGCAATCAGCGGATAGTAGCTGCTGGTTTCGTCATCCGAGGTAGTGAATAAGCTGTCATACAGTGGCCCGGTACCGACGCCAGGGTTGCCTCGTGAGGCATAACGGTTGAAGTTATCGTAAGTGCCGATGACCGACAGGACAATTTTGCCGCCCTTTGGTGCCGCAGGATTCACATAGTCATAGTGACGGAAGTCTCTGGGGTACTTCGGCGATCCCAGTTGAGCAAAGGTGTAACTTGTCTGAACGGGAGAAGCATGCAGCGGGGTGATGAGCAAGCTACACAGCAGCAAAATGACAAAGCGGAGCGGCATAAGGGATGTTCTCTCCTGTGAGTGTCTTGCACCGCAGCGATAATCGACGGTGATTAACGCGAGGGTTGACTGTTTTGACGTTGAAAATAGTCTCTTACCTGCTCTGGACGTAACGGCCGACTGAAGAAATACCCCTGTAAATGGGTGACGCCGCGGTTGATCAGCCAACTGGCTTGTTCATCGGTTTCCACACCTTCAGCCACGCTCATCAGGTTGAGCCTTTTAGCCAGTTGTAACACTGTATCCAGCACGGGTGAAGTGATCGTTTCGGTGCCAATACTTTGCACAAATCCACGATCGATTTTCAGATAATCAAAAGGGTACTTTTCAAGATAGATTAGCGCACTGTGCCCGGTGCCAAAATCATCCACTGCGATTTTAATTCCCCGCTGATGTAGCCAGTGAAACAGTTCAGTTGCATTGCCGTTTTCAACTACGGCCCGTTCAGTGATTTCGAAGACGTACTGAAAATGATCGTGAGGCATATTGTCCTGCCAGTACAGGACATCGTCACGGAAACTGCAGGCGCTCAGATGCAGGGGGGAAATATTTAAGCTGAGGCAGGTTCCTTTGGGCAAGCTATGACGTAGCTGGTGTGCATCGCGGGCGACCAGTTCAAACAGGTGTCGGGTCAGGGGGATAATTTGGTTTTGTGCTTCAGCGTAACTGATAAAAATATCGGGTGAGACCGTTTCACCGGACGGATGCGTCCAGCGTAGCAGCGCCTCCATACCGTAAGATTTGCCATCCTGAGCCGTAATTAAAGGCTGATACTCGACGCGAAATTCACCACGCCGGATGCCCAGAGTAATTTCTTTACCGGGTCGCTGAACCCGGGTCAGTAAAAACCAACACGTACAGCCAGCGAGTAATGACATCAACAGGCTACTCAACATAATGGTCTGGAAATCGCCTGCGGATAAGGTTGAGCCGTAGAGTGCAAACTGGAACGGCAGCCCGTCCATAGTGATCTGCGTTAACGGTGGAGGGAGTTGATGATTTCTTACGAGAGTGGTTTGCCAGCTGGTCATCGCGGTATTATGCGCGAGTATCGCAATCCCGGTAATTTCAGGATGCGAGGACGCTTTTATTTGGTAATCGGCCAGGCTCAGATTCAAGGTGGTAAAGATGCCGGACTGTAGGGTGCCGGGTTGCTTGATCCATATCGCCAGTACCGGTTTCGTCGGCTGCATAGGGGTACCCGGCAATAAACGGATATCCCGGTCGCGTGTGGTATCGGTACGGGCCGAAATCGCGCTCAGTGGCTGAAAAAAGCTGCCGGTGGCTGAAGAGCAAAAGGCGTTACCGTCTTTCACTAAAATGATGGCGCGTATGTCGCCGGCAAACGCGGCACGTGCAGTTAACTCATGATTGCCGATATAGCATTCTGACTGGACGAACGGAAGCAGGGGAGAAAGGGTATCTGTAATCAGCGTCGCCACGTGACGCTGGAAGTCGTTGCTGCTGTCGATGAGCAACTGCTTATGTTGATTTTCCCGTTGATGTTGGGTCTCGGTAAGTAAAACAGAGGTTAACAACAAAAAAAACAGACTGCCAACAATCGCGCTATTCCACGCGATTCGACGAGGATAAGTTGCCTGGCGTATCAGCGCCCGCGACAATGGCATGAAGTGCTTCCCCTGATCAAAATACAAAACTTAATGGTGCGCAATCGCCCGAATATTTGCGTCTGAGAATATAACGAGTCTGTTAATAATGTCTCGTTATTATTTTGATAAACAAGTATTTTTACGCGGATTCGAGGGATTCAAAAAAAAACGCTGCAAAGGCAGCGTTCTGTTTTTCTCTGGCTGAGAGGACGTTCGAGAGTAGCACTAGCTCGGGTTTTTACTTAAGACCCGGCGAGCTTCGCTATAACGCTTTTTCCAGTAGTCTTCATTAAGGCTGGAGATCATGACACCGCTACTGGTTGAGGCGTGAACAAAATTGTCATTGCCGAGGTAGATACCCACATGGCGACCAGTGGAGCCTGCACGAAACAGAACTAAATCACCTGGACGCAGTCTGGTGCGAGAAATTTCTTTACCCGTTCCCTGCTGCTCGGAGGTGGAGCGGGGAAGATCTAAGCCAAACTGTTCGCGGAAAGTGCGCTGAACGAAAGCGGAACAATCAATACCACGCTTGGTATCACCGCCAAGACGGTAACGTACACCTTTCCAGCTTGCGTATTGCTCCATGATGCGCGACTTAACGTCGACGTTACGCACCATCTCTTCGAACTCATCCTGAGACGCTTGAAGTAAAAAACCATTCTGGTTGTTAACTTCATGATTCTCGTTTTTTACGGTGTTATGGGTACTGCTACAAGCTGAGAGAAGTGTTGCCAGCGCCAGAGCGGGCACTATCCGCCAGATATATCTCAGTATTGGTTGAGACTTGACCATTATACGGGTTTTCCTTCGAAGTCCTTACGACAAGATTGTCGCCAGCCAGATGACAAAACGGAATGAGATTAATAAGCCAGTCAGAACAAGACAATGCTTTAATTATAAAATTGTGTAAATCACCACATTTTACCGATGAAAGCGTGCTTAATACTGCTACTTCTTTCTCACTGCGACCGAGATTAACCGATTACAGAGGCCGTGGCGAGAGCTTTTAATCAAATTCTGATAGGTTTTTTTGATACTTATCAAACTTAAATAACTTGTTCACTTTATCAACAGTTATTCAGGGCTGATAACCTGAGGAAAGGGATGATCTGGCGCTAATTCCAGGCATAGTGCGGGTTAACAGAAGCACGGCAGCGCCGCGAGCGTCGCGGGCTGACGCTAAATGCTGGATTATCATAGGGTTCAGAAAAGGGATTTCTAGTTAGCTTGCTAATTATTTCATTCGGTTTTTTATAAATAAGGGCGGTTTATAATGTAAACATTATTCCGCCCGGGCTAATGAATTACTGTTGGGGTTTATTTTTACCCGGTAATTTGTGATAAAACCAATTAACCAGGTAATCACTTGCCGGGGTTAATAACCACCAACTCAATCCCACCAGCGTAACCGAAAGTGATCCAACGGCAATATCGGTAAACCAGTGTGCACCAGCCATTACGCGTGGAAGAGAAAACACCACCACAATGACCACGCTGACTAAAAATGTGCGAAAGCCAAAATAGCGCCACATAAATGCCGCGAAGATCATCAGCATCATGCCATGATCGCCCGGAAAACTGTCTTTAGACGCGTCTTTGGCTGGAATGCCGGTCAACTCACTGACGCGATGAACCCCTTCAAAAAACAGCGTTGGACTGGCGTGCTTCACCGGTAGCAAATGACCGGCCTGATTCAGGATGACGGCTGTCAGCAACATCGTAATGCCAATGGCCAGCATACGGCGTCGGCCTGTCGGTGTTTCCCGTCGCCATAGCCACAGATAGAGCAAGCCCATTACCAGTAATGACACGGCGTCAAAACCGCGGAAGTTGGTAATCGCGACCAGCAGGGCAAAGCCCGGGTAATTAACCATCTCATTATTGAAAGCGAAGAAAATCCCTTTATCGATATCAAACCAAAACCCATGACCGGGTGGTAAATACCAGGAAAAAAACAGCATCATTCCCAGTGCATTCAGCAGCAGGATGGTGACAAGGCGTGTTGCGTGCATAATTCTGCCCTAATAAAAAATAACCGCCGACCTTAACCATGTCAGCTTAAACGAATCTTCAACAAAGCGGATTGTAGACTATTCCAGTCGGCAGATGAGGAATGAATCATCTCAACGCGGCTGTCAGGCGGGGTTGAACCCAGTATTTCAATATGAAGGTCTTCTCCCTGACGGTTAATGCTGACGGCACCCTCCGCAATGCGCAGCACGCCTTTAACCCGATCGACAGGGGCAAGCCGCGCCCACTCCAGCAACGGCAGAGTATCAAACACCGTTTCATCATCAAAAATCCAGCCACAGGCAACATAACCCTGACCCTGATTGACCGCCCGACGCCAGGTTGCGTGCCCGTCGAGTCGCATTGCGGCAATACCACTGGCCGGGGCTGAGTGATGATGATGGTGGGCCGGATGCGGAATGGCGCGCGCTTTCCCTTGCGGCCTGTCGAGCAAAGTGAGGGGAATCTGACCAAACTCGGCAGTAACAAACTGACGATCGTCCTGGTGTGCGGCAAGCCACTGCTCCAGGCGCTGCCGATCGGCTTCGCTCCAGCGATCGCGTTTATTGCCGACAATAATGTCGGCGGCGGCCAGTTGATCGCGAAAGTTTTCATTTTTCGCCACGCGTTCATCATTAAGCTGCCGTGCATCCAGCAGGGTAAGCGTTGCCTGCAGTTCGAGCCAGGGCTGATAAACCGGCGAGGTCAGCATCTGTAATAACTGGCGCGGATGGCCCAGTCCAGTGGGCTCAATCAGCAGGCGATCGGGTTTATTCTGCTTTATCAGTCGGTTTAACCCGACCTGCATGGGCAGTCCGTTGACGCAGCACATGCAACCGCCGGGTATCTCTTTCAGGATGGCACCGCTGTTGGCGAGTAACGCACCATCAATACCAACTTCACCGAATTCATTCACCAGCACAGCCCAGTTTTCCTCTTCGGGCTTATGCGCTAACAGATGAAGCAGCGTGGTGGTTTTACCACTGCCCAGAAACCCGGTAAGAAGGTTAACGCGCGTCATGCCAGCGGCTCCTGTAAAATAAAGACGGTGATATTGTTATATTATAACATTATTTAGCCGCCAGCCTGTAACGCAGGTAATTAGTCTGCGCGCCCCATATAGCGACGTTCTGCCACATGGATTCGGATGCGATCACCGTTGCTGAGGTACTCCGGTACCTGAACAACTAAACCGGTACTCATCCCGGCAGGTTTGGTGCGGGCACTGGCTGACGCGCCTTTAATACCGGGCGAGGTATCCACAATGTCCATGTCCACGGTTTGTGGTAATTCCAGCGCCAGAACCTGTCCGTCCATGGTGAGAACCTGAATGCCGGGAATGCCACCTTCCGGAATGAACAGTAGCTCTTCTTCTATTTGCTCTTTTTTGAAGGCGTAAGGCGTGTAATCCTCATCGTCCATAAAGACGTATTCATCACCGTCAATATAGGAGAAGGTGACGCTGCGACGGCTCAGAGAGATGGCCTCGATAATCTCGTCGCCTTTAAAGCGTTCTTCGACCTTCATCCCGGTACGGACATCGGTAAAGCGCATTTTATAAAGCGTTGCCGCGCCGCGCGCGCTGGGGCTCTGGACGTCAATATCCTTGACCAGCAGCAGTTTTCCATTGTGGGTAACGGCCATTCCTTTTTTAATTTCATTCGCTTTTGGCATTGCTGTTCTCACTCGCAAAGTAATAGTGCGCGCAACGTTACTCGCGCGCCTCTTAACAGGCAAGATAGCGCGAAAAATTTTGTTGTCGATAGCGAGTGTCAGGGCAGAACAGGCCCGTTGTATGAGTAGATAAGCCGGGTTTTACGAGGTCTTCCCCTTGCAACGGCGATTTCAGCATAAACCGCAATGCGGTTCGCTTAGGCGTTAACCTCTTTTTCTGTAAAGGTGATGTCGGCGTAATCCCCATTCTGTTATCGTCCGCGGTTTACCCTATCCCGGATGTGAAAGATGGAATGTCGTACAGATTGCGGTGCCTGTTGTATCGCCCCCAGCATTTCCTCGCCCATTCCTGGCATGCCTCAGGGTAAACCCGCTAATACGCGCTGCATTCAGCTCGCGGATAATAACCTCTGCAAAATTTTTGCATCTCCCCTGCGGCCAGACGTGTGCGCGGGACTTCAGCCATCGGTTGAGATGTGCGGCAGCAATCGTCATTACGCCATGGAATATCTGATTCACCTTGAGCAGAGCACCGCGCCATAACCTTTTTCGGCCTCCCTGTTGTTGAGCTATCACCGCGCGTTTGGTTTTTCCTTCTGTCCGTTCCAAAATCAGGCTGTTAACGATGCGCTGACCAGGCTCTCGGTGGCGCATGGCCAAACCCGGATGATGGCGATGTAACTGACTTCCTTATCGGTGTGCTGTTGCCTGGTTAAGGGGATAACTCTTCAAGCGACTTTTCTTTGGTTTCAATCGCGAACAGCAGGGTGATCACGCCACCGATCAGGGCAATGACGGCGAACGTGATAAAAACAAATCTGATCCCAAAGCCAGACACAATAAACCCCACCATTAATGGCCCAACAGATGACCCGGCGCGTAGCCAGGCGCTGGAAAAGGCAGTACCTGTCGCCCGAAGCCGGGTCGGATAGAGTTCGGCAGAATAGAGATAAAGTGAGAAGGCGATAGTTTGCAAAATGGCATAGGCGATGCTGCCAAAGATCAGTATCTGCCAGGGCGCATTAGCCCCTAATACACACAGCACGATGAGCGGAATAATGGCCAGCATAAATGCCCAGCTGTACCAGCGCTTACGCCCCACGTGATCGATTTTAAAGGCACAAATTACAGAGGCAATGACGCCGCAGGCCGAGGTGATCCACCCATAGGCCAGGCTGGTTTCTAACGGCAGGTGGAACAGGGTTTTATACATGGTTGGAAACCAGGTAACCATACCGTTATTGATGGTATAAACCGTCAACCACAAACCCCACAGCATAAACGTCCGGGATTTGTAGATACCTGAGAAAAGGGCTTTCACCCCGCTGGATGAGGCGGGTATCACCGTTACAGGTTTAATGACGGGCTCGGGTAATGGCATACCACGACGTACAGCTTCTGCCTCGAAGGACTGGACCACTTTTTCAGCCTGTTGATGGCGGCCTTTAGAGACTAACCAACGCGGAGATTCCGGCATTAACCAGCGCAAAGGTGCCGCCAGGGCTGAGGGGATCAGGCCAATGAGAAACATGATTTTCCAGCCATAAACCGGCACCAGAAAGAACCCGATAAGGCCGGCACACATCATGCCAACCGGAAAGATAACTTCATACAGCAGAAAAAAACGACCGCGTTTCTTTGCACCGACAAACTCGTTGATATAGGCACTGGCGACCGGGACCTCAGCACCAATTCCCAGCCCCTGCAAAAAACGGATAACCAGAATCGACCAGCCGTTCCAGGCGAACAGGCAGGCGGCATCCATGATGACAAACATAATGATGGTGATACGCAAAACACCAATCCTGCCAATTTTCTCTGCCAGCGTACCAAAAAAGAGTGCACCTACCAGTTGCCCGATATAGCTTGCTGCAATGATCAGACCGACAAATGTCGGCGTGAGCCCCCATTCCTGCGTCAGTTGTGGCAGGGCAAACGCGATAGCAATAATGGTATAGGCATCAAAAAAAGTGGACAGCCCCACCACAACACGAATAGCCATTAACCGGCGTGTGATGGGCAATCGCTCAAGCCGCGCCAGTAATACAGATGAATCGGCGGGACTGGCGTGGGAAGCGATAACCTGAGTTGACATAGTGACACCCTGTTTAGTGATGGATAGGGGGCAAACGTGCAAGACAACGACCGTGCCGGAGCCATGCGTTTGCCGCCCACTCACTGATGGTTATTGCATAAAAAAATATGCAAACTGATAATATGAAAACGTTAATGCAATCGTTTTCACATGGGTTATCGTTGGTTTAATATTCTGCTGCGTCAATCAAGCGGCATAGTTAATTGTTAACGAGTTCACATTCCGCTCTCAGGCAATCAAAAAAGCGTGAATCAGGTCATACTCTTTCTCATTGAGTTTGCGGAGAGGCTAAGACGGGGGAGAACTATAAGAGCGTAATGGCTGAAAATGGCACCTTGTGAGCATTAAGAGAAGGATAAGTGCGGCCCCCAGGCAGTGCATGTTAACCGCGTATCCCGTTGTTATCGCGTCTGTTGTATATTGTTGCCGTCTGCAGATGGATCTTTGCCACCCACATTAATCCCCGGAGTGATATATGGATCAGGAAAGCCAGGAAAAGGAACAGTCGGATAAAAGGCTGATAACGATGCGTGATGTTGCCAATGCCGCAGGCGTAAGCATTTCAACCGTATCGCGAATTCTGGATGAAAGGCTTCCACAGTCAAAAAGCGCGTCAGCTGAAAAAGTTCGCCAGGTTGCTCGTGAACTTGGCTATCGGCGCGATTATGTTGCCTCCAGCCTGCGAAGGGGCGATACCGGTACGCTTGGTGTACTGGTTCCCCGTATGACGGATGCGGTGACGGCGATGTTGTTTGAGGCTATCGCCACTGCTGCCTCACGACGCGGCTACTTTGCCATCGTGGCGACCTGTGGTGACGATCCGCAACAGGAAAAAGCGTCCGCTGAATCTTTACTGGACAGACGCGTCGACGGACTGATTCTTTCAACCTGCCGTCTGGGCGATCCGCTTCCGCAGACGCTGCGGGAACGCGAAATACCGCACGTACTGGTATTGCGCACCGACGGCGTGAGTCCCTCTTCCGTGGGTGATGACGAAATGGGCGGCTACCTTGCCGCGCGCCATCTGATCGATTTAGGCCATAAAAAAATCGGTATGATTGGTGGACCGGATTTTGCTTCTAATGCATTGAATCGTCGGAAAGGTTTTGAACGGGCAATGAAGGAAGCCGGTTTGTCTGTTCGACCAGAGTGGTGTCGTTCCTCTGACTTTAATATCCAGTCGGGCGAAGAGGTGGGTTCGTCGATGTTAAACCATTCCTCGCGGCCTACAGCGATTTTTGCCGTCAATGACGAGATTGCGATTGGCGTGATGGCGGCGGCGCATCATGCAGGGATCACCATTGGCAAAGAGTTGTCACTGGTAGGATACAACGATATTCCCCTCGTCAGCCGGTTGCCTGTCGCCTTAACCTCAGTGCGTACGCCACTGGAACATATTGCAGGTAATGCCGTGGATATGCTCATCAATGGCAGGAATGAACCACATTTATCGACCATTATTCCCACGCTAATCCCGCGAAAATCCACCGCTTCCCCTCATTAGTAGCCCGTCTGACCAATGACTGCATTGCGAGAGTAATGCGGTCATGAATCCTCTGCGATCTGGATCGCAGACAATGATTTTCTCCCTGGATGTTTTGTGATGGCTGCCGCACTTATTAACAGTTGCCGGTTGACGCGATGAGATTACATTGCGAATTTAACTTACGTGAAAACGATTGCAGTAACGGTTGCATTTATTTTTCATCCTGACTGCACTTATGATTAAACGTCTATTACATCAAGGAGTTAATTATGATTAATATCGACCTCAGAGGCTTAACCCCTGCACCTGTTACCCCATTCACTCGCGAAGGAAAAGTTGATTTTGACGCTATTCAACGTCTGGGCAGCTGGCTGGGAAGTATTGACGGCGTAAAAGGGCTGGTGGTCCTGGGGCACGCAGGTGAGGGCACGTTTCTGACCCAGGATGAGCAGGCCGACGTCATTCGGGCATTTGTAAAATCCGTTGAAGGCAAGATCCCCGTCATTGCCGGTATTACTGGGGAAGGAACTGAAGTGGCGGCACGTGAGGCAAAACGCGCTGTTGAGGCGGGGGCGGCTGCCGGTTTACTTTATCCTTCACACGGCTGGTTGCGTTTTGGTTATCAGGACGGCGCGCCACAGGATCGCTATCGCGTCGTTTATGAAGAGAGTGGCTTACCGCTTATTTTATTCCAGTATCCGGACGTCACTAAAGCCACCTATAACCTGAAAACACTGCTGGACATTTCCGCTCAGCCGGGCGTGTTTGCGATGAAAAATGGTGTACGCAACATGCGTCGTTGGGATACTGAAATCCCTGTCATCCGCCGTGAACGTCCCGATCTTCAGATTCTGACCTGCCATGATGAATATCTGCTGCATACCATTTTTGATGTTGATGGCTTTTTGGTGGGCTACGGCAATATTGCACCTGAGCCACTGATTGAAATGATCAATGCCGGTAAAGCGCAGGATTATAAGAAAGCCCGTGCATTACATGACCGACTGATGCCTGTGACTAAAGCCGTGTACCATCGTGGTTCACATATGGAAGGCACTGTCGCACTTAAACATGCGCTGGTTGCGCGTGGCATTCTGGAACATGCCACTGTCCGTTCACCGCTGTTACCGCTGGGTGAAGGTGCGGCAGAAGAGATTCACGCGGCAATGCGTGCTGCTGAGCTGGGTCGGGTGAAATAAAACGGGCGAGTCTGGCAGGCAGGACGCCTCAATGTGGGAACTGCCTGTCGTAACGACGTAGCGCGATTCAACGTATTTCTCTGAGATGTCCCGGTCTGCTTACCGGCAGGCATCCAGAGAAATCATGCATCAACGCAAAAAGAATTTACGCCCCTCAGTGCACCCGATGCGCAGAAAACGGTTATTAAGCCGTGTTCCATTTCTCTGTAGGACATATCGACAAATAGCCTGATACAGCCTTGCGCGGGGAAATGAAGCCTGTACCGGTATTGAGTGTGGGCGGTAGCTGTGTAAAACGCAGTCAGAAGGAATGGAATCATGCTAATACTACAGTTTATGACCGTGCTTTTTTTCCTGTTTTTGGGCATGCGTATTGGCGGCATCGGTGTGGGGTTTGCAGGCGGGGCGGGAGTATTAATGCTGTGCGCGCTGGGTGCCACACCTGGCGACCTGCCGATGCTGGTAATGATATTTATCATGGTGGTGATTGTCGCCATCTCGGCCATCTCGGCCATGCAGCAGGCAGGAGGCATTGATTATCTGGTGCAACTGACCGAGCGTGCCTTGCGTCGTTATCCGCGTCTGTTGGTGATTACGGCGCCACTCTCAACCTGGTTATTAACCATGATGGCCAGTACAGGGCAGGTATCTTTTGCCTGTATGCCCGTGATTGTGGCAGTGGCTAAAGATAATCATCTTCGTCCAACCCGCGCATTAGCGCTTTCCGTCGCCGCATCGTTACTGGGCATTGTGGCATCACCCATTTCGGCAGCCGTGATTTTTTTCTCTGGTATTCTGGAACAGGGGCCGCACGGCTGGGGCTATATAGAACTGATTGCCGTGACCATTCCAGCCACCTTCATGGCGCTCTTATGTTCCGCATTGTTTTACCTGTGGTGGGATCGCTTACGTCACACTGACCAGCTTGAACATCAGGATAATGCGGTGAAAACCGTGCAGCTAACGCATTCCGCTATTCACGGCAGACGTTCGGTTCTGATTTTTATTATTGGCCTGGTGACGGTGCTGATTTATGCCATTATCAGCAGCCCCAAACTGGAAATCATTACTCGCCCTGTGCTCAATAGCGGACAGGCGCGCATTGCCGTGATGTTAGCGGTGGCAATGGCTATCGTCATGTTCTGTCGGGTGAATGTGCATACGATTCCGGGGTCGTCGGTGTTTAAAACCGGTATGACGTCTTGTATCTGTATACTTGGCGTGGCCTGGCTGGGTTCCACGTTTATGGAGAGCAATCGCCTGTGGTTAGAGGATATGGCCGCGCGCTATTTTCTGGATTCCACAGTGTTACTGGCACTGATTATCGTACTGGCATCATGTTTTCTCTATTCTCAGGCGGCATCGACCAAAATTCTGTTTCCGATGGCCTTGAGTATGGGCATTGTGCCCGCCACACTGGTCATCTGTTTTCCGGCAACCGCGTCCCTGTTTATCTTGCCTAACTATCCCACGTTGCTGGCCGCCGTTGCGCTGGATGATACCGGCTCCACTCGTCTGGGCCGACGAGTAATCGATCACCCGTTTATTTTGCCAGGTTTACTGGCCACCGGCTTGTCGATGCTTTTTGCCGCCGGTTTAGCCATGCTGTTCTAACCTTTAGCCTCATCCTGGGGATTAACGTGCGGTCCATGCTGTTGTGCACGTGCGGATGGCCTATCACTGTCGGGCAAGGTGCCTTCCTGATCTTAAGGTGACTGTGTTTGCGGCGTCAGCTGACGCTGCTGAAATCCTCCTGAAAAGACTGACCTTGTGTCGTCCAGACTTCAGCACTATTTTTAAGATAATTTCCCAACCTCTCTGAATTGTGCGTAACGTCAAAGATCTGTTATGTCGTTTACGCATTTTCTTGCCTGTAAAGCCAAGCTGAATAACAATCCCTGAAACGTTTCAGCGTTGCTGTAACAACCTTCACGGGTTCAAACAGCAAGTTCCAACACCAATGAGCTGAAACGATTCAATCAGCAAGCGAGGAGAATTATGTTCCAGCTCGAATTGCAGGCCATCCATACCGGAGCCAGCGCCCAAAACAAAGAAGATGCGATTCGTCAGGTTGCGGCGGCACTTACCGCTGCAGGTAACGTGGCGGAAGGTTACGTCAATGGCATGCTGGCGCGTGAGCAGCAAACCTCAACCTTTTTGGGTAATGGTATCGCCATTCCTCATGGCACCACCGACACGCGCGATCTGGTGCTGAAAACCGGCGTTCAGGTCTTCCAGTTTCCACAGGGAATTGCCTGGGGTGACGATCAAACTGCCTATGTCGCGATTGGCATTGCCGCGAAATCGGATGAACACCTGGCGTTGCTGCGCCAGCTGACCCATGTACTCAGCGACGACAGCATTGCTGAACAGCTCAAAACCGCCTCCGCCGAGGATCTTCGTGCGTTGCTGATGGGTGAGAAGCAATCAGCAGAATTCAGCTTCGATACATCGTTAATTACGCTGGACGTTAACGCACGCGACCTGATGACATTGCAGGCACTCAATGCCGGACGCTTACAGGCCGCTGGCGTGGTCGATGCCAGCTATGTTGCCGACGTGGTGTCAGGCAATCCCTTAAGCCTGGGTCAGGGTATTTGGTTAAGTGACAGCGGCAAGGGCAATCTGCAAAGCGGAGTGGCCGTCAGCCGTGCGGCGAATGCCTTCGAGCACCAGGGTGAATCCGTGGCGATGTTAGTAAGCGTGGCCGCTGTTGATGAACGACCATTAGAGGTCCTGGGCTATCTGAGCGCACTGTTACAGAACAATAAAGCCGACCGTTTGCTGAAAGCGGATGCAGCAGGCGTTTATGCCCTGCTGACCAGCGAAGTTGACGAGCAGGCAGATCAGCTGACGGCTGAGTTTACTATCCGCAATGAGCATGGCCTGCATGCGCGCCCGGGCACGGCGCTGGTGAGCGTGATCAAACAGTTTAATAGCGACATCACGATTACCAACCTTGATGGCAGCGGTAAACCGGCAAACGGACGCAGCCTGATGAAGGTCGTCGCGCTGGGCGTGAAAAAAGGCCACCGCCTGCGTTTCACTGCCAGTGGTGAAGATGCACAGCAGGCGCTTAATGCCATTGAAGAAGCCATTAACAGTGGTTTAGGTGAGGGGGCGGCATGACCAGACGTGTTGCAACCATCACGTTGAATCCTGCGTATGATTTAGTTGGTTTTACGCCCGAAATTGAACGTGGCGAAGTCAATCTGGTGAAAACCACCGGTTTGCATGCTGCCGGTAAAGGCATCAACGTTGCCAAAGTCCTGAAAGATCTGGGCATCGACGTGACCGTTGGCGGTTTTCTCGGCAAAGACAATCAGGATGGCTTTCAGCAACTCTTCAGTGAGTTGGGTATCGCCAACCGTTTTCAGGTCGTCAATGGGCGTACGCGCATCAACGTCAAGCTTACCGAGCAAACCGGTGATGTGACCGATCTTAACTTTTCTGGCTTCCAGGTCACGGCGCAGGACTGGGATCGCTTCACCAGCGATTCATTAACCTGGCTGGGTCAGTTTGACATGGTCTGCGTGAGCGGCAGTCTGCCTGAAGGCGTCGATCCCGATGCCTTTACTCGCTGGATGACTGAACTGCGTACGCATTGTCCTTGCATCATCTTTGACAGCAGTCGCGAAGCGCTGGTGGCGGGCCTGAAGGCCGCGCCCTGGCTGGTTAAACCTAATCGTCGCGAGCTGGAAATCTGGGCAGGGCGCAAACTCCCTGCGCTCCAGGACGTGATTGACGCAGCGCATGAGTTGCGTGAGCAGGGCATTGCACATGTGGTGATTTCTCTGGGCGCAGAAGGCGCACTTTGGGTCAATGCCTCAGGTGAATGGATTGCTAAACCGCCGGTGTGCGAGGTTGTCAGCACCGTTGGCGCAGGTGACTCCATGGTAGGTGGCCTGATTTATGGCCTGTTAATGCGTGAATCCAGTGAACATACGTTACGTCTGGCTACTGCGGTAGCCGCGATGGCTGTCAGCCAGAGCAACGTCGGCGTTACTGATCGTACCCAGTTGGCCGCAATGATGGCGCGCGTCGACTTACAACCCGTTAACTGACAGCAGGAGAGCGATAGTGAAAACGCTGCTGATAAAAGATCCTTCAACAGGACTGGCTTCTGCCTACATGGCAAAACAACGCCTGGCTGCTGCGGCTGCGCAGGCTGGTTTAACACTAACCGAAAACCCGGCAGAGGCCGAGCTGGTGATCGTCACCGGTAAAACTGTGCCGGATGATGCCGCGCTGAACGGAAAGTCCGTTTGGCTGGGTGATGTACAACAGGCGGTCAGCGAACCTGAACAGTTCCTGAATCGTGCTAAGGCTGAAGCTAAGCCCTGGCAAGCCAGCGCGGCAGCACCTGCCGCGGCTGTTGCCTCTACCGCTGCGCCAGCGAATGGACCAAAACGCGTCGTTGCCGTGACCGCTTGCCCAACGGGCGTCGCGCATACCTTTATGGCGGCCGAGGCTATTCAGACCGAAGCCACCAAACGTGGCTGGTGGGTAAAAGTGGAAACCCGCGGCTCTGTTGGCGCGGGTAACGCGATTACGCCTGAAGAAGTTGCCGCAGCCGATCTGGTGATTGTGGCAGCGGATATCGAAGTGGATCTGGCAAAATTTGCGGGTAAACCGATGTATCGCACCTCAACCGGTCTGGCGCTGAAAAAGACCGCACAGGAGCTGGATAAAGCGGTTGCAGAAGCGAAGCCTTACCAACCTTCTGGCTCGCAAAACAGTCAGCAGGAAGAGAAGAAAGAGGGCGGCGCGGGCGCTTACCGTCACCTGTTGACCGGCGTGTCTTACATGCTGCCAATGGTTGTGGCGGGCGGCTTAAGTATCGCACTGTCGTTTGCTTTTGGTATCACGGCCTTTAAAGAGCCAGGTACTCTGGCGGCGGCGCTGATGCAAATCGGTGGCGGCAGTGCGTTTGCACTGATGGTTCCGGTTCTGGCGGGCTTTATTGCTTTCTCTATCGCGGATCGTCCTGGTCTGACGCCTGGACTGATTGGCGGTATGATCGCCACCAGTATTAACGCGGGCTTCCTTGGCGGTATTATCGCAGGCTTTATCGCAGGTTACGCTGCCAGGCTGATTAGCGGCAAAGTGAAGCTGCCACAAAGTATGGAGGCGTTGAAGCCCATCCTGATTATTCCGTTGTTTGCCAGCCTGATCACCGGTTTACTGATGATCTATGTGGTGGGTAAACCGGTCGCGGGCATCATGAGTGCTTTGACCCACTGGCTGGCTAATATGGGTACCGCCAATGCGATCCTGTTAGGTGCTATCCTGGGTGGCATGATGTGTACCGACATGGGCGGTCCGGTTAACAAAGTGGCTTATGCGTTTGGCGTTGGGCTGCTGAGTTCACAAACCTACGCGCCGATGGCCGCGATTATGGCGGCCGGTATGGTGCCACCGCTGGCCATGGGTCTGGCTACGCTGGTTGCGCGTCGTAAATTTAATAAAGGTCAGCAGGAAGGCGGTAAAGCCGCGCTGGTTCTGGGTCTGTGCTTTATTTCAGAAGGTGCGATTCCTTTTGCAGCTCGTGATCCGATGCGCGTCCTGCCATGCTGTATCGTCGGTGGTGCTGTGACGGGTGCAGTCTCGATGGCGATTGGTGCCAAACTGATGGCACCACACGGCGGCCTGTTCGTGCTGCTCATCCCTGGTGCGATTACCCCAGTGCTCGGTTATCTGATGGCGATTTTGATTGGTACAGCGATTGCCGGATTAGGCTATGCGGTACTGAAGCGTCCTGAAGAAGAGCTGGCAAAAGCCTGATAGTTAAGTTAAAAACGAAAAAGGAGCCGCAAGGCTAATGCCGATCATTTAAGGATCGGTTGACCGATCCAGTGGCAGGTGTAAAAAGGGTTCATGTTCATCATGGACCCTT